>DASYRW010000162.1:0-26803 GCA_036003985.1 Thermoplasmatota archaeon
CAGCGCATCCTCTGCAGACTTGGCCTGGCGCGCCATGCGGTCGCGCACGCGCTTGACGAGCACGTAGGGCGCGGCGATGGCCGCGAAGACCGGCAGCAGGCTGAGGAAGCTGTCGCCCCGGGCGGGCGCCGCCGCGGCATCGTCGGCCGTGGCCGCGGTCACGTCGGCGTCGCCGAGCATGCGCAGCGTCCCATCGACGCGCGCGACCAGCACGCGGCCATCGAGGGCCAGGGGCGAGGTGCGCACGCGCTCGCCCGCGTCGGCGGTCCAGAGGGCCGTGCCGTTGCGCACCGCGAAGCCCGCGACGGTGCCGTCGAGGGCCGCGGCCATGGCGACGTCGCCCGCGATGACCGGGGCGGTCTCCACGAACGTGGTCAAGGCGGCGTGCCACCGCGGCTCGCCCGAGAACGCGTCCGCGGCCATCAGACCGGGGCCCTCGGGGTCGCCGTACACGAGCATGCCCTGGCCCGCGGCCGGCGACGAGCGCAGGAACGCGCCGGCGGGCTTGGTCCACACGACGCGGCCGGAGTTGGGGTCGAGGGCGGTCAGCCCGAGGTTCGGCACGATGACCCGGCCGAGCGCGCCGACGGGCGTCGCGGTCACGGGCGCGCCCACCGAGGCTGTCCAGAGGGTCGCGCCGGTCAGCGGCTGCAGCGCGACGACTTGCCCGCTCGCGAGCCCCACCAGCACGCGGCCAGCCATCAGCAGCGGCGCAACGCCCCCTTGCACGGGGCCCAGGGTCGCGTTCCACCGCCACGCGCCGCTCGGCGCCTCGAGGGCCGTGACGCGGCCCGCCTCGCCGACGACGTACACGATGCCGTTGGCCACGAGCGGCGCCGCGCTCACACGCTGGCCGAGGGAGACGTTCCAGCGCTCCGTGCCCGTCAGCACATGCAGGCCCAGCACCACGCCGTCGGCGCAGGCGACGATGAGGGTGTCGTCGTCCACCGCCAGCCCGGCGAGGACGCGGCCCGGCACGTCGACCGTCCACCGTTTGAAGCTCGTGCCGACGTCGAGGGCGTAGACCTTGCGGCCCAGGTCCGCGAACAACACCAAGTTGTGCGCGACCACCGGCTCGGACGCGATGCCGTAGCCCGGTTGGCCTTTCGCGTCCCACTTCTTCGCGGGCGCGGTGGGCGGGCGCGCGGCGCTCGCGCCGGTGCGTTGCGCATCGGCCTTGAAGCCCAGCCACTCGCGGCCCCCCGCGCCGCCGACGATGGGGTCGTACGTGAGCGCGATCGGCGCCGCGGCCTTGCTGCCCTTGGTGGTGTTCGTGGCGTTGCCCGTCGCGTTCGGCGGAGGCGGCCAAGGCCCAGGCTGGACGGGGCCGGTCCAGGGCGAGGGCTCGGCGGGCGTCGGCGCGGGCGCGGGGGCAGGCTTGGTCGCGGTGGGCTCGTCGGCATGCCCGGGGTGGGCGGCTGCGCTGAGGGCGGGGCTCAGCAGCAGCAGCGCGACGAGGGCCCAGCGCATCTAGGGCACCCTGGGAGGCAACGGCTCCCCGGTGGGCCACCGCGGCCAAAGCCTGGCGGCTGTCACCCGGAGGAAAAGACGCTGTCACCAGGGCCGGTGACAGGGGCCGCGGGCGCGGCCCGAGACGCCCTCGCTGGGATTTGAACCCAGGTCACAAGATCCGCAATCTTGAAGGATATCCAGACTACCCCACGAGGGCACGGTGCGCGGCGCGGCGCGCGGTGCCGGGAAGCGCCAGCGCCTATAAAAGGTTCGCCCCCGCAAGGCGCGCTTACCGCTCGAGGTCCAGCAGCGCGACCCGCTCCAGCGCGGCTCGCTCGTCGCCGCGCGCCGCCGGCAGCGCCCACACCACGTCGACCGCGAGGGCGCGCGCCACCGCGCTGAGCGCGGCGCGGGGGTCGCCGCCGAGCGCGACCGCGATCGCCTCGCGGCCTTCAGGGGCCAAGCCCGCGGTGGCGATGGCGCGCGCGATCTGTCGTTCGCCCGCCAGGTAGCGCAAGAATTCGAGGCCCAGGCTCTGGGCCCGCGCCCTGCCTTCCGCGACGGCGCGCCGTGCGTGCAGCGCCGCGCTCGCGAGGTGGGCCTCGCTGACCACGGCCTCGGCGCGCACGAGCTGGACCTCGCTGCCGTGGGGCTGGGCCGCTGCCTCTGCGCGCGCGAGGGCGGCGCGGGGATCGCCGAGCCGCCCACGGAGCGTTGCGACCGCGACGTCAGGGGGCAGCATCGAACCCTCCAAGGCCTGTCTGCTCGGTCTCGCTCACCTGGCCGAGCTGCTGCTTGATGCTCTGCGCCACGCCGGGGCCGATGCCCTGCACCTGGACGAGGCGCGGCACCTCGGCCTCGCGCAGGCTCTGGAGGCTCTTGAACCCGGCGCGGTACAGCGCGCGCGCGCGCATGCGGCCGACGCCGCGCAGCTTGAGCAGCGGCAGCAGCTCGCGCTTCGCGCCCGCGTCGATGCGCGCTTCCAGCTCGGCCAGCGGCTTGAGGGCGTCGCGGTTGAAGAGGTGCGCCAGCTCGCGCGCCGCGTAGGCGAGCCACTTGGCGGTCTCGACCTTGTTGTGCACGTCGCCCGGGTACACGTCGAAGCGCTGCTCGATGCGCTCCTCGGGCACCTCGTTGATCCAGTCCCGCAGCAGCAAGGCGGTCTTGAGCTCTGCGAGGAAGAACTCGTAGCCGCCACCGGTGGGGATCGGCGTCAGGAGCTCCGGCTCTGCCTCGGCCGCGTCGGCCTCGAGCCAGTCGTCGCCGGCCTTGACGAACAGGTTGCGCATGTCGGGCGCGCGCGTCAGAGCATGCAGCCAGCCCAATTCGGTGACCTGGTCGGCCTTGCCTTGGGCCTTCTCGAGGGCCTCGCGCAGCGCCACGGCGCTCAGCGGGTCGATGTAGAGCTGCGAGGTGCGGCGGCCGAAGGGCGTGGGCTCGAGCCGTTCGCCCTCCTCGACGAAGCCCTTCGTGCGCAGGAAGCGCATCACGCGGGCCCGCGCGGCGTCGATGACGGCCGTGTCGGTCTGGCGCGCGAGGAAGGTGGACTCGAGGAAGCGCTGCAGCGCCTCCTCGGTGGGCGTGAAGCCGGCCGCGATGCTGCTCAGCACATGGACGCGCAGCGCGCCCTCGCTGCCCAGCTTGGAGGTCACGCGCTCGGGCTTCGCGAGGATGTAGCCCTCGAGCATGTCCTCGCGGGCTTCGATCGTCTTGGCGATGGTGATGGCCTCGCCGGTGGTGTCGTACTTGGGGCGTCCCGCCCGGCCGGCCATCTGCTTGTACTCCATCACGCTGATCGGCGCGTTGCCCACGTCGCTGTCGTAGCGCCACGTGTCGCGCACGACCACGCGCCGCGCGGGCAGGTTGATGCCGGCCGCAAGGGTCGGGGTGGCGACGATGACCTTGAGGAGCCCGGCCTTGAAGGCCTTCTCGACCGCGCTGCGCTGGCGGTTCGTGAGGCCCGCGTGGTGGAACGCGACGCCGTCGCGCACCCCCTTGCCCAGCCTCCCTTCGACGGTGGTCGCCTCGTCGCCGCCGAGCTGCTTGACCACGTCCAGCAGGGCGGTCTTCGACGCGAAGTCGAGGAACGGCGTCACGGATGCGCGCAGGCGCTCCGCGGCGGTCTCGGTGCTCTTGCGCGTGTTGACGAACACGAGGCACTGGCCACCGCCCGCGAGGCTGTCCGCCACGAGGTCCGAGACGGGGTCGCCGCGCTTCGCTTTGACCTCCTGCTTGGACCCGTCGGCGAAGGTGATGGCGCGGCCGTAGAACACGCCCTCCTTGAGGCTCACCGGGCGCCAGTCGCTGGTGACGTGGTTCGCCTCGAGCCAGCCGGCGAGCTCCTGGCTGTTGCGCACGGTCGCGCTGAGGGCGATGAGCTGCGCGTTCGGGTTGAGGTGGCGGAATCGCGTCAGGAGGACTTCCAGCGTGGGACCGCGGTCGGGCTCGTTGAGCAGGTGGACCTCGTCCGCGACCACGAGGCCGAGCTCGCTCACCCAGTGCGCGCTGTGGCGCAGCAGCGCGTCGGCCTTCTCCGACGTGCAGACGAGGATGTCCACGTCGCGCAGGCGCGGGTCGGCCGCGTCGAGGTCGCCGATGCTCAGGCCTACCTTGATGCCCAGCGAGCGGAACTCGCGCAGCTCCTCGAACTTCTCCGATGCGAGCGCGCGGAGCGGGGCCATGTAGAGGCACTTGGTGCCGCGCGTGAGCACGGCGTTGACCATGGCCACGTAGGCGACGAGGCTCTTGCCGCTGGCGGTGGGCACGGCCACGACCAGGTTCTTGCCGCCGAGCGCGAGGGGCGCTGCCTCCTCCTGGCTGGGGTAGAGGCTCGTGTACCCCATCTCCTCGAGCTTCGCGCGGAGGCGCGGGTCGAGGGCCAGCTCGGCGACCTGCAACGCGCGGGCTAGGCGGCGCGGGGCCATGAAGGTTGAGGGGGGAGGTGGGCGAAAGTGCTCGGCGGCGCGGCTTCTCCCATTGTTCTGGTTCTGGAACCAATCTGGGCAAGCGCTCATGATCGGCTCGCCCGCTGCCGGGCCATGCAGCAACGCAAGCTCGTGCTCCTGGCGGTGGCCGGCGTCGTGGTCGTGGTCGCCGCCGCGGTCGGCTTCGTGTACTTGGCGCCGAAGGGTTCGACCACGGTGGCGCAGGAGCTGCCGGCGGGCGCCATGATGGGCAGTGAGGCGCGCGGGGGCACGCTGCGCGACGGCGCGGCGCTGCACCACTCGGAGGGCAGCGTGAAGCTCCTGGAAGGCCAGGACGGCTGGTTCCTGCGCTTCGAGGACTACGACGCGACCTCGGGCCCTGACGTGTACTTTTACCTCACCCGCGGCACCAGCGATTGGAGCGCGGCGGAGGTCGAGGGCAACGGCGTGCGCGTCCCGGTGCCGGGCGGCGCAGCCGATGGCCAGGCGACCCTGCGCGGCGACTTCAACGTCCCACTCGCAGGAGGCGTGGACCCCGCGCAGTATCGCGGCCTCGCCGTGTGGTGCCGCAACTTCGACACGCTGTTCGGGTACGCGGCGCTGGCCTGAGGCCGAAAGGCTGACGGTCGGGACGGTGCATGGCGCCGCGGGAGGCTGCCACCGCGGGCCTGCTGCCGCTCTATCTCGCCATCGGCGCGCTCTTCGCGGCCCTTGGGCTGTGGGTGCTGCTGGCGGCTCCCCGGCGCAACCTCAACCGCGCCCTCGCCGCGCTGCTGCTGCTCTGGGCCGGCTCGAGCGTGGTGTTCCAGTTGATGCGCGACGCCGCGACGGCCGATGCCTTCACGGCCTACCGCGCCGCCGCGTCCCTGTACGAGGTGCCTTCCCCCTTCCTGTTCCTGCTCATCGCGGACGAGTTGTTCCTACCGAAGCCGCGCTCGCGGGCACGGTGGCTCGCGTTGGGGGCCCTCGCCTTCTACACTGCGTTGGTCGCGGCGCTTTTCCTCGCCTATCCATGGGGCACCGAGACGTTGGTGCTGGTCTCCCCAGATGGCGCCCCTCTCCTCCAGGAGGGGCTGGTCTCCTTCGGGCCTGCGCTCACGCTGCTTCCGAGCGTCCAGGGCCTCGCCATCGCCGCGACGGAGGCTTGGCTGGTCGTCGCCGCCGTGCGTGCAGGCGCAGCGGCCCCGGCCGGCTCGCTCCTGCGTCGGCAGGCCGCGATGGTGGCGGTCGCGGTCGGCTTCCTCACAGGCCACACCGCGGGGCTCTTCCTCGGCGCGCTGGTCAACCCGCCCCTGGTGCCGCCGTCCTTGGCGGTCGTGGTGCTGGGGGCGGGAGCCGGCCTCGCCGCGCTGGGCGCGTCCCTTTACGCCCTGCTTCGCCTGGGATGGGGGCTGCAGGGCCGGGCCCGCGTCCTCGTGTCCGCCTTGCTCGTGCTCCCCCTCGCGGCCGGCTTCTACGACTACGCCAGGGGGGTGCTGCTCCCCCAGCTCGCCCTGCCGGGCTACAACTCGACCCGCTTCATCTGGCTGACCGCCTTCGCCGTCGGGCTCGCCGTGGCCATCCTACGCTTCGACCTCGCGAGCGTCGGCACCGCGCGCAGCGAACGGAAGGCCACGCTGACGACGGCGCTGCTCGTGACGGGGGTCGCAGGCGTCGCTGCGGGCCTGGTGGTCTCGGCGCTGGGCGCCTCCCCGACAGGCATCGGGGCAGGGCTCCTCGTCGTCGCGGCGCCGGCTTCGTTGGCGCTCCCGCCGCTGCGCCGCGCGCGAGCCACGCTGCAGCGGCTCGTCAGCCTCGACGCCCGTGATCCCGCCCTGCATCGCGAGCGCGCGCGAGCCTACGCGGCAGCGCTGCGCGCGAGCCCGAGCGCCGGGCAGGACGATCGCGCCCTCCGCGCGTTGCGGGCCGAGCTGGGGCTGACGGCGCGCGACCATGCGCTGCTCATGTCGGTGCTCGAGGAGGCGCCTGGGGCCTTGGGCCCGGGCCGGTTGGTGCTGGGCCGCTACCGCGTCCTGCGCGAGCTCGGCCGCGGCGGGTTCGGCGAGGCGTTCCTAGCCAGGGACGAGCGCGGCGCGCGCGACGTGGTCCTCAAGCGGCTGCGCGGCGACCGCCGGCGCGACGCCGACGCGCTGCGCCGGTTCCGGAAGGAGGCGCGGCTGGCCGGGCTGCTGGAGCACCCGCACATCGTGCAGGTGCTCGGCCTCGAAGACGCCGGCGGCGAGCCGCTGCTCGTGATGGAGTACGCCCCGGGCGGGAGCCTCGCGGACCGCCTGCGCGCGGGGCCGCTGCCCGAACCCGAGGCGCTGCGCGTGGGCCTCGAGGTGCTCGACGCGCTCGGCGCGTTGCACCAGCGCGGGATCGTACACCGCGACGTGAAGCCGAGCAACATCCTCTTCGACGCCGAGGGCCGCGCGAAGCTGGGCGACTTCACCATCGCGCGCGAGGTCGTGTCGGGCGAGACGCGGGGCGGCGCGCCCGGGCTGGTGGGCACGTTCCCTTACCTTGCGCCCGAGCAGGCGCGGGGCTTGGCGGTGGGTCCGGCGGCGGACCTCTATGCGCTCGCGGCGACGCTCTACGAGTCGGTGGCGGGCGCCCCGCCCTTCGACACCGAAGGCAAGAGCGAGTACGACGCCACCGCGCTCGTGACCCAGCGCGCGCCGTCCATGCCGGTGCCACGCGCCTCGGCGGCGCTGACCGACGTCCTGGCCCGCGGGCTCGCGAAAGACGCCGCGGCCCGCCATCCCGATGCGGCCGCGATGGCGCGCGCGCTGCGGGGGGTCGTGCCGCGGCCCGCGGCGCGCGCGCAGCGAACTTCCTCGGCAGCCCGCTGACAGCAACTGCACGGAACTCTCTGCCAAGCCGCAAGAACCGGGGCGCGGTGCCTCGCGCGATGATGCCGATGCGCTCCGCCATGCTCCTAGGATGTGCGCTCGCCGCCGGCTCCGCCGCGGCCGACCTCGTGCCCCTGTCCGCGATCACCAACGGCAGCTTCGACGCGAACCTTGCCCGGTGGGCGGAGCGCGACGCGTGCCGCGTGCATCCCCAGTGGGTTCCCGTGGGGGCCACGCCCATCGGCGGCGCAGCGCTCGTCCGCGAGGGCCAGCCGTGGTGCACCCTCGGCCAGAACGTCGCGGGGCCGCTCCCCGACGTGACGCTGGCGTCGTGGTGGGCGCAAGTCGCCCAGACGCCCAACGTGAACACCGGCCAGGGCATGGGCCTCTACGCCAACGCGGGCGCGCGGCTCCTCAACGCCGACCTCTGGGAGGACAAGGTGCAATTCCAGGCCTTCGGATCGGCGCTGCAGGACATCCCGTTCCCTGGCCTCGCCGGTCCTGGGCGCTGGTACGAGGTGGTGCTCGTGCGGCCGACGCTGACCGGCCACCTGTTCATCGACGGCAACCTCACCGCGACCGCGACGGGACCCGGCGCGCCCCAGCCCGACTTCCTGTGGTTCGGCGACGGCGCGAACTCCGGCTGCTGCACCGCGTCGCCCGACGTGACCTGGGACGAGTTCTACGTCGGGCCCGCGCCGTAGCTACGCGCGCCGGAACACCAGCAGGCTCCGGCCGACGCCGATGACGTCGCCCTGCGCCAGCGGCGCGGGCGCGTCGCCGAGACGCTGCCAGTTGAGCCAGGTCCCGTTCTTGCTGCTCCCGAGGTCGCTGAGCGCGTAATTGTCGCGGTCGAGCGCGATCTCGCTGTTGACCAAGCTCACGAAGGGATCGTACTCCAAGCTCACCGGCAGCCCCGGCTTGCGCCCAAGGACCCAGCCGCGCTTGCCGTCGAGGTCGCTGCGCCGCAGCGGGAAGGACTTGCCCTCCATCAGGCCATGGACGAGCACGAGCCGCGGGCCCGTCTCGGTCGGAGCGCGGCGCGTCGGCGCGGCCTCGATGGTGGCCTCGCGCGACACCGGGCCGCCGAGGGTCACGGCCGTGACGCGCCGGAACTCCTCGGTGATCTCGTACATGCGCTGCGCGTTGACCACGTACTCCTTCCCGCGCCGGCCGCGCTCCTGCGGCTCTTGGGCCAGCACGGCCCCGATTTCGACGAGCTTGTCCAGATGGGCCTGCACGCTCTGTCGCGCCACGGGCCGCGCCGCGCTGGTGCCGGCGCGGGAGCGCCCGGGGGCCACGCGCAGCTCGTTCAGCGCCCGCGGCAGGCGCAGTTGGTGCAGCAGCTCCAGACGGCTCGCGTGCGCAAGGGCGCGGAGGTGGTCCTCGAGCAGCGGGTAGTCGATGGCGTCCTCGCCCGGCATCGGGGCGGGATGCGGAGCCGCGGGTTTAGCCCTTGCCCATGGCAGCAGCGCGCGCAGCACCAGGGGGCCTACGCTTGCGAGGGGCTGAGCCTTGGCAGGGGCCGGCCGGCAACTGCACGGAACTCTCTGCCAAGGGCCTTGGCGGGCGGCCGAGCTTCACCAACCATGGCCACGCACCTTGCCGACCGCCGCGCCCTACGGGGAATTTCATTGCGCCTGCCCACGACCGCCCGCACGGCCGCCGGCCCACCCCGGAGACCGCGCGCCCTCGTCCCCTTCGCCATCGCGGCGCTGCTGCTGCCGCAGCTCGCGGCCGCGGACACGTGGACTGCGGGCTCGCCGGCCTTCGTCGACTTCGGTCCCAATATCGACCGGCCGCACGGCGTGGCCGTGGACTTCACGTCCAACTACCCCGGGTCCAACGGGAAGGGCATGGTCTACGTCGCCCTCCGCGACACCAACCAGCTCGCGGTCATCAACGGGGACACCGACGCGATCGTCACCCACGTCGGTGTCGACGTCCGGCCGTATGGAGTCGCGGTCAACCCAGGCGCGGCCGCCGGCCCTATCGCGGGCCTCTCCGTCGTCGGCCCGCACCGCGTCTACGTGGCGAACGGCCTCAGCCACACGGTCTCGGTCATCGACCCGTCCACGAACTCGTTGGTGGCCACGTTGACCCAGGGGCTGAGCCAGCCCTATGCGGTCGCGGTAGGATGGGCCCTCGGGAAGGTCTACGTCTCGAGCCCGGGCTCCAACAGCGTAGAGGTCTTCGGCCCCAACAACGCGCACCTCGCGTCGATCCCCCTCGGAACCACTCCGGGGATCGGGTCGAAGAGCATCGCGGTGCAGCAGCAGACGACCCGGGTGTTCGTGGCCAATCCGGTCTCGAACAAGATCACCGTGATCGACGGGGCCACGAACATGCCGGATGTGCTGCTCCCCTCCATCTCGACCAGTGGGCCCACGGACGTCGCGACCGACCTCGCCAGCACCAGGGTCTGGGTGACCAGTCTCAGCAACAACAACGTAAAGGTCTACGATGTCGTGGGCTCCACAGCGACCCTCGTCGCTACGCTCTCCGTGCCGGGCCCCCAGGGGATCGACGTGGATCACTTGGGGCGCCGCGTGTACGTGACGTCGAGCGGTCCCTCCCAGGTCTTCGACGCGGACACCTATGCGTCGCTCGCGAGCTTGCCCAGCAGCACCGGCCACGGCTCCTACGATATCGCGGCCAACCCGCTGACCTGCAAGACCTACGCGACCATCTGGGACGGCCTCCGCGCCGACGTCTGGAAGCGTTTGCCCTGCACCGTGCCCCAGGTGGCCAAGGACCTGACGCTGAGCAGCTATGGCACCTGCGCGATCACACTCGCGGGCAACGCCGACTGCTACGGCCACAACGGCTTCGGCCAGTCGACTGACCGGAACAACCTCGACGTCGTCGCGGCCGGCGCGGGCACCTGGCACACGTGCTTCGTGTTGACGACCGGCAACGTGGCCTGCCAAGGTCCCTCTGGCGGCCCCTTCGACCGCGGCCAGAGCACGGGCTACACCGGGCCCACGCCTGCGGTCCAGGCCAGCGGCGGCCTCTGGCACACGTGCGCCCTGCTCGTCACGGGCAGCGCCCAGTGCTGGGGCGCAAACGACAACGGCGAGGGTAACGGCTACTCGAGCATCTCGAACGGCGGCATCGTCGCCACCGCGGTCGCAGCGGGGGCCTGGCACACGTGCTACCTCCTGGCGTCCGGGAACGTGCAATGCATGGGCTACGCGCTGTACGGGGCCGAGGCGCCCTACGCGGGAGGAGACGCCATCGCCATCGACGCCGGGGCGGCGCACAACTGCGTCGTCACGACCGCGCACGATGTGTTCTGCTGGGGCTGGGACGGGAACATCAACGGGCCCCCTCCGACCGGTCAGACGAACCCATACAACGGCCACGACGCCATCGCCGTCGCAGCGGGCCGCCTCCACACGTGCGCGCTCCTCACCACCGGCAACGTGCTCTGCTGGGGCGACAACTCGTTCGGCCAGACCATGGGCTATGGGGGCGGGGACGCTGTGGACGTCGAGTCGAACTACGACCACACGTGTGTCCGCACGGCAGTCGGCCAGCTCCGGTGCTGGGGCCGCAACGACTCCGGCCAGGCCGCCCCCTGGGGGTGAACGTCACCCAGGCGAAGGCTTCCCCCCGGGCCTGCGCCACACGATGGCCGGGACGTCCGATCCCTCGTTGCGACCTTCCCGCCGCGCTCCGCTTTGAAGGGCGCACACCGGTGACAGCGCGACGCACCGCAGCGCTGTCCCTCCTTCTTCTCCTGATGCTCACGCCTCGGCCTCGCCCGGCCCCGCGGTCGCGACGGGCGCCAGCGGCTCCGCCATCGGCGGCGGCTGGGCCGTCTGCGCGGGCAGCGCGTGCCGCGACTCGGCGCGCTCCAGGGCTTGCAGGCCGAGCGCGCTGACGTAGTACATCGAGACGGCGCCCTTCTTGACTTCCAGCACGAGCTGCACGATGCCGAGCTTCTTGAGGTGCCAGCGCACCGTGCCGTGGTTGACGCCGAGCATGCGCGCGATCTCGCGCTGGTGCACGCCGGGCGTGCGGGCGATGATGCCCAGGATTTGGGTGGCGTTGGGGTTGCGCAGCACGGCGAGCGCGAGGCCCATGCGCTTCGCCTCGACGCCGCCCTCGACGGGGTAGAAGACCTTGTAGCCCTCGAGCTTCTTGCTGCTCACGAGGTTGCTTTCCTCGAGCTTGCGCAGGTGCCACAGGACGTTCGTGGTGCTCAGGCCGAGCGAGCTGGCGGTCTCGCGCAGGTGGCAGCCCGGGTTGGTCTTGATGTACTCGAAGATGGCGCGCCGCGCGTCGTTCTCCAGCACGTTCTCGCTGTTCACGAAGCGCGTGCCCAGCCTGCCGGCGAGCGCGAGGGCCGCGAGGCTGGCGATGCTCACGCCCACGCCGATGGCGACGCCGAGCCCCAGGTCGGGCGTGATCTCCAGGGGGCCCAGCTCGAGGCCCTGAGGCGGCGTGACCGGGCTCTGGATCGGCGACGGCGGGCTCGCTTGGCTGCTGCCGCTGTCGCCGGGGGCCTCGCCGCTCCCCGGGAGGGGATTCTGGACGTCCGTGCCCGCCGGGATCTCCGGCTCGAGGGCCAAGGCCGGGAGGGCGAGGGCCAGGAGGCTGAGCGGGAGCAGGAGCGGCAAGGCGCGCATCGGGCTTTGACTTGAGGGCCGGAGCCGTTTGAAGGATGGAGGAAGGCCCCCGGTGGCCTTTGGGGCGCTGGGCCGGTCTGGGCTACGCCTGGCCGGCCGCCGGCAGGGCTGCGGGCTCGGGCAGGGCCTGGGCCGCCGGCGCCGCCGCCGTGCGGGCCTGCACGACCTGCAGTGCCTCGGCGCCGAGGGTGGTGGCGTGGTACGTCGCGCTCGCGCCGGTGCGGCGCTCCTCGAGCAGCTCCGCGTCGCGCAGCTTGCGCAGGTGCCAGCGCACCGTGCCGTGGTTCACGTCGAGCAGCCGCGCCACCTCGCGCTGGTGCGCGCCGGGGTGGGCGTGGATGAAGGCCAGGATGGTGCGCGCGTTGCCGTTGGTCAGCGCCGCGCTGGCCATGCTGAGGTTGCGCGCTTGGACGCCGCCGCTCGTGGGGTAGTAGATCTTCGCGCCGTTGAACTTGCGTCCCCGGACGAGGCCGCCCTCCTCGAGCTTGCGCAGGTGCCAGACCGCGTTGGTGGTGCTGAGCCCCAGGTGGTCGGTGATGTCCTTGAGCGATGCGCCGACGTGCTCCTGCACGTACGCGTAGATCGCGCTGCGCACCTCGTGCTCCAGGATCTCCTCCGTGCCGCGGAAGCGCGTCCCGCCCCACACGGCCAAGCCGGCGAGGGCGCCGAAACCCGCGAGGCCCGCGACGAGGTAGGTGGCCCCCCAGTTGCCATCAGGGCCCGCGAAGCCCGGCGCGGTGGGCACAGGCTCGCCCCCGAGGCCGCCGGGCGGCGCGTCGATGCCCGGCGGGGTGGGCGTGGCCGGCACCTCGACGGGGGTCGCGATGGGCAGCCACGGCAACTCGGGCCGCGGTGGGGGCTGGATGGGCAGCACGGGGTCTTGCGCCTGGGCGGCGCCGGCGAGGGCGGCCGCCGCGACGAGCGCGACGAGGACGAGGGCGCGGGCTGCCATGCTAGCCAGGACCACCGCCGTGAGCCCTTGATAAGCGTTTTGGAGAGTCTGTGGAAGTCGGATCGAGGTGGTCCAGACGTTGCAGAGGGCCCAACCCGCGGGATTCGAGCCTGAATGTAGCCCGCAGACCCTCCGGGCGCGACCGGTGCTTGAGGAGCACCGCGGATCGCGCGCCTGGCGCCGGAAGCCGCTCCAGGCGCACGACGCAGGCCGCGAGGTGGCGCAGGCCGTGGCCGCCGAGCGCCTGGACGTCCTCTTGACCGGGGATGCTGAAGACCTGGTTCGTCGCGACGACCGCGACCTGCCGCTCGCGCGCCGCCGCGCACAGCTTGTGGAGGGTGCGGAGCAGCGCGCGGCGCTCGCCCACGCCCTCGCCCTCGGCGAGCTGCACTCTGTAGAGCAGCGTGGCCGAGTCCACTACGACGAGCCGCACATCGTCGACGCCGCGCGCGATGCGCGCTGCGCGCTCCGCTGCGCGCGCCTGCTCGGCGAGGGTCGCGACGCGCTCGACCAGCAGCCGGCGCTCCACCAGCGCGAGGTCATCGCCACAGAGTTGCGCGAGGCGCTCGCCGCTGAACCCCTCGCTGTCCAGGTACAGCACGCGCCCGCCCGCGCGCGCGACCTCGCGCGCGAGCTGGAGGCAGAGGTTGGTCTTGCCCGTCCCTGCTGCCCCGAACACCTCGGTGAGCGCGCCGGTCTCGACGCCGCCGCCGAGCAGCGCGTCGAGGGGCGCGCACCCCAGGGCGAGGCGCGTCGGGGCAACGGTCGTGGCCTTGGCCGGGCCGCGGAGGAGGCGCACCCGCGAGGGATTGCGCTGGAGCGCAAGTAGCTTCTCCCGCGATCGCGACGCACCATATTCCTCGGCTGCGCGGCTGCACGGGAACGCGGGATGAAGCTGAAGAGCGCGAGTGCCGTCCAGGCCGGCGCGTGGACGCTGACGACGTGGATGCCCTCGCGGTGCAATTGCGCATCCACGCCCTCGTGGCTGAGTACCAGTCAAGCCAGGGTCGGTGGCAAACCGCGCAGGGCGTCGCGCTTGGAGCGGGCGCGTTCGCCGTCGTTGGCTAAGACGGTCGCGGCCGAAAGCGCGGTTCCGATCCTCGTGCTCTCCGCCTTCGCCACAGGGCTCGCGAGCTTGGCGCTGCGCAGGAGCCAGCGCAGGTTCAACCGCGAGGTGTCCCACCACCTCACGCACCTGGAAAGGCTCAAGACCCGGGAGGTCCCATGATCACACCGATGAAGTCTACGGAGGAGTTCATCGCCTCCCTCGAGCAGATGCAGTATGACGCATCGTGGCCTTGGGAGAAGCTCATGATTCGTTGGGAGCGTCGGCAGCGGCGCCGGGCCCAGCGCGCCGACTAGAGCGCGAGCCCAAGCGCCGTGCTTGCGGGCACCACCTCGACCTTCGTACCGGCCGCCTCGAGCCACGTGCCCGGCGCCACGGCGTCCGCGACGAGGATGCCCGCGTCGGCCTCGAGCTCGCCGCACAGCTTCGCGAGCCCTTGGACCGAGCTCGGCGTGGCCTCGGGCGTGCGCTGCACGATGAGGCGCTTGCCTCCCTCCTTGTGCGCGGCGAGGTGGATGCCCATGTCGCGGACGTCGGTGATGACCTCGAAGCCCAGGCCCGTGAGCTGCGTGCCGATGTGCACGACCGGGTCGGCGAAGGTGGCTGGCGGAGCTGGCGCTGGCGCGCTCACCGCGCGCACGATCGGCGCCTCCGCGTCGATGATCGTCGAGGTGCGAGGGGCGGGCGTCGGCGCGGCCACGGGCGCGCGCGGCGGCGCCGGCGCAGGCGGCGCGGCGGCCGCGGGCCCGCGGAGCAGGCCGGCGAGGCCCTCGGGCGCGCGCGGCGCGGGGGCCGGTGCGGGCGCAGGAGCGGGCGCGGCCGGCGTGGGCGCGGGGGCGGGGGCTCCGCCCTTCTTGGCCTTGTTGGCCTCCATCTTCGCGTCCTGCGCCGCGGCCTGGGTCACGAGCATGCCGAAGGGCGAGCCGCTGAAGCTGCTCGCGACCGCCATGCGCTGGCCGCTGCGGCTGTCGCCCGCGGTCAGGTAGTTGTTGATGCGCGGCGGCTTGAGGGGCACCTCGCCGCGGAGCACGCGCGCGAACTCGTCGGGCGGGCAGCGGCGGTAGTCGTTGTCCGCGACGATGTAGCACATGGCGGTGCGCGCCGCGTTCGGCTGGGCCAGGATGGGCTGCAGGGCTTCCTGCAGGGCTTGCAGGTCCTCGGCGGTGGTCTCGTGGATGGTGAGCCGCGGCACGCGCACCGCGAGGCACAGCTCGCGGGGCTTCGAGGCGGGGTTGAACAGCGTGATGCCGTAGGCGCGCTCGAGGATGCGCCTGGCCTCCTTGGACGTTGGCGCGTCGTCGCGCAGGCGCTCGCGCACCGCGTCGCGCAGCGGGACCGCGTCGAGGCGGATCATCTTCTCGGAGCCGATGAGCAGGATGTCCCGCGCCACCGCGACTTCTTCCTCCGGGATGTAGTCCGAAGCGCGCACGATGTCGCGCTCGCGGTCGGGCACGTCGCCCGGAACGTGGATGGCCAGCACTTGGTGGCCCTCGTGGTTCACGAGCTTGTGCCCGAAGCTCGGCGACAGGGTCGAGCGGAGGTCGCGGAGCACATCCGCAGGCAGCGGCGGAGGCGTGTCGCGCATCATCGGCATGAGTGCATCCCAAGCGCACCCATGCTGCGCCGCTTATAATAGCGCGGCGTTTCCGCGCGCGCCGTGCAGCGGCCGCTTCATGGGGATGGGACAGGGCCGGTCGGGGGGTTGGCCGAGGCCTGAAAACGCTTATGCCTGCGGCCCTCCAGTCAGGGCTGTTGAAGACCATCGGGCTCCTCACCCAGGATTTCGCCGCCTACTACGACCTGGTGAAGTACCTCAAGGAGCACGACACCCCCTTCCTCAGCCTCGCCTTCGACGAGCCCGTGCCGGCCAGCGTGGGCGTGGTCATCACGACCCCGGGCGAGGCGGGGCGCGTCGCGTTCGCGGAGCTGGCCCTGTACCGCGGCTTCGCGCAGCCCGCGGTGGACCTCGCCCTCGAGACGCTCGCGGGGCGGCCGCAGTACACGACCGTCGTGGTGGGCGTCGATCCCGGTGAGCGGCCCGGCATCGCGGTCTACGGTGATGGCCGCTTGCTGCGCACCGAGCAGGTGCACCTGCCCGAGCTGGTGGTGGACGAGGTCGCGCGCACCATCGAGGCCCTCAGCGCGGACCACTTCGTCGTGCGGGTTGGACATGGCGCGGGCACGCTGCGCGACCGCATCATCAACGAATTGCTGCGGGCCGACCGCACCAGCCGCGCCAGCATCGAGGTCGTGGACGAGACCTCCACGAGCCCGGTGGCGCTGCGCGGCCAGCCCTCCTCGGACGTCGCGGCGGCGAAAGCCATCGCCATGGCGCAGGGCCACGAGGTGCGCCAGTACCGCGAGATCCGCCCGAGCGATGGCGAGATGCGCGACCTGCAGCGCAAGTCGCGGATCGCGTCCGAGGGCACCGTCACCATCAGCCGCGATCTCGCGCGCGAAGTCGCGTCGGGGCGCCTGACCCTCGACGAGGCCATCGCGCGCCAGCGCGGCGAGCGTGGCGCGGCCCCCAGCTAGCGCGATGCCCAGGCGCGGCTTGCGTCGCATGCGACGCGCTGGACGGAGCGGGCGCGTCGGAAGCTGCGATGGTTCGCGGTGGGGGCTGACCGCACACCCCCAAAGGTTTAAACTCAGGGGCGCCCCATGCCCCTTTACTCCCTGGGCGCGCGCCCCCGTTGCCGCGCCGTTGGTGTGTTCCCATGGTCAAGGAAGTCACCCTCAAGGTCGCCGAGGCGGTCCAGGAGGACGTCGCCAAGGGCCGCGTGCGCGTCGATGCCGCGACCAGGCTCGACCTCAACCTCACCGTCGGCGACGTGGTGGAGATCATCGGCAAGAACACCACCGCCGCCATCGTCTGGCGGGCGCACCCCGACGACGAGGGCAAGGGCATCATCCGCATGGATGGGCTCATCCGCGACAACGCGGGCGTGTCCATCGGCGACAAGGTGCGCGTGCGCAAGGCGGACGTCTCGCCCGCGAACCGCATCGTGCTGGCGCCCGTCATCGACGAGGGCCAGAAGCTGCAGTTCGGCTCCGGCATCGAGGGCGTCGTGAAACGCGGGC
Organism: Thermoplasmatota archaeon; assembly: GCA_036003985.1. Classification (GTDB taxonomy): domain Archaea; phylum Thermoplasmatota; class SW-10-69-26; order JACQPN01; family JAIVGT01; genus JAIVGT01. Next base: position 16,941 of record DASYRW010000162.1, read on the forward strand.
TCTTCAAGCGCCCCGTGACGAAGGGCGACACGGTCATCGTGCCCGGCATCGCGCTCATCGGCAGGGCGCTGCCGTTCATCGTGGTGGACGTCAACCCCGCGGGTATCGTGCAGATCACCGAGAACACCGAGGTGCACATCCGCGAGGAGGCCGTGAGCGAGACGGAGCTCCACGCGCCGAAGATCACCTACGAGGACGTCGGCGGGCTGAAGAACCAGCTCACCAAGGTCCGCGAGATGATCGAGCTGCCGCTGAAGCACCCGGAGCTCTTCGACCGGCTGGGCATCGATCCGCCGAAGGGCGTGCTGCTCTTCGGTCCACCGGGCACGGGCAAGACCCTGATCGCGAAGGCCGTGGCCAACGAAAGCGGCGCCGCGTTCTACAGCATCCAAGGCCCCGAGATCATGTCCAAGTTCTACGGCGAGTCCGAGGCCCGGCTGCGCGAGGTCTTCGAGGAAGCCGAGCAGAACGCGCCGAGCATCATCTTCATCGACGAGATCGACTCGATTGCGTCCAAGCGCGACGAGACGCAGGGCGAGGTCGAGCGTCGCGTGGTCGCGCAGCTGCTCACGCTCATGGACGGCCTCAAGGCCAGGGGCAAGGTCATCGTCATCGGCGCGACGAACCGCGTCGACGCCGTCGATCCAGCCCTGCGCCGCCCTGGCAGGTTCGACCGCGAGATCGAGATCGGCGTCCCGGACCGCGATGGCAGGAAAGAGATCCTGCAGATCCACACGCGCTCCATGCCGCTGGCCGACGACTTCGACATCGACTACCTCGCGAACAACAGCCACGGCTTCGTGGGCGCGGACCTCAGCGCCCTGGCGAAGGAGGCAGCCATGCGCGCGCTGCGCCGCTACCTGCCCGAGATCGACCTCGACAAGCCGATCCCCATCGAGGTCCTCGAGAAGATGGTCGTCACCATGGACGACTTCATGCAGGCGCTCCGCGAGGTCGAGCCCAGCGCGCTGCGCGAGGTGCTCATCGAGATCCCGCACGTCCCGTGGACCGACGTCGGGGGGCTCGAGAACATCAAGCAGGAGCTGAAGGAAGCCGTCGAATGGCCCCTCACGCACCCAGAGGCCTTCAAGCGCCTCGGCATCAAGCCGCCGAGGGGCATCCTCATCTTCGGGCCGCCGGGGACGGGCAAGACGCTGCTCGCCAAGGCGACCGCGACGGAGAGCAAGGCCAACTTCATCTCGATCAAGGGCCCCGAGATCTTGTCCAAATGGGTCGGCGAGAGCGAGAAGGCGATCCGCGAGATCTTCAAGAAGGCCAAGCAGGCCAGCCCCTCCATCGTGTTCCTGGACGAGCTCGACAGCATCGCGCCGCGTCGCGGGGGCGGCATGGGCGACTCCCACGTGACGGAGCGCGTCGTGAACCAGCTGCTGACCAGCATCGATGGCCTCGGCGGCATGGAGGGCGTCGTCGTCATCGCAGCCACGAACCGGCCCGACATGATCGACCCTGCCCTGCTGCGCGCCGGGCGCGTCGATCGCCTGCTCTATTGCGGCGAGCCCGGCCGGCCCGAGCGCCTCGCGATCCTCAAGATCCACACGCGCACCATGCCCCTCAAGAACGTGAACCTCGAAGACCTCGCCGACCGCACCAAGGGCTACGTCGGCGCCGACCTCGCCAACCTCTGCCGCATGGCCGGGGTGCTGGCGCTGCGCGAGAACATCGAGGCCAACGAGGTGCACATGAAGCACTTCGAGAAGGCCCTCAGCCTCGTGCGCGCGAGCGTCGACGAGTCGACGGTGAACTACTACAAGCGCATCGCCGAGGAGCTCGAGGGCGGCCTCGCGAAGCAGACCAAGAAGGACTACACGAAGGGGATCGAGGCGGCGTAGCGGAGGAAAGCCTCACGTCCGGGCCCCGCCATGACCAAACCATTATGAATATGGTTGAACCATAGTCTCTCGAATGGTCACCACCCTGACCCTTGACCCCGCCACGCGGGACCGTCTGAAGCGGTACGGGCACGCCGGCATGACCTATGACGAGATCCTAGGGGCTCTCATGGACCGCGTGGACGCCGACGAATTCGTCCTCGAGATGCGGCGCCGCGCGGAAGAACTCGACGCCGAGGACGCATGGGTCGACCTGGCCGACGCCTGAGGCGCGTCCGGCTGGACCCAGATCACGCCGTCCCCGTGCTGAAGTCGATGCCCCCTGCGATGCGCGCGCGGATGCGCAGGGCGCTCCGGAGGCTCCCCGACGACCCCTCCGGCACGTCCACTGGGTTGGACGTCAAGCGTCTCCAGACCCCGGGGGACCCGCCTGCGTTCCGGCTCCGCATCGGGGACTGGCGCGCCTGCTGGCTCCTGCGGGACGACACCATCGATGTCGTGCGGATCTTCCACCGTCGCGAAGGGTACGGGTGGCTCGACAGGATGTATCCGCCGCGCGGCCGGTGAGACGAGAAGGAGCATGTTTCTTTTCAGGACACGCCGACCCTTTCGGACGCCGGCTGCGCCGGTTCGGTCGTAGGCCTGCAGCGACCCCTGGCCACGACCCTTGCCCCAAAACCTCAGGAACCTGGCGCCCCATTCCGGACCGGGAGGCTGCCCCCGCGGGCCTGCTGCCGCTGTACGTCGGAGCCTTTTCCCCCCGCCTTTTCGCCTGCCGCTCACCCCTCTCCGCGGGCCTGCTCGGCCTCTGCAAGCCTTGGTCGCGAGCGGCGGCCCTCAGGGAACGTCCGTCGTGCCGGCGGCCGGCCCTGGCGCGTCCACGAACAGCGCCTGCGCCGCGGCGACCTCGTGGCTCGTCCGCGCCTTGGCGTACTCGGCGAGCGGCTCCGCGTTGACCTCGAGGAAGTGCTCGCCCCAGCTGAACTTGGCGAGCGTCGCGCGGGCTTGGTCCTCCAGGCCCAGGATCCACAGCGCGCCCGCGAAGGCTTCCACCGTGCTCAGCAAGAAGGGCCGGCCGAATGCTGTCGGATTGGCCGCGACGAGGAACGGCAGCGCGCGGCGGTGGAAGCGGCCGGGCGCTTCGGGGAATTGCACTTGCGCTTTCTTCCACGTGCAGTCGATGGCCGCGAGGCCGCGCGCCCTCGCGAGGGGCAGGTCGGCGCGGCTCACCGCTTGGCCGGCGGTGGGGTCGAGCAGCACCGCGTCGCGCGGCAGGCGGCGCGGCTGCTCGACCAGCTCCGCGAGGCCGAAGCGCGCGAGCTTCTTGGCGGTGCATTTCTTGGGGTCGTCCTGGCCCATGTGCCAGATGACCAGCCTGACAGGGGCCATCAGCGCACCTCGGCGTCGACCACCACGTGCACCATGCCGGGCGCGTAGTTCTTCACCACGCGAGGCGCTGCGCGCACGACCTCGCGGCCTGCGGCGGCCGCGGCGTCGCGCACGCGCTGCTCAGGCCGCGACCGCCAAAGGTGCGCGGGGCAGGCCTCGTGGTAGTGCAGCCACCCACCCTGTCGCTTGAGCCCGGCGACCGCCGTGGGGAGGAAGCGCTCCGTCTCGACCGTGTAGCCGAGCAGGACGCGGTCCGCGATGCCGCGCGGCGCGGTCGCGCGGCAGTCGCCGAGGCGCGGCTCGATCCTGTCCTGGACGTGGTTCAGCGCCGCGTTGCGCTGCAAGCAATGGAACGCCACGGGGTTCAGCTCGCACGCGACGACGCGCTCTGGCCGCGCCTTGGCCGCGATGGGGACGGCGAAGTAGCCGATGCCCGCGAAGAGGTCGAGCACGACCTCGCCTTCCTGCACCAAGCGCGGGATGCGCTGCCGCTCGTGCACGTTGCCCGCGCTCCACATCACGCGCGCGGCGTCGAGCGCGAAGCGCACGCCGCCCTCCACCACCTCGGTCTCCGTCTGGGTGCCCCACACCAGCTCGCGCGCGGGCTCGCGGCGCTCGCCGGCGATGGGGCCCGCGTCGCGCACCACGGCCCCGCAGCCGAGCTCCGCTGCGTAGGCCTCCGCGATGGCGGGCCAGTGCGGCCGGAGCGGCTCGGCGAGCGGCAGCACCAACACGCGGCCGAGCTTCACCCAGTGTCGGGGCAGCGCGTCGAGGGCCTCGGGGCCCAAGGTGCCCTCGAGGCGGCGCCGCGCCCGCTCGCGCGGCGGCGGGGGCCTCGGGCTTCTGGGGGTGTTTCGGCCTTCGGCCAACACGACACGCTTATCGCGGCCTTCCAACTGCACTCGGGCCGCTGCTATGAGGTCCCGCCTTTTGGCGTTTTGCCTCGCCTCAGCCGCGGTGTTCGCCAGCCTGCCCTTCGGCGGCGCGCAGGCGCCCGACGCGGCGCCCGAGTGGCTCGACGCGCGCGTGGATGTCACGTTCCTCGACCTGACGCACGCGCACATCGTCGGCGCCTTCGAGGTGCACAAGGCGGCCGTACAGGGCACGGCCTACACGGCCCAAGGCCTGCGCGACGCGCACACCCAAGCGGCGCGCTTCGGCATGGCCGAGGCCTTCGTCGCGCAGATGGACGAGGCGCTGCGGGGCCGCGCGCAAGCCGCGCTCGCGGGCGTGTTCCCCGGCGCCAACGTCACCGTGGAGCACGCCGCGGTGGACCATGCAACCCTGGGCGGTCCGCGCGGCCAGGATCCGTACCACCCGACGGTCAACTTCGCCTTCGACGCCGCCGCCACCTACCGCCTCGAGGACCTGGGCCTCGGCGGCGACGCGGCAGGGATCGATGAGGCCCAGCTCCGCGCGCTCCTCGACATGGGCGTGCGCGCCACGCTGCCCTACAACCTCGTCGCGCGGCCCGGCTGGAACCTCACGTACGCGTTCCACCTCCCCGACTGGCTGGCCTTCGCCTCCGCCGAGGGCGCCGCGCTCAGCCCCGACGGCGCGACCGCGACATGGCAGATGTCCAACTGGCTCGGCGCCACCGATCGCACGCAGGCCGCGGCGCTCGTGCTGCACAGCCGCGGCGCACCCGAGGGCTCGGCCAGCGCCAGCGACGCGCAGCTCGACCTCACCATCGACATGCGCGACGTCGTGGATCTCAGCTTGCCCGGCGTGCTCGCGGGTGACTTCGGGCGCCTGGACGTGGTGCTCGACGCGCGCCTCGCGCTGCGGGAGGTGCAGCTCGCAGACGTGCCCGCGCTGCGGGCGTTGGTCGCCGCGCGGCTGCCCTCGGGCGTCGCCGTCGAGCGCATCAACGCCGACGCGCTGCGCATGGCGGTGCGCGATGGCCTCGTGCCCCCCGATGCCATGGAGCAGATCGAGGCGCAGCTCGCGGCGCTGGCGTCGGAGCGCGCCGCGGCCTTCGGCGCGGAGGTGGGCGACCTGCAGGGCGGCTTCGAGCCTGGGACCCTCGACGCGGCCCTGATCAGCAACCCGCCCGACGGCGAGCCGCCGCTCGTGTTCGTGCTGCACGGGGAGGTGCTCCTGCCCTTGTCGAGCGAGCCGCCGCGGTACGGCGCGGCTGCGGCGCTGGGTCCCACCCTGCTCGAGCGCGAGTTGAGCTTCGGGCTCCCGCGTGTGCAGGGCTTCGACACCACCTACCGGATCGTGCTGCCGCCGGGCATCGCCCTCGCTGCGGTCGCAGCGGACGGCGCCTCCTACGAGGAGAGCACCCAGGACGGGCGCGACGTCGTGCTCGTCACGCCCCAGTCCGACGACGCGCAGGCCACGTTCACCATCGCGGTCACGAGCGACTTCGTGCTCGCGAAGTTCTGGTACGTATGGGTGGGCGCGCTGCTCGCGGGCGCGCTCGGGGCGGCGGCGTTCCTCGTGCGGCGCCGCCGCAAGGGCCGGCCTCAGGTCGCCATCGAGGCGAAGCCCGCCGAGCAGGGCGAGGAGCCCGCACCGGAGCTCGCGCCCCTGCCCGCGTCGCAGCAGGGTTCCGGAGCCCCCGCGCCGCGCGGGCAAGGTTGAAGCCCCCGCTGGCCGATGGGCGGCCATGGCCTGGGTGCGCGTGGTGCCCGAGGGCGAGGCCGAGGGCGCCGTCAAGGAGGCCTACGACCACGTGCGCAAGCAGCGCGGCCGCGTGGCGAACGTCGTGGCCATCAGCAGCCTCTTGCCCCGCGCCATGACCACCATGATGGACTTCTACCTCGCGCTCATGTTCGGCGCGCACAAGCTGCCACGCGCGCATCGCGAGATGGTCGCGGTGGAGGTCAGCCGCGCGAATCGGTGCGAGTATTGCGTGCGGCACCACGGCGCAGCGCTCGCGCGCGTGACCAAGGACGAGGCCTTCGCGCGCCAGCTCATGGAGGGCGATCCCGTCCTGCGGCTCGACGCGCGCGACGCGGCGATGCTCGCCTACGCGCGCAAGCTGACGCTCAGGCCCGCCGAGATGAACCCCAAGGACGTCGAAGCGCTGCGGGCGGCGGGCTTCGACGACGAGGAGATCGTCGCGGTCAACCACATCGCGAGCTACTTCAACATGATGAACCGCTACGTCCTCGGGCTCGGCGTGGAGCTGGAGCCCGATGCGGGCGCGGACCCACGGTACAAGTATTGACGCTCCGCCGGGTCAGCCCTTCGTGGCGAGCAGGCTCGCCCCATGCTGCGGCTCGAGTTCGAGGCCCAGCGCCGTCACGAAGGTGTTGTACAGCATGAAGCTGCCAATCACCGCTGCGAGCTCGACGATCTCCTGCGGGCTGAAGTGCGCTCGGAGGGCATCGACGTCGCGCTGGGTGATGGCGTTCATGTCGCTCGCCGCCTTGCGCGCGAACTCCAGCGCGGCGCGGTCCCGCTCCGGCAAGCCGTCGAAGCGCAGGCGCGCGCAGGCTTGCGCGACCTCGGGGCCCTGGCCGGCGCGCTGGCCGGCGTAGGCATGGCTCGTGGCGCAGTAGTCGCACTTGTTCACCACGCTCACGGTGGTGGCCACGGCCTCCTTGAGCGTGCGCGGCAGCAGGCCGCTGTACATCAGGGCCTTGGACCACGCGTCCTCGGCCTGCAGCAGCTCGGGGCGCATCGCGAGCGCGCGGACGATGTTGGGCGCGTAGCCCCAGCGCGCCTCGGTCTCGCGCAGCACCTCGGCAGCGGGCGTGCCAGCGGGTGGCGGGAGCAGGGGCAGGAAGGCCATGGTCCGCGACGCGCGCGGCCCTGCTTGAGGTTTGCCTGCGGGCCTGCTCAAGGCCGCTTCGTGCGCTCGATGCCGAAGGCGACCTTCAGGTCCACCTTGTACTCGGTGATCTTGCCGTCGGTGCACTTGACGCTCATGCTCTCGACGTGCGCGCCGCTGATGCCCCGCAGCGTGACGCTCGCGTCGGACAGCGCGTTGCGGATGGCCTCGTCGAACCCGCGGCGCGACGTGCCCAGCACCTCGATGACGCGCGCGGTGCGGTGCTCGTGGGTGCTCTTGTTGTTGGTCGAGGGCAAGGTCATGCGGGCCATGGGATCGCCGGGCCCGCAGGGGTCCCAAGGGCCTTCAAGGCGGCGGCGCGCCGGACGTCGGAACCTCGCACCGCTCGGCCGCGCGGCGCCCCCACCAAAGCCAGCCCGTGAACAGCGCGACGCCCGCGAGGGGCACGAGCAGCACGTCGGCGCGCACGCCCAGCAGCGTCGGCGCGGTGGCGCCCGCGAAGAAGAGCGCGCCCACGGCGACGAAGAACGTGAGCGAGCAATGGACGCATGCGACGAGCGCGACCACGCCCTTCCACCGGCCTGGGGCCATCGTGCTCCGGTAGGCGCCAAGGGCCTTGAAGGCTTTGGCGGCGTGCGCGACGCCTCCTCCGGATCAACCCGATGTCCCTACCGTGCCCTCGGGCTCGCACGCCCTGGAAGGGTGCGGACCGAGGAACCTTCCGCGTGGAAGGCGACGGGCGACCATGGATCGCCGCGCCTTCGTGCGAGGGTGCGTCTACGCCTCCGCAGCGGGCATGATGGCCGCGACCGCCGCCGGACTCGCGGGGCCCCTCGCGCCCGGTGGCAGCGCGCGGTGGCGACGCGTGGACTACCTCGGGGCCACCGTGGTCGGCGGACCGGCGCCGCAGGGGCTTCCGTTGCTGCCCCTCGCGCGGGATGCGGAGGGCCGGCTGCGTGCGGACCCCACGCCCGCGAGCGTCGAGGGCGGCGTGCTCGACTGGTATCGCTACTGCGGCCACGAGCGGATGCCCCAACTGCAGCAGAAGTTCGCGGCGCGCGACGAGTTGCTGCGCTACGAGCTCGCGCCCGAGCGCGCCGAGCAGGCGCTTGAACTGCGCGGGGCGACCGGCCGCCGCGACGTGGCCTGGCAGCTCGGCAAGTTGGGGTTGCCCGCGCGCGCCGAGGACTTCGCAGGCCCCGGCTACGGCGCGTCGGTGGTTTGGCGCGGCGCCGTGCGGGCCATCGTCCTGGCGCTGCGGCGCGAGGACGTGGTCCTTGAGGGCGGCGCCGCGGCCGGCGCCGAGGGCTTTTTCGTCGAGGGGCCCGCGGACACGCTGCTCGTCGCGTACGTGGGCTTCTGCAGGCACCTCTGCTGCATCCCCGGCTGGCACGAGAGCCGCAAGGCGCTCGGCGAGGGCCTCTTCGACCAGATCTATTGCACATGCCACTACAGCGTCTTCGACCCGCGGCGCGTCCGACCGGACTTCTTCATGCTGCGCGAGACCTAGGCCACGCGCGTCGGCTCGTGCGCTCGCGGGCGATCCACTTCAGCGCGGGCGGCGTCACGAGGGTCGTGAGCAAGCTCATCACCACCACCGACGTGTACACCTCCTGGCCGATGGCGTTGGCGTTCAGCGCGAGCAGCGCCACGATGAGCGCGACCTCGCCGCGCGGCGCCATGCCTGCCCCGACCAACGCGGTGTCGCGCCAGCTCATGCCCAGCAGCCGCGCTGGGATCGCGCAGCCGATGAACTTCGTCGCGAGGGCGATGGCCGTGAGCCCGAGCATGAAGGGCACGACCGCGACGCTCAGGCCGCGCAGGTCGACGAGCACGCCGAGGCTCACGAAGAAGATCGACGCGAAGATCGTGGTGAGGTACTCGGTGCCGTCCTTGAAGCTGCGGCCATGCATGTGGCGCGTCGCGTCGAGGCTCACGCCCGCGAGGAACGCGCCGACGATCGCGCTCAGCCCGATGGCCTCCGCGACGGCGCTGTAGAGGAACGCGATGTTGATCGCCACGAGGAACAGCAGCTCGGGGTGGCGCTCGACGAGCTTGCTGCGGTCGAGGCGTTCGAGGCCTGGTTGGAGCAAGCGCGAGCCGATGATGGCGCCGGCGAGGATGAACACCACGGCCTTCGCGCCGATGAGCGCGACCTCGGCGAGCTGCACGCCCCCTTGGGCCGACTGGATCGTGATGGCGAGCGCGATCAGGCCGAGCACGTCGTCGATGACCGCCGCGCCGAGGATCGCGCGGCCGGCGTCGGTGTTGATGCGGCCGAGCTCCGTGAGCACGTTGACCGTGATGGCGATGCTGGTCGCGGTGAGGGCCGTGCCGATGAAGAGCGCGCTGATGCGGTCGTAGCCGCTGTACTCGGCGAACAGGAAGCCGCCCACCCATGGCACCACCACCCCCGCCAGCGCGATGAGCGCGTAGCGGCCGCGGAAGATGTCGCCGAACCTGTGCCCCAACCCCGCCAGGAAGAGCAGCACGATGGCCCCGACGAGCGCGATGCCCTCGACGAACTCGCCGACGCTGATCCAGCCCAGCAAGGAGGGCCCCACCACGAGGCCCACGAGGATCTCGCCGATGATCACGCTCTGGCGCGTGAGGGTGGCGATGATGTACGCGACGAACGCGACGCTGAGCAGGATGGTGATGTCCAGCGCGACGTTGACGGCCACCGCGCGGGCATCGCGGCGAGTCGCTAAGGCTTTGCCGATGCGAGCCAGCCCAGCACCAGATCCGCGGCTGGCGCGAGGCTGTCCTCCAAGTGATGGGCCGCCGCGGCGCGCGCGCGGGCTGTGCCGCGGTACGAAATGCCCAAGCCCGCCAAGGCCATGGCGAGCGCGTCCTGGTCGCCGTCGCCGATGACCGCG
>DASYRW010000163.1:0-4550 GCA_036003985.1 Thermoplasmatota archaeon
GGCCTTGCTCAGCTCCGCGACCCTCCCTCCGATCCGGCCGATGCCCACCAGGCCCAGCACCTTGCCGCGCAGCTCGCCGCCGAGGAAGGCCTTCTTCTCCCACTCGCCCTTCTTCATGCTCGCGTCGGCGCGGTGCAGGTGTCGCGACAAGGACAGCATCATGCCGAAGGCCAGCTCCGCGACCGCGTTCGTCGCGGCCAGCGGTGCGTTCACCACGGCGATGCCCTTGGCCTTGCACGCGTCGGTGTCGATGTTGTCCACGCCCACCCCCGCGCGGCCCACGACCTTCAGCCGCGGCGCGGCCTGCACGACCTCGGCCGTCACTTGGGTGGCGGAGCGCACGACGAGCGCGTCGGCGTACTGCAGCGCGTCGGTCAGCTCCTTGGCGCCCTTGGCCTTGCGCTCGTCCACCTCGAGGCCGGCCTTGCGCAGCACTTCGAGGCCCGAGGGGCTGAGGCCGTCGGTGACCAGCACGCGGGGCATGGCGCGCGCAAGGCCATGGGGGCACAAATAGGTTGGGCGCGTTCGGCGCCGTTGGGGAAAACGGCAAGGCCTGGGAAGGGCACCGCGACGCGTTGCCCGAAGACCGCGACGACGATCTCGCGCTGCTGGCCGAGATGGTGCGCGAGGCCGAGCGCGTCATCGATCATCAGGTAAGGGCGAAGGAAGCCATCGACGCGAAATCGCAGAACGCCCTGACCGTGGCCATCGCAGCCCTCGGCGGCGGCCTGGCCCTCGGTTCGCTCGTGCTGACGCGCGGCGCACCGACGGACGCCTTCTTCCTGGCCGCGATCGCCGCTGGCGGGGGGCTCAATCTCGGATCTGTCCTCGTGCTGCTGGATGCCTACATGGGTCTGCGGCTGCGGCGCGAACTCGCCATCGGCCCGTCCGTCGCAGCCTTGTCGGAGCGCGCGCTCCGAGACGATTGGACGTGGATGGACCACGGGACGACGCTGCTCGCCAGCCTCGCCGAACAGTACGACCAGAACGGCCGAGCGATCGAGGCTGCGGTTGCGCGGCGGCGCGAAGGGCTGCTCCTCCTGGTGGGTTCGTTGGCGGCCTACGTAGTTTCGATGGTATATATACTGGCGTTGCGCATGGGAGGCTAGATGCACGAAGCTTCGGACCCGCCAGCGGAACCCCGGAAGCCGCTGCGGAGGAAACCGAAAGTCGAGCGATTCCCCCCCGCGAAGATCCCATTCGGCTGAGCGCCCGCCTTTCGAAACCCTCATCGGCCCCCACACGGCTAGCGAGCGCGTGCCGTCGCCTTCGGACCTCGCGCGCATCGGCCAGCGCCTCGAGGCCGAGATCGACGCCAAGGACAAGCTGCGCGAGCAGGCGATGGTGCGCTGCCGCGGCATCCTGCGCTCCTCGACGGGAGCCGTGCGCGCGATCCACCAGGGCGAGGATCCCACCGAGGCCATCGCCGGCGCGGTGCGCGAGGCGGGCGAGGTCGCGAAACTGCTGCAGGGCCACCCCGAGGTCAGCGGCGCTGGCTTCGTGGAGGAAGCCCTGCAAGAGCTCGCCGAAGCGGGCGTGGTGCACGCGATCCTGGTGGACAAGCCCCTGCCGACGCCGGAGGACCTGCACTGCCCGCCCATCCCTTACCTGCTGGGGCTCGGCGACGCGGTCGGCGAGCTGCGGCGCGCCGCCTTGGACGCCATGCGCACGCGGCAGTGGGCGCGCGCCGAAGCCCTGCTCGGATGGATGGACGCGCTGTTCGACTTGCTGATCCGCATCGACCAGCCCGTGGCGGCCCAGGTGCGGCGCAAGCAGGACGTGGCGCGGGGCCTGATCGAGAAGACGAGGGGCGAACTCACGGTCGCCATGCGAGGGAAGACCTTGGAGGAAGGCATCACCGGGATCCTGGACGAGCTGGAGAAGGGCAAGAAGGGCGCCAAGAAGCGCGCGCCTCCCAAAGACTTGGACCTCGACGCCGAGAGCGAGTTCGGGAAGGGCCGCCGCTAGCGCAGCCCCAGCGCGGGCCCGCCCGCCTAGGTCGCCGGAACGGAAGGGCTTAAACCCAGCCAAGGCATGGCCGCGCGATGGCCGCCTGGCGGGCCGTGCCCCTCGCCGCGCTGCTCCTCGGCGGGCTCCTTGCGCCCGCCGTGGCCCAGCCGGGTGTGCAGGTGCACCTCGCGGGCATGGTGGCCGGCTACGGCGCCGAGACCTGGAAGGACGAGCCGCCCGTCGGCGACCTCCTCCTGCAAGCGGGGCTCGCGGCGCCCGGCGGGCCTGCGCTGCTGGGCGTGTACCGCAACCCCTACCTGAACGCCACGCACCCGCGCGTCGGCGCAGCATGGCTTGGGTACAACGTCACCCTCACCCTCGAAGTGCGGGACGCGCGCGGCCAAGCCCTCACCGACCCGACGCTCTACATCGAAGCGAAGCTCGCGACCGCGGGTGGCGAGGTGCCCGCGAAGCTCGCGCGCGTGGCGCCGGGCCGCTTCGCTGCGCAGCTGGACCTGGACGGCGAGAACGGCGCCGAGTTCCCGGCGGTCTCGGCGGGCGCGGCGAGCCTCGTTGTGGAGGTGCAGCGCGCGAGCGCCTCGCCGGGCGCCCTGCCCACGCGCGTCGCAACGGCCGAGGTCCCCGTCCAAGTGGGGTTCGCGCGGCTCGACCGCGGCGGCTTCCTCGTCCCCGAAGCGCTGCTACCAGGCTACGCGGACGTGGGCCCGGGGAACCAGAGCCTCGTGCAGGAGCTGCCCGTGGCGCCCGGCACGACCCTCGCGTACACCGCCGACCTCGGCGCGCCCAACGCGAGCGCGCGGGTCGTGGCGTGGCACCGCGGCGCCGCGACGTGGGCCTTCAGCGGCCGCACCGACGCGCTGGGCCGCTTCCCCTTCGCGGTCGCGGCGGGCCAGTTGACGGGCGACAACGGCTCCGGGCTCGTCGTCCTCGAAGCCCACCTCGACGGCAGCGGCCCCCTCCTGGCCAGCGCGCCGCTGATGGTCGCGGTGAGCAGCCACGCGCTGCGCGTGGTGGCCTACGACTACCGCGAGGCGGGCGCTGCGGGCCAGCGCGCAACGGCCCTCGACACGCTCGACGTGACCGTCGAGGACCCCACGGCGGGCGGGGCGGAGTCCGCGTTCCAGGGCAACGTCACGGCCCTCGACGACGGGGGCGGCGTGCTCGCCGCGAGCCCCTTCCAGCCCTCCCAAGATGGCAGCACGCACGTCGCGTCGCTGCCAGTCTTGCTCCTCGCGCGCGAGGGCTTGTCAAGCTACCGCGTGCTGGCGCTGCTGCAGCAGCTCGACGGCCGGCTGTATGGCATGGCGCACGCATTCCGCGGCTACGCCCTCAGCGGCGGGCAAGCCGAGGCGGCGCCCTTCGAGCGCGGCTCGCTGCCCGTGGTGGTGCGCAACTTCAACAACAACCTCGACGACCGCAGGGACCCTGGCCTCGCGCTGCCGGTGAAGGTGGTCGTCGAAGGCCTGCCGGGCGGCGGGGTGCACGAGGCGCAGGCCAACGTCGAGGAAAGCAGCGAGACGCGGCTCCTCGTGCCCTTCAGCGGCGACCTCGGCGACTACCCCGTGACCATCAACACCAGCAGCGGCGAGCTGCGCGTGCTCCTCCAGGGCAGCGCGGTCGTGCGCCCGCCGGACGGCGGCTTGCTCGGCCTGCCGGGGCCCGAGGTCGTCCTCGCCGCGCTGGCCCTCGCCGTCGCGGCGTTTCAGCGCAGGACGCGCGCGTAGGCCTGCTCGAGCCGGTCCACCACGCGCGGCGTGGCGAAGCGCGCCTCGACGCGCTTGCGCCCCTGCTCGCCCATGCGCGCCGCGCGCGCGGGATCGCGCGCCAGGCTGCCGATGGCCTCGCCCAGGGCACGCGCGTCCAGCGGCGCGACCACCACGCCGGACACGTCGTGCTCGACCACCTCGCGCACGCCCGGGATGTCGCTGACCACCACCGCGCGTCCGCTCGCCATGGCTTCCAAGGCTGCGATGCCGAACGCCTCGAGGCGCGACACGCTCGGCAGCGCCGCGACGTCGCAGGCCGCGTACGCCCACGGCAAGTCCTCCGTGCGCACGCGGCCGAGGAACCGCACGCGGGTCGCGACGCCGAGCCGGCGCGCGAGGGCCTCGAGGCGCGGCCGCTCGGGGCCCTCGCCGACGATGGCGTGCAGCGCGCCGCTGTGCTGCGCTGCCTCGAGGAACTGCTCGATGCCCTTGTGGTGCGCCAGCCTGCCGACGAACAGCGCGAGGGGGCCCTCGCCCATGCCGAGCCTGGCGCGCGCCGCGTCGCGCGGGAGCTCGGGGAGGAAGCGGTCCGCGTCCACGGGGTTCGGCACGACCTCGACCTTCGCATCGGGCACGCGCCACAGCGCGCGCGACGTGTCCGCATAGCCCCGCGTCGTTGCGATGACGAGGGCCGCGTCGCGCAGCGCGGAGCGGTGGAGCGTGCGCTCGTAGACCGCGACCGCGAGGGGCCCCCACCAGCGCGGCAGGTCGAGGTCGCAGTGGTGCGAGAGCACGAGCGGCGCCCCCGCCGCGCGCGCCGCCTTCCCCGCTTGCCAGGCGGTGAGGGGCGGCGGACTGTGGGCGTGCACCAGG
>DASYRW010000164.1:0-46253 GCA_036003985.1 Thermoplasmatota archaeon
TGTTCGGGCGGCGCGGGCGCATGGCGCGGGCCATCTACTACACCAACGTCGGCGTCATCCCGGACGAAGTCAGCGCCAAGGTCATGACCACGGATGGCCAAGTGAAGGGCAAGCTCGAGGCGGAGTTCGTCGAGCACCTCAAGCCCGGCGACATCTTCGTCCTCGGCGGCCAGACCTACGAGTTCCTCCGCTCGAGCCAGGGCAGAGTCATCGTCGAAGCGCGGCCTGGTTCGCGACCCACCATCCCGGCCTGGTTCAGCGAGATGCTTCCCCTGAGCTACGACCTGGCCACGCACATCCAGCAGTTCCGCGGCCACGTCGCCGCCACGATGGACGCGCAAGGCCCCGTCAAGACCGCGAAGCAATTGCAGAAGGAGCTGGCCATCGACGCGCGCACGTCCCAGGCCCTCGTGGGCTACTTCGACGAGCAGCGCCGCTTCGCCAGCGTGCCCACGGACAAGGAAGTGCTCGTGGAGGAGATCGAGGACGACGAGGGCCGGCTCAACTACATCTTCCACACCTGCATCGGCCGGCGCGCCAACGACGCGCTCTCGAGGGCCTTCGCGCACAAGGTGAGCAATTTCATCGCGTCCAACGTGAGGGTCACGATCCACGACAACGGCTTCGTGCTCTCCTATCCAAAGCCGTTGTACCGCGACCCGGAGCGCGGCAAGCTGCGCGACAACATCCTGCAGGACCTCTGGAGCATCCAGGACCTCGAGAAGGAGCTGCGCATGGCGCTCCGCAACACGGAGATCCTGAAGCGCCGCTTCCGGCACGTCGCGGTGCGCTCGCTGCTGATCCTGCGCAACTACCTCGGCCACGACATGGGCGTGAACCGGCAGCAGCGGGCCGCGAACATCCTGCTCAAGGTGGTGCGCGAGATCGACCGGGACTTCCCGGCCCTCAAGGAGACCTACCGCGAGATCATGCGCGACGCCATGGACCTCGACAACGCGAAGGACTTCGTCGCCAAGGTCGAGCGCGGCGAGGTCAAGGTCAGGGTGACGCGCGGCGGCAGGGTCCCGAGCCCGTTCGCGTTCAACCTCGTGGCCATGGGCGCGACCGACGTGGTCATGATGGAGGACCGCAAGGAGCTGATCCGCAAGATGCACGAGCGGGTCATGGCGATGCTCGAGCAGCGCGAGGCTCCCGCGCCGAAGCCGAAGGCCGCGAAGCACAAGGCCAAGCCCAAGGCCAAGGCGGTGGCGCGTGCCCGGAAGTGAGCCCTCCAAGCTGCCCTTCGAGAACCTCAGCGGCGGCCGCGTGCTCGGCTACACGCCGCGCGACCCCGAGCCGATCCACACGGCGCGGCCTTCCAAGGGCGTGGAGATCAGCTCGCTGCACAGCGCGCTCCTCGACGACGAGGCGCTCGTGATCAGCGACCTGCACCTCGGCTTGGAGGGCGTGCTGCACATGCAGGGGGTTGCGGTGCCGCGCTTCCAGCGGGGCATCATGGTGCCGCGGATCGAAGCGCTGCTGAGGCACTACAACCCGCAGCGGCTCATCGTGAACGGCGACTTCAAGCACAACTTCAGCCGCAACCTCGACCAAGAATGGCGCGAGGCGCGGCAGATGCTCCAAATGCTCCGCGACCGCACGGCGGTCACGCTCGTCAAGGGCAACCACGACAACTACCTCGACACCATGGGCCAAGCAGCCGGGGTGCCGGTGCAGCCGCGCGTGGACCTGGAGCGCTTCGCGCTGGCCCATGGGCACGAGGACTTCGACGCCCAAGGCAGGATCGCGGTCGTGGGCCATGAGCATCCCTCGCTCGTGCTGCGCGACGCGGTCGGCGGGCGCGTGCAGTTGCCCTGCTTCCTGGCCAGCGACGAGGTCCTGGCGCTGCCGGCCTTCAGCCCGCTGAGCTCCGGGACCGACATCACGAGCAGCATCACCGGCTCCGGGCAGCACTTCACGCCGATCTTCGAGCGGGTGGACACCTCGCGGTTGAGGGTGTGGGGCGTGGGCGAGGGCGAGCTGCTGGACTTCCGCACCCTGGGGGAGCTGCGGGGGCTCGGGGCGTCGATCTAGCTGGAAACTTGACGAATCGGCTGGTCTCGGCCGCCAACGCACAGGCGAAGTTCATAGCCCCCAACGGCCTGGACCGTCCGGGGGAGACCCATGAGGCTGGGCTACATCCTTGGACTTGCGCTCGTGCCCGTCGTCGCCGGCTGCCTCGCGCCCGCCGCGCCCCTCGAGAGCACGGCCCCGGCCGCGGCGTCGCTGCCGACCGACGCGCTCGCGCCTGTCGAGCTGACGTGGGAGGGCTACATGGTCGCCGGCGCGGCGAGCGAGATCCCCGCGCACTTCAGCGCCACCGAAACCGCCGTCGCACCGCTGTGGAAGTCGGGCTTCAACCTCATGGTGGAGGAGGTCCCGCAGGTGGTCGAGATCATGGTGGACTGGACCGCCGCGAGCCCGACCCAGCTCATGTTCATGGCCCACGTGCCCCACGACGAGGCGACTCCGCGCGACTGGTGGGAGTACGAGTACCCCTCCGGCCACATGACCGCGCCCCTCTGGCCCGCCGAAGGGCCGCTCTGCATGCGGATCCCCAGCGACGAGGTCGCGCCGGGCCACTGGCACATCATGAGCCACTCGCGCTACGGCGCCGACATCCGGGTCACGTTCACCATCACGACCGTCGGCGGCGTCGTCTCCATCCCGGACGGCGAGCACGGCCACGCCCTCGACGCCGAGGAGGTGCAGCAGATCGCCGAGGTCGTCAAGACCAGCGATTGGCTGCCCTGCGAGCTGTCGCCCGCCTAGGCTGGATGCGCCACCATGCGCATGCCGTGCTTCGGCCGCAGCGTCAGCTTCGGCTCCAGCTCCGGCTCGAATCCCCGCGCGAGCGCGAAGCGCCAGCGCTGCGCGAAGGTCGCGAGGACCACCACCGCCTCCATCCACGCGAGGGGCTCGCCGATGCACGAGCGCGGGCCGCCACCGAAGGGGAAGTAGCAGAACTTCGGCCGCGCCGCGGTCGCCTCGGGCGTCCATCGGTCGGGATCGAAGCTGTCCGGCTCGGGCCAGAAGCGCGCGTCGCGGTGCATCATGAACTGGCTCATCAGCACCAGCGAGCCCTTCGGCAGGTCGTAGCCCGCGATGCGCACGGGCTCGATCGCCTTGCGGCCGATGATCCACGCCGGCGGGTAGAGGCGCATCCCTTCCGCGAACACTTGGCGCGCGAGCTTGAGCTTCGGCACGTCCTCGGCGGTGGGCGCGCGGTCCCCGAGCACCGCCGCGACCTCCGCGCGCAATTGCGCGGCGACCTCGGGGTGCTGGCTGAGCAAATACCAAGTCCACGTCAGCCCGTTCGCCGTGGTCTCGTGCCCGGCGAGGAGAACGGTCACGGCCTCGTCGCGAACCTGCTGCGCGCTCATCCGCTCGCCGCGCTCCGCGTCCTCCGCCTCGAGCAGCCAGCTCAGCAGGTCCTGCCGCTCGCCGGGCACGCGCCCCCGGCGCTCGTCGATCATGGCGAAGATGCGTTCATCCATGGCGCGCTTCGCTGCATGCAGCCGGCGCGTCTCGGGCAGCGGCAGGCGGTCCACCACCGGCGCGAAGGGCGCGGTCAGGCGGTTGAAGTTGTCCACGCTCACCGACAGCGCGCGCAGGAAGTCGGGCTCGGCCTCGAGGTCGATGTCGAAGAGCGCCTGGCCGATGATGCCCAGGGTGAGGCGCATCATGGCGTCGTGCATGTCGAACTCCTCGCCAGCGCGGAGCCGATCGCGGGCGCGCGCGCTCTGCTGCGCCATGATGGCCGCGTAGCCCTGGATGCGCTCGTGGCGGAACACGGGCAGCAGGGCGCGGCGGTGGCCGAGGTGCTCGTCGCCGTTGGCCGTGAGCAGGCCATTGCCCAGCAAGCGGCGCGCCTCCTGCAGCGCGCGGCCCTTGTGGAAGCTGCGGTGCTGCTTGACGAGCACCTCCTGGATCGCCTCGGGCTCGTTGACCAGGAACACGTGCAGACCGCCGAAGGGGAGATGGACGATGTTGCCATGCTCGCGGATGTAGCCCTGGAAGCTCGTGAGCGGATCGCGGTAGATGCGGCCCAGCTGGAGGAGCGGCGCGCGGGGGCCGGGCGGGTACCGCGGCATGGGCGCGCTCGGAAGGGCGCGGGGGGCATCAAGCCTTGCCCCCGGCACCGCGCGGTTCAAGTCCCGGGGCCGCGCTCCGGGCCGCATGCAGGGCGACGCGCTGGTGCGCGACCAGTACACGCGCATGGCGCACATCTACGAGGAGCGCGTCGTGCCGCGCTTCGCGCCGATCGCCGCGCGCACCGTCGCGCTCGCCGAACTCCAGGAAGGCCAGCGCGTCCTCGACGTGGGCTGCGGCACCGGGCTGGCGACGCTGCTCGCCGCGGAGCACGTCGGCCCGAAGGGCGAGGTCGTCGGCGTGGACTTCAGCGAGGGCCAGCTCGGCATCGCGGCCGGGAAGGCGCAACTCCGCGGCCTCGGCCACGTGCAATTCGAGCGCGCCGACGCCACGCAGCTGGCCTTCGAGGCCGCCTTCGACGCGGCGATCAGCAACCTCGGCATCCCCGCGGAGTTCGCGCCGACCTTCGCGGGCATGCAGCGCGCGCTCCGCCCCGGCGGCAGGCTCAGCGTGACCGAGTGGGCGCGGCCCCAGGCGGAGCCCTTCGACACCTTCCGCGCGCTGCTGGCGGAGCACCTCGACCCCCACCCACCGCCGGACATCGTCGAGGCGCGCGCGGTCCTCGCGCGGCGGCGCGCGATGTTCGACCGGATCGGCACCGTCGAGGGCTTCGAGGCCGCGCTGCGCGCGGCGGGCTTCGCGGAGGTGCGCGTCGCGCCGGCGAGCTATGACGTGCCGTTCCGGTCGGGCCGCGAGGCCTACGACGTGGTGCTGTCGTGGGGCTGGCAGGAGCAGGAAGTGCGCCGGCTCCCCGCGCCTGCGCGCGCGAGCCTGCAAGAAGGGATGGAGCGCCGCTTCGGCGCGGCGCCCTTCACGGCGCGATGGCACCTGCTGCACGGGACGGCGCAGCGGGGCTGATCAAGGCCGGAGGAAGCGGCAGTCGGAGTCGACGGTGAGCGAGGGCCCGTCGAGGCACAGGCACACGCTCACCACGTCGAGCCGCGAGCCCAGCGAGCCGCCGCCGGGCAGGCACGAGCCGCTGCCGCCGGCGCTGACCGCGGCGGCCGAGCCGGCCGCCACGATGCCGATCACCATCAGACCCAAGAGGAGCAAGGTCGCCCGCATGTCGCCGCCTTCCACGGCGCGATGGCCTCTAGGGCTCTTGAGGTTTCGCCCGGCCTGCGCCGGCTTGCCAACGATCGGATCACTCGTCGTCGTCGGGGTCGCCCGGGTCAGGATCATCCGGGATCGGCCCCGGTCCGGGCGGCCACGGCGGCTCGGGCTCCGGTTGCACCCGCGGAGGCATGGATGCTCCACGGCTTGGCATCCTATCAACCCTCGCGATCGACCCCCAGCAAGGTTGAAGCGCGCCCCATCGCTGGCAGGGGCATGGTCGTGCAGGCCTCGCTGCGCATGCGCCACCGCGGCTGCGTCAGCGAGTCCTTCCGCGGCGAGACGGTCATGATGCAGGTGAGCGGCGAGCGCGGCTCCGACGTGTGGGTGCTGCGCGCGCCGACCCCCGCCCTGCTCGACGCCGCCATCGCTCGCTGCGAGGCGTACGTGCAAAACAAGGCAGCGTACCTCGATCGCTCGCCGACGAGCGCCGTGTTCCGCGGGATCAACAGCCCCGCCGGCACCATCGCGACGATCCGCGCGACCCCCTGCTCGATCCTCTGGCCGGTCGTCTACCGCGACGGCCTGGAGCACTACACGATCCTCGCGCCGGACCGCGGCGCGCTCGCGGAGGTGGTCGATCGGCTGGGCAAGCTCGGTGACGTGGTGGTGGAGCGCGTCGCCGAGGTGCCGATGGCCGCGTTGGAAGTGGGCGGCTCCCTTGCTGACCTCGCCACGGGGCTGACGGCGCGGCAGCTCGAGGCCCTCCGCGCGGCCGCGAGGAGCGGCTACTACCAGGTTCCCAGGCCCGTGGACGCCGCCGACATCGCGCGCCAGCTGCACGTCTCGCGTGCGACGTTCCAGGAGCACCTGCGCAAGGCCGAGCGGCAGGTGCTCGAAGGCTTCGTCGCCGCGGTGGAGCGGCACCCGGGGCTGCAGGAGGCCGCGGCGGTGCGGCCCGGCCGCAAGCGCGGGTTGAAGCGGCGCCGACGCGGCTAGGTCGAACAAACCGCCGGCCGCAGCCGGGACTTCGCCGCGCGCGACGAGCCGGTCCCGAGGAACCTGATGAGGCCACGCCGCGTCTCGCCGCTCGAGGCCTCGGATGATGCGCCCCCTGCTGCGCGCGGCCGCGCTCCTGCTCGTGCTCGCCTTGCTGGCGCCGGCCCTCGACGCGGGCCCGGGCGCCGCCGGCGCCGGCCTTCGAGGGTTCGTCAGTCCTCGGCCTTCCGCCGGCGCGCTTTGGGCTTCGGCGGCGCAGGCTCCTTCGCCAGGGTCATCGCGCCCTTGAGCACCGCCCGCTCCTCGCTCGGCAAGGGCTCGCCCTGCAAGCCGCGGAACACCACGGCCGCGACGACGTGCGAGCACAGCGCGCCATCCTTCGCGGCGTGCAGCGCGCCCCACATGCACGTGCAGCTGAACGCGTTGCTGGCCTCGAGCCGCACGTCGTGCGTCTCGGTGTCGCCGCGCACGCGGTAGTAGGCCGCCTTCGCCTCGGCCACGTCGAGCTCGACGTGCCCTTGGAGCGCGAGCCTGAGACCCTTGCGGTAGATGTCCTCGGACATCGGGGAACGTGCATGCTCGCGGGGCTACAAAAGCCGCGCGGCTCAGGCCGTCGCGCTCTCGAGCCCGCTCGCCGGGGCTGGCGGCGCGCGGAGCTGGTCCACGACCGCGACCAGCTCGTCGATGCGCCGGAGCTTGAAGTCGGGCTGGTCGAAGGGGAAGGCGGTGGCGTAATGCGGCTGCGCGCCGTAGAGGGCCTGGGCTGTCCAAAGCCCCAGCTTGCGCGCGGGGCGCACATCGCGCGAGGGGTTGTCGCCCACCATGAGCACGTCACGTGGTTGGAGCGCGAGCTTGCGCAGCAGCTGCCGGTAGGGCATCTCGTCGGCCTTGCCCTGCAGCGTGTCGTCGAGGGTGATGACCGTGTCGAAGAACGGAAGGAGCCGAGCGGCCGCGAGCCTGTGCAAGGCCTTGGGCCGCTCGGCGTCGGTGATGATCGCGAGCGTCAGGCCGCGGCGGCCGAGCTCCTGCAGCGTCCACGTCGCGCGTGGGTAGGGCTCGAGCAGCGCGTCCTTCACGCGCTGGTAGCCGCGGATGCCCGCGAAGAGCACGCGCGGGTCCACGTGGCCAGCCGTCGTCTGCAGGAAGCGCTCGAACGCCACGTCGCCGTCGAGGCCGCAGGCCTTGTAGACATCCCAGAGCCGCTCCTCCGCGAGGGCAGGATCCATGTCCAAGCCGGCATCGACCATGGCGAGGGCGGCGCTGCGCGCGGCGATCTCCTTGAACCGCAGGAAGTCCACGAGGGTGCCGTCGAGGTCGAAGGCGATGGCCTGGAGCATGCTCACAGCTCCATGGGCTTGCCGCCGTCCTTGAGCATGTGGCTGGGCTTCTGCACCGCGACGCCCAGCGGCTCGAGGTTCTTCTCGAAGAGCTCGTGGTGCTCGGTGTGGATGGGGATGACGCACCGCGGCGCGATCTGCGCGATGGCCTTCCAGAGCTCAGGCCCCGAGGCGTGGCCAGACGCGTGCGTCTGCAGGTAGGGGTAGAGCCCGAACAGCTGGAGCCAGTTGTCCACGCGCTTCTTGTCGAACTCCATCTCCTCGTCGAAGGGCTCGGTGATGCTGCGGATGTACCGCGAGCCCGGCGGGGGCTGGAGGTCGATGAGGGCCGTGAGCTCGAAGAAGTCCACGCGCACGACGTACTCCGACGGGGCCTCGCGGATATCCTCGGCGGTGACGCTGTTGGGGTGGTCGATGAGCTCGCGCTCCCACTTCTTGTAGTCGCTCAGCGCGAAGTCGCGGTCGACGCCCGGCCTTCCCCAGAGGCCCCAGCCCTTGCGCGGCACGAAGACGCGCAGGCTCGGATCGTCGAAGGACGGCATCTCCTCCTCGCCGGCCTCGCGCAGCTGCTGCAGGAAGAACGCCTGCTTGGTGCTGATGCACAGCTTCCGCCCGGCGCGGCGCGTGGCCTCGAGGAACGTGAGCAGGCGGTCCGTGTCGCGCACCGGCCAGTTGACCACGACGAGGCCGGCGGTGTCCTCGACCTCGCGCTGGACCTGCGCGGCGACCTCGGCCTCCGTGACGCCACCCTCGCTGTCCACCCTCGTGCCTTCGATCAGCAAGTAGTCGGGCTCGAAGGCGCGCGCCGCGTCGACGAAACCCCAGCTCTTCTTGCCGTGGCGGCCGTGGAAGCGGAAGTCGCCGGTGTACGCGATCCGCGTGGTGGAGGCCTCGATGAGGATGCCGCTCGCGCCAGGCAGCGAGTGGTCTTCCGCGACGCCCTGCACCTGGATGTCGCCGACGCCGCCGGGGCTGGCGCCGAAGGTGACCGTCTCGCGCGGCACCTCCTCCATGCCCGCGTCGCCGCTGCGGAGCTTCTTGGGTTGGCCGTTGGCGCCCACGCCCACCTGGAACGAGGGGAAGATGGAGAGGTACTCCTTCGGCCCGCTGCTTTGGGTCTCCTCCAACGCCCGCATGATGCCGAAGCTCGGCTGGCTGGCGATGATCGGGATATCGGGGCGCAGGAACGCCATGTCCCCGATGTGGTCCATGTGGGCGTGGCTGATGATGACGCCGTCGATGGCGCGCGCCTGCTTCGCCTTGCCCATGTGGACGAGGTAGTCGTTGCGGTACAAGCCCTCGAGTTCCGGCATCAGGCCGAGGGCCCAGTAGTCGCCCATGCCGTTGAGCTTGCGCGGCCGCAGGAACTCGCTGAAGTACTCGCCGAACTTGCCGAAACTCATGCCGAAGTCGAGGAACACGCGCGTGCGGTCGGTCTCGAGGAGGAACTTGTTGCCACCGATCTCCTCGACGCCGCCGTAGAAGCTGAGCTTCGCCTTGCCGGTCACCGGACTCCGTCCCCCGCGCACGGCCGCCGCCGCCCTCACAGCAGCAGGCCTCCGTTCATGTTCATCTCGACCCGGGCCAGGAGGGCCACGGCCCGGCACATCCGCCACGTGGGGCTCGGCGCCCCGGCTTCGGCATCCATCGGGCTCACGATAAGGCATGGAGAGTTGGTGCCAGTTAGGTAGCGTCAAATAGTTTGACACACGATTAGACTAGCTAACAGAACGGCCAGAGCGGACCAGCAGCTTAGGTTGTTCGAGGCCTCCTATGACGGTCATCATGGCGACGGTCGGCTTCACGCCGGCCAAGATCCAGCCGGTCATCGACCGCGAGGACGCCAAGGAGGAGCTCGTGCTGTTCTACGACAAGGACAGCCGCGAGAACCAGGGCCGCAGCAAGGCCGCCGCGCGCGCCCTCGAGGCCGAGGCGCGCAAGCTCGGCATGGCCGTGACGCTGCGCGAGATCGATGCCTTCGACCTCGTGGGCTGCTGCTTGGAGATCCGCAAGGAGATGCGCAAGCGCGCGGGGAAGGACATCGTCGTGAGCATCGCCGGCGGCGCGCGCGTGCTCAGCAGCGCGGCGCTCCTGGCCAGCATCCTCGAAGGAGCGCGGGTCGTGCACATCAACGAGCGCACCAACGAGGTGCAGGCGCTGCCGATGCTGAAGCTGGCCTCGGACGATGTGCTCAGCCCGCAGCAGCGGCGCGTCTTGCAGCACATCCGCGACCATCCTGGGCAGCAGCAGCGCGAGCTGGCCGCGGCGCTGAAGCTCACGAAGGGCACGGTGAGCCACCACGTCCAGGCCCTGAAGCAGCAGGGTCTCGTCGTGGGCGAGCCCGACAAGGACGACGCCCGCAGCGAGCGGCTGCACGCGGTGCCCAGCGCCGACCTGCTGCTGGTGGCCTGATGCGCATCCTCGTCGCGACGGTCGCGCACGAGGAGGAGCTGGTGCGCGCGCGCAAGCACCTCGGCTACGACTTGCTGGTGGTCGTGGTGCCGCGGCGCGCGGAGCGGGCCCTCGCGGCCGCCATCACGGGCCTCGCCAAGGTCCGCGTCGAGGAGGTGGCGGAGGACGACCTGCTCGCCTGCCTCGAACGCCTGCAGGCGATCTTCGCCGAGTTCCGCCGCCACGAAGTCCGCGCGGCCGTCGACGGTGGCACCTCCGCGATGAGCGCGGCCGGGTTCCTCGCGTGCCTCTCCGAGGGGGTCGAGGCGTGGTTCTTGCTGAAGGAACCCGTCCGGCTGCCGGTGCTGCAGGCGAGGCCGATCGGGCAGCGCTTCGGGCGCGAGGAGCTGCTCGTGCTGCGGGCCCTCGACCGGCGCGCGAGCCACGAGGAGCTGGCGCGCCGCACGGGGCTGCCGCTGCCGGCGGTGAGGGACGCGCTGCTCGCGTTCAAGAAGCAAGGCGCCGTCGCGAGCGGGGCGGATTGGGCCGAGCCCACCGAGCTGGGGCGCTTCTACCGCCGCGCGCTGCCCGCGCAGGCCTGACGCGCCGCCTTCCCAGGCAAAGTTCTTCCCCTCCTCCGCGCGCTGACCGCCGTTGGCGACCTTCCGCGGACCCGCCCTCGTGCTGGCTTTGCTGCTCGCGGCGCCCGCTGCCGCGCTGCCCTTCCCTTCGCTGCTCTGCGCGCCGATCGGCTTCGGCTGCGAGCAGTGGGTGCAGCGCTACGATGGCCCTGGCAACGGCCTCGACGACGCGGGCGCCCTCGCGATGAGCCCCGACGGCGGGACGGCCTACCTCACGGGCCACAGCCTCGGCGACGGCACCGGCTTCGACATGGCCACGCTCGCCCTCGACACGGCCACTGGCGCGCGCCGCTGGGTCGCGCGCGTCGACGGCCCCGACAGCGGCACCGACGAGGGCCGCGCCGTGGCGCCGACGCCCGACGGCGCGCTCGTGGTGACCGCCGGCTACGTCGCGGCGGGCGGCGACCAGGACATCGCCGTGGCGGCGCACGACGCGGCGACCGGTGATCTCCGGTGGTCGGTGACCTACGATCTCGCGCGTGGCTTCGATCTCGGGCTGGGGCTCGCGGTCGCGGCCGGTCGCGCCTACGTGGCGGGGCTTTCCGAAGCCCCAGGGGGCGACTGGGACGCGACGATCTTGGCCCTCGACGCGGCGACCGGCGCGCGAGCGTGGGCCACCCAGCTGGGCGGCGCGGGCCAGCAGCGCGCGCACGCCGTCGCGGTCACGCCCGACGGCAGCTTTGTTGTCGTGGCGGGCCTCAGCGAGGCCGCGCCAGGCATGGCGATGCTCCTCACGGCGGGCCTCGACGCTGCCACCGGCGCGGTGCGCTGGACCGCCCTCGACGGCGGCCCGTCGCAGATCGGCGACCCCGACAGCGACGCGCAACTGGCGCTGCTGGACGGCGCGACGCTCGTCGCGTCGGCGGCGGGCCAGGGCGCCGATGGCACGCTCGACATCCACGTCGTCGCGCGTGACGCCGCGACGGGCGCCCTGGCGTGGGCCGCGCGGCATGCGCAGCCCGAGGGCGTAGACCGCCCCCACGCGCTGGCCGTCGCGCCGTGGGTGGTGCTCGTCGCGGGCGCGACCGAGCCCAAGGGCGACGGGGGCTCCGCGGACTACGTGACCTTCGCGCTCAACGCCGCCAACGGCGAGGAGCTCTGGGCGGCGCGCTTCAACGGCCTCGGCAGCAGGACCGACCGCGCCCTCGCGCTCGCGGTCAGCCCCGACGGCGCGCGCGTCTTCGTCGCCGGCGAGAGCTTCGGCACCCCCGCGGAGATCCACGTGAACCCGATCGACGCAGGCGCCGGCACGGGGCTCGACTACGGCACGGTGGCCTACCGGGTCGCGGACGGCGTGCGGCTCTGGGCCGCGCAGTACGACGGCGCCAACAGCGTGGACCGCGCGCGCGGCATCGCCGTCACGCCCGACGGCGCGCGCGTCATCGTGGGCGGGCACAGCCACGGGGGCGCCAGCGGGTTCGACTACGCCGCGGTCGCGTACGACAGCGCAGGCCCCGGCTAGGCCTCGACCTCGACGTGGCCGTTGCCGTGGCTGGCTTGCTCCTGCACTTGCACGCGCCCGAGCGCCTGCTGCGCCTTGCCCACGTGCGTGCGCAGGTCGCGGCGGCTGTTCTCGAGGCTCGTGATGGCGCGGCTGAGCCGGCCCTCGAGCTCCTCGCTCATGCCGTCGAGGCATCCCGCGACCGTGGTCACCACTTGGCTGATGCGCGCCTCATCGACCCGCGCGCCGTAGCGCTTGATCACCTGCAGCGTCGTGAGCACGTAGGGCACCGCCATGCTGTAGCCGACGATGACCACGCCGCGCTTGTGGGCCTTGACGTGGGCCGTCGCGCAAAGGTCGAAGATCGCGTCGGGGACGGCGAGCACGGCCATGCCGCACGTCTTCTCGGGGTCGAGGTACTTCGCGACCTCGTCCACCTTGCCCTCGACGTCGTCCTGGATGCTCGCGACGAGCTCGACGCGTTCCTCGGGGCTCGCGTCGGCCAGGCGCGCGAGCTTGTCCACGCTGGTCCACTTGCTGTCCACCGGCAGGTAGCGCCCGTCGGGCAGCGGGACCGCGAACTCCACGGTCTTGCCGCCGATGCGCACGTCGTAGTCGCGGAACTCCGGCGGGAGCTGCTTGATCACCTCGGCGAGCAGGTTCTCGCCGGCGGTGCCGCGGCTCTTCGTGCCGGCGATGATCGCCTCGAGGCGCCCCATGGACGCGTACGCGACGTCGGCCCGCGCCGCGCGCTGGTCGCCCTCGGCCAGGATGCGCGCCAGCTCCTGCCGCGCTTGCTGCACCTGCTCGGCGAGGGCCGCGTGCCTCTCGCCCTGGGCTTGCTTGACCTCGGTCAGGCCCGCGGCCGCGGCCGCCACGCTGGCCTTGACTTCCCCCACCTGGGCGCGCTGCTGCGCGAGGCTCTCCTGGATCCCGCCCGCGATCTGCTGCTGGGCGCGCGAGGCCTCCAACAGAACCGCGAGTTCCTGCTGCTGCGCGTGGGCCGCGGACGCCAGCTGGTCGAGGCGCGCGGCGACCGCGCCCGTGTCGGGGCCGTCGGCCGGCCGACGACGACGCCACACCATGGCTGCCAGGACCAAGATCGCGCCCGCCACGATGACCATGAGGTACTCGAGCATCGGATTCCCCATCCCCATCTGGGCGCCCCAGCGTCTTGGGAGCCCCTTCAGATTGTAGGACGCACGGTCGAACGATCGTTGGTGCGCAGCGAGGTTGATGGGACCAGGAGTCCCTCGGCGGTGGGGAGGCCTGCCCTTGCGCACTGCCATCGTGGTGATCCTTGCGACGTCCCTCGCGCTGCCGCTCGCCGCGGCGCACCACCGTCCGAGCCAATCCATCTACGTCATCGGCACCGAGGGCTCGGACCTTCCGATCTCAACGTGCGGCCCGCTGCAGGCGCTCGTGGTCGGCGACACGAACCTCGCCGTCGCGGGCGGCTGCGTGCTCACCATGCCGAGGGCACCCGAGGCCACCATCGTGGTCGTCGACCTCCAAGGGGAGGCCGTCGACTTCGTCGCGGTGCCCCTCGACGACGGCGGCTCCCTCTGCGAGGACCAATACTATTTCTACGGCCACGGGGAGGGCTCGTTCGTCTGGCCCGACGGCTGCACGCACGTGACCGTCCGCGCCTTCCTCGGCAGCTTGCCAGGCACCGTGGTGGTCACGTAAGCCGCAACGGGGCCCGTCGCGCTGACGGCTCCGTTCGGAGGCCGCCGAACGCTCGCGCCGCCCTTCATGGTCACGCGGGGCCGAGCAGGCAGCATGGACCTCGCCATCGTCGGCCCGGCCTGGCCGGAGGAGCACGAAGCGCTGCAGCACATGGCGCGCGTGCTCGAGGTCGGCCTGCGCTTCCAGGGCCTCCCCAGGCCCGCTCCCCGCCGCGCCTGACCCCCGGCGCACCCCCCCGAGAGCGCAAGCCGCGATGGCGAGGTTCCTTCGGCGCGCACGCCCGCCGCGCCCAGGAGACGGGCCCTGAGCGTTGCGGTACATGCGTCGCCGCGCGCGGTGCCCCGTGCCAGAAGACTTTTCATGGTTGGGCTCCGAGCGCCCCCCATGGGCGAAACAGCAAGGTACGCGAGCGGTGCCCTCGGAGCCATCGCGGGCGCTGTGCTGCTCGTCGTCGGCGCGATGCTGCTCTGGACCGGCCCGTTCTTCCAGGCGGACTCCTCGTCGTCGTGGTGGATCCTCGGCGGCGAGGAGAGGTCCAGCGCCCTCGTGACCGCGATGGGCGTGCTCGGCGCGCTGATGGTGATCGTCGGCGGCTACCTCATGGTCGTGGCCGTCCAGGGCACGACGCGCGCGCGATGACGCAGGCACGCGCGACGGCCAGATCGCATCCCCAGCGTGCGCTGGCGACCGGCGGGCCCCAAGCCTTTTATGGCGCGAGCCACCATGAGCCCGTGGCCCGGAGCCGGAGGGCGGCCGACGGTGGCGCCGCGATGCGGCGCTGCTGAGGAAAGTCCCCTCTCTCCGCGGGAAGGGCGGCTCTGAAGCGCGCGGTCCCGGTCGCAAGGCCGTCGCCGCGCGTGGAGGACCCGGCGGGAGACCGCCGGCGGAGGACCAGCAACGACCGCCCGCCACAAGTCGGGTCGAACCGACCGCCTTGGAAACCGAGGCGTGCGATGAAGGGTCCTGCAAGGGGCCCGGAGGTCGCGGCGGGGAACGGGTGAAACGCGCTATCCGCGCCCTGGAGCAAGCCCAAGCTGTGGGGAAGGACCCCCGCGGTCCGCCGCAAGGACCCACAGGTGGGGCGCACAGGAGAATGCCGCCAAGGCGTCGCGCGCGAGCGCGGCGCTGGAACAGAAAGGGGCTTACTCCCGGCACCGGGCCCTCGATCTCGCCAGCGCGAGCCAGGCAGGCTTTATCGGATCCTCCCAGCATGCCGAAGCGTGGCGCTGCGCCCCGAGATCCTCCCGGCCCTCGCCGCGGGCATCATGATGCTCGCGCTCGCCGCGCTGCTACTCTCCTTCAACTTCGGCCACCGCGCCAACCGCGCGTTCGCGCTGCTTCTCGTGCTGCGCGGCGGGGCGACGCTCACGGGAGGCGTCGCGCAAGCGCAGGATACGCTCGCCAGCGCGTTGTTCTGGCACCACGTGTATCCCTACTTCCTGATGCCGCTCTTCGCCGCGGGCCTGTACTTCGCGGCCGTGTACCCGCACGCCCGCCGCTGGCTGCCGAGCCGCGCGTGGGCGGCGGCGCCATTCCTGGCGCTCATGGCATTGGTGGACCTCGCGTACGCGCTTGACCACAACGTGTTCGTCGATGCGTCCACCATCGCGCTCGGCAGCTCGACGGTGTCGGGCCGACCCGGAGCGCTGTACCCGCTCGTCGACCTGTGGGATCTCGTGTTTGGTGTCGTCGGGCTCGTGTTCGCGGTGGACGCGACGCGCTCAGGGCCGGGCCCGCGGCGGCGCTCGCTCCTGCTCGTGAGCCTCGGCTTCGCGCTGCTCTCGCTGTACGATGGGCTGCATTACCTCGGCCCCGGCTCGCCCATGTGGACCGGCGCTGAGGCCTATCCGTCCCGTGCGTTCGTGCTCACCTACATCCCGACCGCCATCGCGGTCGCGACCTCGCTGCTGCTCGCGAGGTTCGCGCGCGCAAGGCCCGACGCCGATGCGACGCGCGAGTCGCGCCGGTATCTCTTCGCCCTCGGCCTCGCCCCCCTGTTCGTCCTCGTGGAAGCCGCTGTCTCCCCGGGGCTGTCGGGGCCGCTCGCCCAGTTTGGCGGCGGCGTCTTCCGCCTCGGCCTCCCCGTGCTCGCGACGTACGCGCTGCTCCGCCACCAGCTGTTCGGCATCGACCTCAAGATCCGCTGGACGATCAAGCAGAGCACCGTCGCGGCCGCGTTCATCGGCTTGTTCTTCGTCGTCAGCGAATCGGCGCAGACGTTCTTCTCGGGCAGCGTCGGCCCCTACGTGGGCATCGCCGCCGCGGGCATGCTCGTCTTCGCGATGGCACCGCTGCAGCGCGTGGCGGACCGCGTCGCGACCGCCGCCATGCCCCTCGGCAAGGAGCCCCACGCCATGAGCGGCGACGAGCGCGCAGCCGTCTATCGGGACAACGCGCGCGTCGCGTGGGCGGACGGAGCGATCGACAAGAGCGAGCGCGCGATGCTCGACCGCCTGCGCGCGTCGCTGGGCTTGGGCGTCGAAGAAGCGGTGCGCATCGAGGGCGAGGCCGCGCGCGACGGTTGAGTCAAGGAGCCGGCTTCCACCCCGCGACGTGCAGCTGCGCCTCGCCCGCGCTCGAGCGCTTGGGGATTTTGCCTCATGCGCCTCCCTCCGCGGCTGCGAAGCCTTTTGTAGACCATCTCGTATACAGTACTGTATGGCCACCGACGTGGTCCAATTCCGCGAAGACGCGAACACCCTCGCCTACCTCCGCGCGAGGGGAATCAGCCCCAACACCTTTGGCAGAGAGGCCTTCCAAGCCGCGCTTCGCAGGTTGCGCTCCGAAGAGGCCATGGCTCGCCTCGCGCGGGCAAAGGTCCGCCTTCCGCGGCCGATCGAGGACATCATCCGAGAGGACCGGGACAACCATTGAGCGCCGTCTGGGATGCCAGTGTCGCCGTGCTCGCCGCGATGGACGAGCGCCACGACCCCCGGTCCGCCACAGCCAGGAGGGTCCGGTCCCTGGTGCACGGGTATTACGGCTTGGTCGCCCCAGCCCTGATGGCGTGGGAGGTCGGGAACGTCGTCCACATCAAGCTCGCGAAGCGCTTCGGGCGATCCGCGGAGGCGCGCTCCAACTTGGTGGACGCGATGCTTGACGATATCCAGTTCGCTCGTACCACTCCACCGTCGTGGCGCGCGACGGCGCGCATCGCGGAACGCTGTGGATTGTCCTTCTACGACGCGGCGTATGTGGAGGTCGCCGCACGCGATGACGTTTCCTTCGTGGTGACCGAGGACCTCCGCCTCGCGCGCGCGGCGGAACGGCTGCTTGGAAAGGGCCGCGCCTACACCACGCAAGGCGTCGCGCAGGCCCTCGACGCGGCCGAGCTATGACGTCGCAGGCCTCCACCCCGCGACCTGCAGCTGCGCCTCGCGCGCGCTCTCCCAGATCGCGCGCTCGAGCACCGCGCCGTTGCCGAACCAGCCGGTCTTGAGCTTGGCCACCACCTGGATCCCCCAGTCGTGGTAGACGAGCTTCACGTACGCGCGCGCGCCCCCGCGCGCGACGCTGAAGTCGTGCACTTGTGCGGGGCCCGTGGCGAACCCGCGGCGCTCCAGCGAGGCCCGCATGCGGCGCGCGAACTCGTCGAGGGGCGCGTCGCAGTCGAAGACCCACTGCGCGTAGCGCACGCGCCCGCACGGCGGCGCGGCGTCTTGAAGGCCTCGGCGCGCACGCTCTCCAGCAAGCTTCTAAGAGCCCTGTCCAGGGTAGGCAGCCGGGAGGCACCCCTGTGCAGAAGATCCTCGTTGCGCTGCTCGCCGTCGGCCTTGCCGTCTTGACCGCCCCCGTCGCCCTCGCTGGCGTCGCCACGCCTGGCACGCCGGTGGGGGAGGACTGCGTCCTCGTCGACACCGACAGCTGCTCCACCGGCGGCGCAGTGTTCACCGTCGGCCAGTACGTCATGGGCGTGAGCGGCCAGTTCACCGGCACGATCACCATGACCATCGCCGGCGGCAGCGCCGTGCGCACCCAGACGTGCACCGGCACGCTCTACGGCGCCGTCATGTTTCCCGGTGGCTGCTCCTCGACGGGCGCGTTCCCGCCCGCGGGCGTCTCGATCAGCATGAGCTGCAGCGCGTCGGGCAGCGGCCTTGTGGCCTGCGCGGTCAACGGCGTCTGAGCCGGCCCGCGAGGCCTAGGCGCCAGCACCGCGGCCGCCTCCAGCCCTGCACGCGAGCCCGCTCAGCGCGGCGAGCGCAGCGTCGCGGTGGGGCTGCAGCATGGCGAAGAGCAGCAGGGCCGGGGCCGCGACGCCCCACGCGAGCACCAGCATGAGCGGGAGCACGTCGCGCAGGCGCAAGGCCATGGGCGCGCGACTCAGCCGCCCGCGATCAGGGTTCCGGATCGTTCCCTCACGGCCAGCACGGGATGTTCTCCTCGAGGGAGCCGTGCGTGTAGTAGAACAAGATATGATATTCCGTGACCTGCACGTCCGTCCTGACGACGTGGTGCTCGAAGGTCGGACCGGTGCCCGAGGCAGCGGTCTCGTGGATGCCGCCGTCCTCCACCCACCACGCGTAGAAGTCCCACCACAGCGGGCCGAGGGAGACCTCGGTGGCCACGACGCTGATGGCGAATACGCCCGGTTCGCAAACCACGGTCACGCAGTTGGAACCGACGAGGCCTCCCCCGCACGCCGAGGCGGGCGTGGCGATCAGCACCGGAGTCAGCACGAGCAGCCCGACCAGCACGCCGCGCATGGGCGCATCGACGACCGTGGGAGGCTTTGAAGGTTCCTGGCAGCTCAGCGAAGCCCCAGGTTCCGCAACGATGATGCGCCCACGCTCCTTGGCGAGGCCGTGGCGGAGGACCCGCTGCAGCTCGTGCCGTGGCCCCTCGTGCTGGCTGGGGCAAGCATCCTCGTGGTGCTGCTGTTCTTCCGCCGGCGCGCCGACGTGTTCCGCGGCCTGGCGATGAGCCGCGCCGAGCTCGCGATCCTGTGCCTCGGGCCCGTCGCGGGGCTGTCGGTCAACATCCCGCTGTACCAGGCGGGCGGTGGCGTGCTGGCCGTGAACCTCGGCGGCGCGCTCCTGCCCCTGCTCATGACAGCACTGTGGCTGCGCCGCGGCCGGCTCGACGCGTTCCTCGCCCTCGCGGGCACGCTCGTGGTGAGCGGCATCGCGAAGGTGATCGTGACCTTCGATCCCGAGACCGGCATCTACACGACCTTCCCCGCCCTCTTCGCGCCCTCGCTCGTCGCGCTCGCCTTCGCCATGGCGATGACCGTGGGCAAGCCCTTGCGCGCCGTGCCCCTGGCCTACACCGCAGGCAGCATGGGCGCGCTGCTCGGCGCGGACCTCTACAACCTCGCGCCGATCCTGGAATCCCTTGGCTCGTCGGGGGTCGGCGTGGTCAGCATCGGCGGCGCGGGCGTGTTCGACATGGTCTACCTGGCCGGCATGGTGGCCATGGCCGGCGCGCTCCTGCTCGCGGTGGCGATGCAGCCGCGTCTGGACGCGGCCGACGGCATCGCGTACCCGCCAGCCCTCGAACGCACGCCCGAGCCTGCGCTCGTGTGGGCGCGCTACCAGGCCCTGGCCGATCCCAACGCCCGCGAGCGCGCGCTCGCAGCGCTGGCCCTCAGCGACCTGCACCTGCGGCGCCGCGACTACGCGCGCGCGCTGGCGCACAGCGTGCTGGCGGTCGATGCGCTCCTCGCGGACCCACGCGTGCTCGAGCGCGTGCGCGAGCAGGCGAGCCCCGCGCTGCGCCGCGACCTCGAGGCCCTGCAGGCCGCGCACCGCGCTTCCGCGCCGTGGCAGCGCCGCGCGGCGGGCAACGCGAACCACGCCGCCAAGCTCGCGGTCGCGGCCCTCGCGCCGCTGACGCTGCTGCCCTCGCGCCTCGGCTCGGGGGGAAGCCCGTGATCCCGCCCCAGCGCGCGGCGTTCGAGCGCGTGCGCCCGCCGCTGCCCCTGGCCCCGCCGCAGCCGCCGCCGGCGTTCAGCTTCCAGCTGCTGCCGCCCGCGACCGCGGCGCTCGGCCGCCGCGCCGCGGCGTACATGCTGGACTTCCTCCTGCTGGGCATCGCGGTGGTGGTCCTCGCGATCGGCGCCGCGGTGGCGACGCTGCTGCAGCCCGGCGAGGTGACGCCCGAGCGCCTCGGCGCGGCGATGCTGCCCGTGCTGCTGCTGGCGCTGCCGCTGTTCCTCGGGTACTTCACGGTCCTCGAAGGCCTGTGGGGCCGCACCCTCGGCAAGGCCGCGCTCGGGCTGCGCGTGCGCCGGCTCGACGGCGCGCCCCTGACCATGTACGACAGCTTCGTGCGCAACCTGCTGCGCCTGCTCTGGGGCCCGAGCCTGCCGAGCGTGGCCCTGCTGCTCCTCGGCAACCTCGTGCTCGCCTCGCTCGGCCGCGACCTCATCGTGGACGTGCTCGCGCTGGTCGCGCTGGCGTTCCTGCTCGTGGACCTGTGGCTCGTCAGCAGCACCGAGATGGAGCAGCGCCTCGGCGACCTGGCGGCGGGGACCGTGGTGGTCGACGGATAGGCGGGCGCCGGCGGCACCGCTACCCTTTTGCCCCCGCCGCGCTTCGCCGGGCCCATGCGTCCGCTGACCGTCGGCGCGCTCGGGGACCTCGAGTGGGCCAAGGCGCTCGGCAAGAAGAGCACCGAGTCCGACATCCTGCTCGCGTCGTTCCGCGAAGGCGACGTGCTGTGCTCGCTCGTGATCCCGATCCGCTACCCGGAGAAGCCCCAGTGCCTCGCCTACGCCGTGCAGAGCGCCGACGCGCTGCTGCTGGTCGTGAGCGCGCTCACCAAGGAGGTCGGCGAGTCGATCCTCGCCGCGGACGCGTCCGGCGTGGGCCAGGGGCTGATCGTGGTGCGCGGCGCCATGCAGGCCGAGCAGCTCGCACCGCTGCTCAAAGGCACGGCCCTCGCGGCGTGGCCCACGCTCACAGACGACCGCGTGCCGACGGTGCGCGCGAAGCTCGCGGAGTTCGAGGCCGAGGCGCGGCGCGGGCCGGTGCGCGTGCCCGTGGACCACCACTTCGACGTGAAGGGCGTGGGGCCGGTCGTGCTGGGCTTCGTCAAGCAGGGCGAGCCGCGCAAGCACGACACCTACCAGATCTACCCGAGCGGCAAGACGTGCCAGGTGCGCTCCATCCAAGTGCACGACGAGGACGTGGACCAAGCCCAGATCGGCGACCACGTCGGCTTGGCGCTCAAGGGCTGCACCACCCAGGACCTGGACCGCGGCTTCGTGCTCGCGCCGGAGGGAACGATGGAAGGCCGCGCGGCCGACGCCAGGGTGCGGCTTCGCGTGCACGTGAGCAAGTTCTTCAAGGCCGGCGTGAAGACGGAGGGCATCTACCACCTCGCGATCGGCATGCAGTTCGTGCCGATGCGCATCACGAGCGGCCAGGCCAGCGCCGGCCAGGACGCCAGCATGGAGGCGCAG
Organism: Thermoplasmatota archaeon; assembly: GCA_036003985.1. Taxonomy (GTDB): domain Archaea; phylum Thermoplasmatota; class SW-10-69-26; order JACQPN01; family JAIVGT01; genus JAIVGT01. Next base: position 21,109 of record DASYRW010000164.1, read on the forward strand.
CTGCAGAAGCCCCTCGCCTTCGAGAAGGGCCAGCGCGGCGTGCTGTTCGGGCTGGACCACAGCCCCCGGGTGGTGGGCAGCGCCGTCGTCGAGGGCTAGGCCGGGACGCGTCCGCGCGCCGGCGGGCCGCCACCGATACGCGCTGAGCAAATCCTTCATGTGCCCCGCCGCGACCCGAGGGCCGGGAAGGCTATGACCAAGGCAGGCACGCTCGCGGCCGTTGCGCTCGTCGGACTCACCCTCGCGTCGGGGATGGCGCTCGGCGACGTCCTTCCGCCCCTGCCGCCGGCGCCGACGCTGCCGGAATTCCCCGCGATCCCGGCGATCCCGGTGCCCGACCTGCCCGTCGAGTACGAGGCCTGCGTCGCGATGGCCAACGAGCTCGGCGGGGCGAGCGGCCAGGCCATGACCGTCCTGCGCGACGGCAGCGTGGGCGCCTTCGAGCACCAGAGCATCGAGGCCCAGGACTACGCGAACGACGCGAGCAGCGCGCTCGCCCTCGACGATGCGGCCTCGCAGGCTGCGGACCTCTACGCCGCCGGCGTGTACACGTCGTACTACACCTTCGGGGACATCGACCGCGCCGTGAACTTCACCCGCGACGGCCTCGCCCCCGCGACGGACCAGACGCTGAACGGCACCGCGAACGCGACCAACGCCATCGCCACCGGCACCGCGAGCGTCGCCAACAGCACCGCCGGCTGGAGCCAGCAGTCGTTCGCGCGCGACTGGCCCACGGTCTACCACCTGGCGAACGGCACCTACAACGACCTGACCGAGGGCGGCGACTACTTCCAGCGCTCGGTGGACTGGGTCGCCTTCGTCCGCGCCGGCCCCGCGCCGCCGGTCGATGAAATGTACGCCAGCATGGCCCAGGCCCAGGCGGACGCGACCGACGCGGCCATGGGCGCGTACGGCGTCCCGGTCGTCCTCGCGACCGCCTTCGAGATGGCCTTCGGCAGCGCCAACGGCTACCTCGGCCAGGTCGCGGGCCTCGCGGTCCACGTCGCCCCGCCCGGCGAGCTCGCGGGCATGACCTCGGAGCGCGCGGGCGGCATGACCGCGCAGGCCCAGGAGGACTTCGGCGCCATCGCGACAAGCCTCGACGGCACCGGCACGTTCGCCAAGGCCTGGACCCTCAGCCTGCCTTCGCGCGCCCCCGGCTGCGCGCACGTCGGCTGATGACACCTTTCCGGCGGCCCGCCTCGTTTTCGGCTGGCTGCCGGACCGTTGGTATGTTTCTTGGCACTTCTTCAGAAGCTGGGCGCCATCACGCCGTCTTGACGAACAGGTCAACGACCTGGCGACCGCCTATTTAACCAGCGCGCCTACGCCCCTCCTCCCCAGGCCGATCCGCCCAAATGGGGGGAAGGGCCAAGTCTCGCCGGGGGCCGGTGAGGCGGACCATGCGTGTCGTGCGGGGCTTGGGCGGGCTTGGCTTGTTGATGCTTCTCATCGCCAGCGCGGGCGCGCAGGCGTGGTCGGTCGAAGGGCTCGTCGATGCCCCGCTCGACCTCGTGACCGCGCCCCTCGACGGGCTCGCGGACGCTCCGGATGCGCCCGCGACCTTGACCGACGCCGCGGAGGCGCCGCTCGCCGCCGACCTGCGGCCTGCGCCCGACGTGGACGCGCCGGATGCACCCGATGCGACCGCGCCCGATGTGGGCGCACCCGATGCCGCGGAGCCGGCCAACGGCCTCCTGCCCGCGCTCGGGATCGCGCCGCTCGCGCCCGTCGCCATCGCGCCGGTCGCGCCCGAGCAGCAGCAGCCCGTCCCCGGCATCGGCACCGTGCCCGGTGTTCCCGGCGCAGGCGGCCTGCCCAGCCCCGGAAGTGGGGCCGCCACCCCGGGCGCGAGCGCCCCCGGCCTCGGCGACCCTGGCGCCGCGCTCGGCTCCCAGACCGTCGCGGCCGACATGGACAGGCGCCAGGGCCTCGGCCCTGCCTTCGAAGACTGGGCCGCGGACGCCTTCGCGGGCTCGAGCGCATGGCTCGGCGTGCCGAGCGAGGTCGGCGACGCCGTCGCCGGCAGCCTCGCGCTGGTCATCAGCGGCCTCGCGACCATCGCAGCAGGCTTGCTGGGCTTCCGCCACGTGCACAAGGACAACCTCCTCGAGAACACCTTCCGGCACCAGCTCCTCGCGCTGATCCGCGCGAGCCCCGGCCTGCACCTCCGCGAGATCTCGCGCCGCCTCGGCACCACCGCCACCAACGCGGCCTACCACCTCCGCGTCCTGGAGAAGCACGGCCTCGTGCGCAGCGAGCACCTGAACGGCAAGCGCGTGTTCATGCCGCCGGCGGGCCGCGAGGCCCACCGCCGCGACCTCGCGCGCTCCGTGCTCCACACCGGCACCCGCGCCGCCATCCTCCGCGCCATCGCGGACCGCCCCGGCAGCAACCAGAGCGCCCTCGCGACCCGCACCGCGCAGCACCAGGGCGCCGTCTGCTGGCACTTGCGCCAGCTGATGGCCGCCGGGCTCGTGGAGGAGGAGCGCACCCCGCGTGAGTGCCGCTACCGGATCACCGCCCTGGGCGCGGAGCTCGCCGCCCCGCAGGCTCCCGCCCAGGTCGCCCTCATCCTGCCCGCCGCCGCGGCCGCGCCGACCCACGCGGCGGCCATGGGCGCCTGATCCAGGCTTGAATCCACGGGCTGGGGGCGCGATCCCCGGCCCTCGATTTCTCTTGAGCACGCCGCACCTACGTATGGTCGGGAGAGGCTCACCCTGCGCCGCACCCCCCGACGACCACGCCCGCGCCGGCGCGCGATGCGCGCGCTCGGCTGGATCGCCTTGGCCGCGCTCGCCGCGCTGCTCGCGATGCTGGCCCCGCCGGGGCTCGCCGCCGTGGCGTTCCTCGCCGACGCCGAGCCCGGCGCGGACGTCGCGCCGGCCGTGCGCGACGCGCTCCTCGCGCTGCCCCCCGAGGCGGAGCGCGCGCTGCGCGAGGTCGCGCGGATGGCGCCCGAGCTCCAGGCGCACGCCCAAACACTGGTGCTGAGCGGCCTCGCCACCCTCGGGGCGGGCTTGCTGGGCTTCCGGTTCGTGCACCGCGACAACGTCCTTGAGCACACGTTCCGCCACGAGATGGTGGCGCTCGTGCGCGCCGACCCGGGCCTGCACCTGCGCGAGATCGCGCGCCGGCTCGACACCACGACGAGCAACGCGGCCTACCACCTGCGCGTGCTGCAGAAGCACGGCCTCGTGCGCGGCGAGCACGTGAACGGCAAGCTGGTGTTCGTCCCCGCTGCGGGCCGCGAGGAGCAGCGCAGGCACGTCGCGGGCGCGCTGCTGCACGCGCGCACGCGCGCGAGCATCGTGGCCGAGCTGTCCGCGCGGCCCGGCGCGAGCCAGAGCGCCCTTGCGACGCTGACCCACCAGCGCCAGAGCGCCGTCGCGTGGCACCTCCGGCAGCTGGTCGCCGCGGGCCTGGTCGAGGAGCACCGCGGGGCCCGGGCCTTCGCGTACCGCCTCACGCCGCTCGGCCAGGAGCTGACCCGCGCCGGGGCCTCGGTGCCCGTCGCGGCGAGGCTTTGAATCTATTCGAGGTGTGCAACAAGGGCCTAGACCCCCGCGGCGAGAAGGAAGCGTGGTTGTTATGCTCGTCTCCCCCGACGCACCCGAAGCCTCCCCGCCCGGCCAGCCCCGCCGCGTCTTGGACTGGCACAGCCGCGAGGTCGGCCACGTGCTCGGCGCCCACCGCGACCCGCGCACGCATCAGATCGACAGCCTGCTCGTGCGCCTTTCACCGGAGGCCCGCGCGCGGATCCCCGCTCGCGGCTCCTCCATGATCGTCCCGATGCGGCGCGTCTTCGGCCTGCGGCGCGACGAGATCACCCTCGACTGCAGCCTCGAGGAATTCGGCGCGCTCGCGGGCCGAACCCCCTGAAGCTGCGCCCGGTCCCGCGGGTCGGCTCGCCGAGCCTTCGAAGGCTGCGCGGATGCGCCCACATGCCGACGCTTTCCACGGAAATCTTTAGGAAACCCGGCGGCGTGGTCGGCCACGGGGGCTTGCGTTGAGGCCACTCCTGGCCGCGTTCGCAGCAGCGGCCGTCGCGCTGCTCGCGCTGCCCTTGCCGGGCCACGCGCAGCAGGCGGACGTGACGTGGTACCTGCACCGCGACTTCAGCCTCGACACCGCGCCGCCGAACAGCAGCGCGGACGCCACCTTCACCTGGAGCCTGCTGCCGCCGCACAACGTCACCTTCACGTCGGCGCCCCTTGTCTACAACTGGACCGTCAGCACGCCCGCGACCTTCCACCTCACCCTCGCGCCGCCGCAGCTGACGGTGCTCGGCCGCCTGCAGGCCACGCTGCTCGTCAACGGCACTGCCGTGGGCAGCACCGACGAGGACATCCTGCTCGACCTGCGCGAGAAGGACGTCGCGCTGTCGTTCCAGGAATTGCCGGACCTCGTGCCCGCCGGCAGCGTCGTGAGCCTCGACGTGGCTCTGCAGCCGTTCCTCGACGTCGGGACGCCGAGCCCCGTGGGCCTGAGCCTCGTGGACCTGCAGGTGCAGATGCTCTACGACTCCACGGCCCACCCCAGCGGCTTGCGCACCCTCGGCAACGACCCGACCGCGCGCGGCGCGCCCGGCCCCGCCGGCCCGCCCGGCGCCCCGGGATCCGACGGCGGCCCCGGCGGCAACGGCACGGACGCCGGCGAGCCCCTCAACCGCACGAGCGGCGGGCTGATCCCGCCCGTCGTGCTCGAGGCGGGCCCGCCCGGCTCGGATGCGCTGCTCCTCGGCGTCGGCACCTCCGCCATCGCGGTGGTCGCCGGCCTCATGCTCCGTGGGAGGTCTGGACTTGGATGAGCTAGTTCGCAGGCGCATGCTGTGGATCACCCTCGTGGTCGCCGCAGGGTTCTTCCTGATGACCCTCATCCTCGCCGCCACCGGCAACCTCACGTCCGGATGGTACCTGATCGGGGCCGCGGTCTACGGCGGCGTGTTCGTCATGGCGATCATCGGCTTCATCGCCGAGCGCGCGCCCCAGGCCGCGCCGAGCCCCGTCTACGTCCAGGGCGGCCAGGTCGCTGCCGCGCCCGCCGCGACCGCGGTGCCCCAGGAGCGCGCGCGCGTCCACCAGGAGCGCGTCATCTACACCACCCGCCGCGGCCAGGTCGTCGAGACCCTGGACCGCGATCCGCACGGCGTGCACCGCGACTTCACGATCGAGGACGACGGCAACACCACCACCGTGGACGCCGTCGGAGAGGCGATCGACGCCCGGGGCTGGCGCGCCGGGCGCGACCCCGAGGAGGAAGAGCTGCGCCGCGGCCTGCAGCGGTGGGGCCGCATCCGGGAGGTGCCCCTGAATGGCGATCCGACATGAGGAGCCTGCGATGACCGAAGCGATCCCCGAGGACGCGGCCTACTGGCGCGCCCGCCACGACGAGACCCGCAAGCGCCTGGCCATGCTGTGGAAGGCCTTCGAGGACGCCGAGGCCCGCGTGGCCGAGCTCGAGGCGCGGCTCGTGCAGTTCACGCCCGTCGTCGAGGACGTCGCGGCGCCGGGCCGGCAGAAGATCGTCTACGAGGAAGTCATCAAGGAAGTGCCCGCCGACGAGCCGATGCTGCCCCAGCCGCGCTTCCCCGTCGCGGTGGACAAGCTCGCGAAGATCCCCGGCATCACCAAGGGCGATGTCGAGAAGTTGCGCACGTACGGCATCAACCTCAGCGACGAGCTGCTGCACGCCGACCTCTCCAAGCTCAGCGACGCGACCGGCATCGGCCTGGACAAGCTCCAGCGCTGGCGCGAGATCTGCGAGCTGATCGCGCTCAAGGGCATCGGCCCGACCTGGGCCGTGCGGCTCGTGGACGCGGGCGTGCACAGCATCAAGGAGCTGGGCTCGCTCCGGCCCGAGGATCTGGAGAAGCTGCTGCTCAAGAGCTACGAGAAGCAAGGCGCGAGCGAGGAGAAGATGGTGCTCTTCCGCCGCACGCTGCCGAGCCGCAGCAAGAAGCTCGTCGCGGCCGCCCAGAAGGCCGCGAAGTCGCTCTAACGGCCACGCGGCGTGGACAACAAGGGGTTTAAGACCCCCTCCCCAGAGCATAGCCTGGCGCCGCTCCGCGGCCCTCCCACAGTCCCGAGGGTCGGCGCCCAACTCTCCAAGGAGCCTTGCCATGCCGGCCTTCGACTTGGGCGCGTACCTCGGCCTGCTCGTCCGCGACCGCGACGGGCTCGCGCTGGGACACATCGCCCACACCGCCCACGACCCCGCGACCCACGCGATGCGCAACTTCGTGGTGGGCCTCGACGATGCGACGCGCGGCCGCGTCGGCGTGCCGGCCGCCGAGCTGGCCCTGCCCGCGACGCGCATCGCGCGCGTGAGCGCGGACGAGGTCGTGCTCGACCAGCCCCTGGCGCAGATCCAGGCGGAGCGCAGCGGCTGCTGGATGGTGCGTCGAGCGGCCCCCGTGGCGGCGGCGCAGTAACCCATCCGGCGTGACCAACAAGCTTCATGGACCCCGGAAGCGAGGTCCACGCGACGCCGGCGCCGGACCTTGTTCGCCCCCCGCAGCCCCTGTCCGGCGATCGGCTCCCCCGGGACCCTCCAGGCCCGGGGGCTCATCTTCTCCCAGCCTTCGATCGAGGGGCCGCGCGCCGGCGACGGTGCTCCAATAGACCCGCGTGTGCGGCGGCAGCCCTCCGCGCTCGGCGCGCCATCTCCGCAGGAATTCGATGGTGACGGGGTCGTGGCAATAGCCCGAGCCGATGGGCTCCCCGATCTCGGCCTGGATGCGCGCGATGCGCGCGTCGCGCTCGACCTTGGCGATGACGCTCGCGGCGCCCACGATGGCGTGCGAAGCGTCCGCGCCGTGGCGCGACACGATCGGCGGCGCGGGCTGCGGCAAGAGGCGCGCGATGTGCGCGCCGAAGCGGTGCTCGTCGACGTCGCACGCATCGACGATGGCCCGCTCGGGCGCGAGGGCGCGGAGGACGCCCGCGAACATGGCCACCTCGATCTCGTTCAGGGTCCGCGTGGCCATGCGGCGGTTCAGCTCGTCCGCGTCCATGACGCGCACCTCGCACGTCGCGTAGGCGCGGATGGCCGCGGCGACCTCGGCGCGGCGCTCCGCGCTCAGCAGCTTGGAATCGCGGGCGCCCAGCTTGCGCAGGTGGGCGGGGCTGCGCGCCGCCACGCCCGCGACCACCAGCGGACCCAGCACGGGCCCGCGGCCGGCCTCGTCCACGCCCGCGATCATGGGGCGCGCAAGGCCAGGGCGGGCCAAGTGCCTTTCGGGAGCGGTTCGCGTCGAGCCTCTGGGTCCAAGGTCCTTCAGATCACCCGGTAGGGCTTCGGCGGCGCCTCGAGGCCGGCGTTGCAGAAGTTGCCCTGGTTGCCCTCGCCCAGCAGGCCGGTGGGCGCGATGCTGCCGGTGCTCGCCGCGTGCGCGTGGGCAGGCACGTTGACGCCGCCCGCATTGCCGCCGCCGTGCACGCCCTCGCAGAGCAGGACCACGTAGCCCTGCCACGGGCCGCCGGGGCAGCCGGGGCGGAAGCCGCCGGGGAGCGGGCCGATGGGGTTGTCGATGCGGCCGCTGTCGTAGTGGCTGAAGAAGATGTCGTCGCCGCAGGCCTCGCGCTTGGCCTTGCAGACGCCGTCGCCGTCGTTGTCGATGCACACCTGGAAGGCGACCGCGTCCCCCAGCCCAGCGTCGTTGACGAGCACGCTCAGGCCGAAGGCAACGCAGCCGCCGCCCAGCGAGGGCGCGGGGCTGCTCTTCACGCAGATCGCGCCGCCGTCGTCGAGGATGGGCTGCGCGCCCTGGGGCTTGACCACGAGGGTGGAGCCGGCGAGGTAGGTGTCGGCCGGCCCGATGGCGCCCTGGATGCCCGGGGCGAGGAGCAGGCCGGCGGTCGCGAGGACGAGCACGGGGATCGCGCGTTGGAGGCGCATGGGGTTCACGGACCGCCCACCCATCCTGGCCCTGATGAGGGGCCGCCAGGGGCCAAGCAGCGCGCGCAGCCTTTCGGCTGCTCAGCCCTGCCGCTGCTTCTCGAGGCTGCGCACCGCCTCGAGCACCGCGAGGGCGTGGCCTTCCGCCTTCACCCTGCGCCAGACGCCGCGCACCACGCCGTCCGCGTCGATGAGGAAGGTCGAGCGCACGACGCCCATGGACTTGCGCCCGTAGAGGTTCTTCTCCTGCCACACGCCGAAGGCCTCGAAGGCCTTGAGGCTGGGATCGTAGGCCAGCGGGAAGTCCAGGCCGTGCTTGGCGCGGAACTTCTGGTGGCTCGCCGCGTCGTCGGGGCTCACGCCGACGACGCGCGTGCGCAGCGCCTCGAACTGGGCCAAGGAGCCGTTGAACTCGCACGCCTCGGTGGTGCAGCCGCTCGTCATGTCGGCGGGGTAGAAGTACAGCACCAGGGCCTTGCCGCGCAGGTCGCTGAGCTTCCATTCCTGGCCGTTGTGGTCCCAGAGCTGCACGTTGGGCGCGGGCACGCCCTCCACGATGCCGTTCGCGTCGGCCATCGCCGGCCGGGATGGAGCGCGCGAGGGCTTCGCTGCGCGGGGCTTCGCGGCTTTCGCGGGCTTGGGCTTGCTGCGGCTCCCGCTCGCGCCTCGCTTCGCTTTCCGCGCCGGCATCCTGGGCACCGCGTCCGCAACGCTCGCGAGGTCCATGAAGGTTGCCGACCCCGTCCCGCGCGCCGTGCGGCGCGGCCCTCCGCTAAGGTTGCGCTGGCGGCGCGCTGCTGCCCGGCCCGCCCGACGGCTCCACGCGCAGCACCGGCCCGTCCTTGCCGCGCACGACCACGCGCTTGCCCGGCGCGAGGCCCCACTCGCTGACCGCCTGCCAGCGCTCGCCGTGCAGCGTGACGAAGCCGGGCTTGCCGGGCGCGATGGGGTCGGTGACCTCGGCCTCCTCGCCCACGACCGTGCCGAGCGGGAAGGGCTTGCGGCGCCGCGCCTGCTGCACCTTGATCAGGGCAAAGACCAGGAAGCCCGCGAAGATCAGGCTCGGCGCGGCGAGCAGCAGCAGCACTTGAGTCTGGTACTGCGCCGGGAAGCTCCACTGCCCCGGCCCGGTGGGGTTCAGGGGCGCGATGAAGAGCGTGCCGAGCACGAGCGCGAGGATGCCCGCGATGCCGAAGACGCCGAAGCCGGGCGTGTGCAGCTCGAGGAGCAGCAGGACCGCGCCCAGCGCGATCAGGCCGAGGGCGACGAGGTTCACCGAGAAGCCGAGGCCCACCAGCGCGAGCAGGATCAGCACCGCGCCGCCCACCTCGGCCCCGTGGCCGGGCGCGCCGAGCCCGAAGATGAGCGCGTAGATGCCCACCAGCAGCAGCAGGCCCGCGATGACCGGGTCGAAGAAGATGTCGAGGAGCACGACGCGCACCGCGGGATCGATGGGCCGGATCGGGCTGCCCGCGACGCGCAGCGTGACGTTGCCCGCCGCCGTCTCGACGACGCGCCCGTCCGCGGCCTGCAGCAGCGCGCGCTCGTCCGGCGCGTTGATCTCCACGACCTGGGCGCGCAGGGCATCCTCGGCGTTGAGGTTGAGGTTCTTCGTGACGAACTCCTCGGCCGCGGTCTCGTTGCGCCCGTGGAGCGCGGCCAAGGCGCGCAGCTTGCCCACGAGGGCGTTGATGATCTTGCTGTCGTTGATCGGCGTGAAGCCGCCCTCGCCCAGCGCGACGGGCTGGGAGGAGCCGATGACCGTGAAGGGCGCCATGCCCGCGACGTGCGTGCTGAGCAGGATCACCGTGCCCGCGCTCCAGGCAGTGGCCGTGCGGGGCGCGACGTAGCCGATCACGGGCACGCGCGAGTTGCTGATGCGGTCGGTGATGCGGAAGGTCTCCTCGAGGCCCCCACCCGGCGTGTTGAGCACCAGCAGGAGCGCCGCGGCGTTCTCGCGCTCCGCCAAGGCCAGGCCGTCCTCGATGTAGAGGTCGGTGCCGCGCGTGATGGGGCCCTCGACGGTGAGCTGCAGCACCGGCCGCGGGCCCTCGTCCTGGCCGCCCGCCAGGGGCGCCGCGAGCAGGAGCGCCAGCGCGAGGAGGGCCGCGGCGCGCAGCATGGCCTAGGCCTGCCGGCGCTTCTCGGCCTGCGCCATCGCGATGGAGTAGCCCGCCGTGTCACCCAGCCCGCCGCCGCTCGTCACCACGATGAGGTTCTTCTCGCGCGCGATCTCGGCGAGGGTCTGCAGCTCGCGGAGCTTGAGGGCCATCGGCTGGCGGAGGTATTCTTCGGCCGCCTGGGCCATCTTCTGGCTCGCCTGCATCTCGCCCTCCGCCATGATGACGCGGCTCCGGCGCTCGCGCTCCGCCTCGGCTTGCTTGGCCATCGCGCGGAGCATGGTCTCGGGGAGCATGACGTCCTTGACCGTCACGCCGCTGACCTTGACGCCCCAGGGGTCGGTGTGGTGGTCGAGGATGACCTGCAGCTTCTTGTTGATCTCGTCGCGCTTGGTGAGGAGGTCGTCGAGCTCCATCTGGCCGCAGATGTCGCGCAGCGTGGTCTGGGACAGCAAGCCGGTGGCGACGAAGAAGTTCTGCACCTGCACGATCGCCTTGACGGGATCCACGACGCGGTAGTACACGACCGCGTCGACGTCCACGGTGATGTTGTCTTGCGTCACGATGCGCTGCTTCGGCACGTCGATGACGTTCGTGCGGAGGTCGAGGCGCTGCGTCTTGTCGATGATCGGGATGATCAGGATCAGGCCCGGGCCCTTGATGCCTTGGAGGCGGCCGAGCCGGAACACGACCACGCGCTCGTACTCGCGGAGGATGCGGATCGCGTTCGCGAGGATGATGAGGAAAACGACCGCGACGAGCACGAGCAGGAAGGCTTCGACTTCACCGGCCACGCGGCCCGATGCGCGGCGTGCTTCAAGGCTTTGTCGGCCTTCTGACCCGCAAGGGGGGAAGCCGCAAACCTTATGTGGCAAAGGCTGGCATCAGCCCGCGATGGCGGCGTGGTTCTCCTTCGAGAGCGCGACCAGCGTCCTCGCCTTCGCGGCGCTGGGCCTGCTGGGCGCGGGCTACCTCGCGAAGGGGAAGCGCAAGCACGCGCTCCGCATCGCCGGCTGGCTCGCGTTCGGCGCGTACTGGCCCACGCAGAGCGCGTCGTTCTTCGCCATCGACGACCCCATCAACGGCTATTTCACCCTGCTCGCGCCGCTGTTCTTCGGCTACTTGGCCTACCACGAGTGGCTGTCGCGCAAGTGGGGCGAGGACCCCAAGGCGCTGCGCTGGGTCACCGGCACGGCCGTCATCGCGGCCGCGACGTACTTCGCGATCTACCGCATCCCCGGGATGACCGACCTGACCATCGGCACCGTCGCGCACCACAGCAGCTGGTTCCTCAGCACGTTCTTCGGCGTGCCGAGCCACGTGCAGGTGGACCCGACGGCGCCCGTCGAGAGCCGCTTCCACATCTTCCTCGACAACGACCCGTCGGGGTCGGTGTACGCAGTCACGATCATCCTCGCCTGCACGGCCATCCAGAGCATCATGATCTTCGTCGGCGCCATCGCGTGCACCGAGAAGGCCGCCCCGCGCCGGCGCTGGCTCGCGCTGGCCTACACGGCCCCGCCGATCTACGTGCTCAACCTGCTGCGCAACGCCGGCATCGTCTATGGGTACAAGATCCAGGGCTGGAGCTGCTGCGGCATGGACAGCTTCGAGTTCATGCACAGCTGGGTGGGCAAGGGCGGCTCCTTGCTGGCCCTGGTGCTGATCGCGCTCGTCGTGTTCCGCACGCTCCCCGAGATGCACGACAACATCCTCGACCTCTTCGACCTGCCCAAGCGGCGCAAGCCGGGCTTCTTCCAGCGCCCGCCCGCCGTGGCGCCGGCGACGCCCGCGGCGGAGCCTGCAGCGCAGGCGCCCATCCTGGAAGGCAAGTAGATGGCCCTCCTCGCCCGCGGGACGGCGCATTGGGTCGCGCTCCCCGCCGTGGTCACGGCGGTGCTGTTCGCCGCGGGCTGGGTCGCGGCGGGCCTGCTCGCGGCGCTGCTGACGCTGTTCCTCGCCAACTTCTTCCGCGACCCCGAGCGGCCGCTCGCCGAGGGCATCGTGAGCCCCGCCGATGGCGTGGTCACGGAGGTGCGCGAGGCCGAGGACGGCGGGCGGGTCGTCGTGATCTTCATGAACGTGCACAACGTGCACGTGAACCGCGCGCCGTGCGACGCCACGGTCGTGAAGCGCACACACCATGAAGGCTCCAAGGTGCCGGCCTGGCACAAGGACAGCGAGCGCAACGAGCGCGTCGTGTGGGACCTCGACACGCCTCATGGGAGCATGCGCGTCGTGCAGGTCGCCGGCCTGCTGGCGCGCCGCATCGTGCCCTATGCTGCCGAGGGCCAGCGTCTGCGCAAGGGCGAGCGCATCGGCATCATCCGGCTCGGCTCGCGCGTCGATGTGTGGCTGCCACCCGGCTGCGAGCCGGCGGTGCGCGCGGGCGACCGGCTGCTCGCCGGAAGCTCGACCCTCGCGCGGCCCGGCAAGCCCTGAGCTCGCGCCAAAAAGCCTTTAGCGCGCCCGCGCCCTCGCGCCCCTGCCCATGGCCGCGCCGCACCGCCTCGCGCTCCTCGACCTCGGCGTCGCGGACCTGCTCACGCTCGGCAACGGCGTGATGGGCATGCTGGCCATCTTGACGCTCACCGTGGACGTGCCAGCGCTGGCGTGGCTCGACGCGGTCGCGCCCGATCCCGTGCTCGCCGCCATCCTGATCGGCATCGGCGCGGTCCTCGACGGCCTCGACGGCGTCGTCGCGGCGCGGTTGGGCGGCAGCGAGCTCGGCAGCGACCTCGACTCGCTGAGCGACCTCATCACCTTCGTGCTGGCGCCCGCGATCCTCACGCTGGTGACGTTCTCCGTCGTGCACCCGATCGCGAGCATCGTGGTCGCGCTGACGATCCTCATCTTCGGCACCGTGCGCCTCGCGCGGTTCAACGCCAGCCCCGAGCACGAGGCGCGCGATTTCACGGGCCTGCCGAGCCCTGTCTTTGCAGCTGGCACGGTGCTGCTGGCCGTGGTCTGGACCAAGGTCGGCGCGCCCGCGGCGCTGGCGGGGCTCGAGCTCGCGGCGATCGCGTGCTTCGCCTTCGCCATGATCAGCACCGTGCCCTACCCCAAGGCGCGTCGCCGCGCGCGGTCCTTCGCCGCGGGCTTGATGGTGTTCGGCCTCGGCGTCGTCGCGGCGCTCGTGCTGCTGCCGCAGCAGGCGGAACCCGTGCTGGTGGGGGCGCTGGCGGTCACGCTGCTCATCATCGCCTTCGGGCCGATCACGTGGATCCGCCTCCGCCGCGGGCGGGGCAAGCCCGATCCGCTGGCGCCGCCTGACGCGCCGGAGGAGCCGGAGGCCTCGGAATCCGCAGAATCGCCGCGGACCTTGTCGAATCCCGGGCGGGCCGAACGCGGCCGGGCGCCCTGATCGGTTCCATCGAAGCCCGCTGATGGCTTCAGAACCTTCATGGCGGTTCAAGTCGCTCCGGGGGCGCCCGCAAGGGCGGACTTTCGCGCCATGGCCACGGCGATGAAGATCGGCATCACCGGCATGCCCAGCGTGGGCAAGACCGCGACGCTCCTCAAGATCGTGCAGAAGCTGGAGGAGAAGGAGACCATCGTCGGCGGCATGGTGACCGAGAGCCTGGAGGAGGGCGGGCGCCGCGTCGGGTTCAAGCTGATCAACTGGCTCACCAAGGAGGATGGCACGCTCGCGCACGAGAAGATCCCGAGCGACGTCAAGGTGGGCAAGTACGGCGTGGACCTGAGCGTGCTCGAGAACCTTGGCGTGCCAGCCATCGAGCAGGCCATCCGCGAGGCCGAGGTCATCGTCATCGACGAGGTCGGCAAGATGGAGATGGAGTCCGACCGGTTCTGCAATGCGGTCAAAGCAGCGCTGGACTGCGACAAGCCGCTCATCATGACGCTGCACAAGAAGAGCCGCAACCCGCTGCTGCAGGACATCCGGCGGCGCGACGACATCCGCATCCTCGAGGTCACGAAAGTGAATCGGAACCTCTTGCCCTACAAGATCGAGAAGCTGCTCGAGGGCGAGGTGATGTAGGGACGCGCCTTCCTCGAGCAACCACGATCGAGTGCGAGGTCGGTGCCGAAGCGTACCTCGCCCAACGCGCGAAGCCTGACGAGATCTTCAACGCCGAGCGCTGGCAGCTCGCGCGGCATATGTGCTGACCGGGCTGTCTAGATCCGCAGGTGCACGGTCTGCGCATCCTCGTACGGCTGGCCCCACGGCGAGACGCCCGCGACGTTGAATGTGACCCGGGCGAACTCCGTCTCGCACGGAGCGGGAATCTCGACCGCCAAGTGCTCGCGCTCCGCGCGCCACCACCATCCCTTCGACCAAGGTTGGTCGAACGTGAGCGTCTCGCCCGATGTGGGCGTCTGGAAGACCGCATAGCCGAGAATCCGGACGTCGCGGAGAACCACGGGAACGTCATGGCTCTTCATCCACACGTCCATCGCCAGGAGGCATTCCCCTTGCGGGCGGAGGGCATCGGGGCAAGGGTCGGCCCACGTGCACACAACGGCTCCCGACCCATCGTGGGGCCCGCGCAGCTCCCAGGACTCCAGTCGAGGGCTCCAGGCCTGCACGCCGCGGCCAAGCTTGGTCGGGGGCGCCCCGCCCTCGGCTGAAAGCAGGACAACGCAGAAGACCGAAACCATCGCGGCGACCAGCAGCGCCCGTTGCATCGCATGCGCCAGACCTCCCGAGGGCAGGAGGATTCTGGAGCAAGCTCCGCAATTCGGCGACTGCCCCTGAACGTGTCCGGGGAAAGGGAACGACAACCCCGGAGCGGGTTGGGGGCACGCGGAGCCCCGGGTGTGCCGACGCCGCGGAAGTTGCGGAAGGAAAAGTGCGGCCCCGGGGCGGGTTGGGGGGCAAGCGTTGCCCCGGGGTCGGAGGGGGTTGGCTGCTGTTGCGCGTCAGGCCGCGTGGGCTGCCTGGGCGGGCCCGACGCGCGTGAACCTCACGGGCCTCATGGCGCCGGCGCGCTCGACGCCCGCGGCGGGCTTCCCCGCCACCGGCGCGGCCGCGATCGCCGGCTTGGCTGCGATCGACGGCGGCGCCGCCGGGGCAACCGCCCGGGCCGCAGACGCCTGGCGCTCCTCGATGCGCTGCGCGTGATGGATGGCGCGGTGCTGCGCGACGCGCCGGTGCTCGGCCTCGAGGCGCATGCCGTAGCGCTTCTCGGCCTCGGCCCACGCGCGGCGCTCCTTGATCCGCTGGTAGGCGAGCGCGACCAGCAGGATGGCGAACACCACGATGGCCGCGAGCAGGAAGAGGCCCATGAGCCCGCCCGTGATGCCGCCGAGCAGCGCGTCGTCGCCCGCGGGCGGCGCAGCGCTGCCACCGCTCGTGTCGGCCGGCGCGGCGTCGGTGGAGCTCGACCTGAGCGCGTCGCCGGCGGCCAGGGGGTCGGGCACGCCGGGCGCCACGTCGGGCACGTCCACCGTGCCGGCGCCATCCACCTGGGTCTCGATCAGGTCCATCCCGAGGGGTTCCACGTTGAGGTTCGTGTCCTGGACGAGCGGCACCTGCACGGGCAACGTCAGCTTGAGTCCGAGCAGGCTGAGCGATGTGCCCTCCGCGGCGCTCGCGGCGGGCATCATCAGCGCGATCGACAGCAGGCCCACGCCCATCAGGATGGCACGCATCACGACCACAGTACCCCCTCGGATACGCGAGGTTTAGAGGGCTTGTTGTGCACGCCGTGTGGGGCGGCTTGTCCGTGCAACTGGACAGTCACGTTAAGCGAACCTGAGATGCACACTTTCGATCTGCTCGCCGAAGCGCGCATGCAACCTCGCGACGAAGCTGCCGAGAAGCTGCGAAGCCTCGTCGCCCCGCACCTCGGCGATGAGGTCGGGCGCGCGCCAGTGGAGCACGATGTACCCGGGATGGGTGGCGCGCTGGCGATGGCGCAGCTTGCGGCCGCGGTCGTAGGCCTCGAAGGTGCGCAAGGCGCCGCTGCGCGCGGCCTCGACGATCGCGCGCTTGAGGTTCGCGCCGCCGCGGGCCGTGACCACGACGCGGACGGTCATGACGCAGGCTTGGGCGTCCGGGCTCTTGGCTGTTCCGGCCCTTCCTTTCCAGAGCGGCCGACAGCCTTTTCCGGAGCGCGCGCGTCGCCCGCTGCATGGCCGAGCCCG
Source organism: Thermoplasmatota archaeon (assembly GCA_036003985.1). GTDB lineage: Archaea > Thermoplasmatota > SW-10-69-26 > JACQPN01 > JAIVGT01 > JAIVGT01. Next base: position 37,239 of record DASYRW010000164.1, read on the forward strand.
GCTTCGTCGAGGTGCGCGAGGGGGCCACGACGCTCCTCGTGCCGGCCGGGCACACGACCTTCGGCCCCGCGGCGCGGGCCAAGGCCGCGGGCGTGTTCTACAACCGCGCCGCGGCGCTGAACCGCGACGTCAGCGTGCTGTACATGGCCGCGCGCCACCAGGGCTCCGCGATCCGCGCGGTGGACGCGCTCGCGGGCGCAGGCGCGCGGGGCGTGCGGTGGGTGGTCGAGGCGGGCCTGCAGGGCGTCGTGCTCAACGACCGCAGCCCCGCGGCGGCCCAAGCCATCGCGCAGAACCTCGCGCGCAACGGCGTCGAGGCCGAGGTCGCGCAGAAGGACATCGCCGTGCTGCTGGCGGAGCGCAGCTTCCAGCACATCGAGCTCGATCCGTATGGCACGCCGGCGCCCTTCCTCGACCTCGCGTACCGCAACCTCGGCCGCCGCGCGGGCGTGAGCTTCACCGCCACCGACGCGGCCGCTCTGTGCGGGGCCTCGCCCAAGGCCTGCGAGCGGCGCTACCGCGCGATCCCGACGCGCACGCCCGAGCTTTGCCATGAGGCCGCGCTGCGGATCCTGCTCGGCCACGCGATCCAGGTCGCGGCGAAGCACGACCAGGCTGCTGTCCCAGTCCTGGCCAACAGCCGCGAGCACTACTTCCGCTGCTTCACCGAGACGCGGCGCAGCGCGCGGCTCGCCGACGAGCTGCTGGCGCAGCTGGGGTGGCTCGTCGAGTGCGACGCGTGCCTCGCGCGCGGATTCGCGCCCGAGCGCCTGCGCGCGTGCTTCGCGTGCGCCCAGCCCGCGCGCGCGAGCGGTCCGATGTGGCGCGGCGCGCTGTGGGATCCTGGCTTGCTGGCGCAGATGGCGAAGCAGCGCGAGGGCCGCGCGCTCGCGCGCCCGGCCGCGGTGGAGCGCGACCTGGGGCTCTGGCAGGAGGAGGCCGACGCCGGCGGGCTGCCCTTCGACCTGCACCGCATCGCCGAGCGCGAGGGGATCGCCGAGGGCGCGCCCACCGAGGCGGTCGTCGCGGCGCTGCGCGCGCGGGGCTTCCCCGCGGCCGGCAGCCACCTCGCCGGCACGTACGTGCGCACGCCGGCGCCCGCGGCCGATATCGTGTCGTGCGTGCGCGAGACCGCGGCGGCCCACGCACGGCTTCGGGACGTCGCCTGAGCCGGAGCGCCACGCCGCGCAGGCAACGTTCAAGTAGGCTCCGGGGTGGTCGGCCCCGGGGCTTGTCATGCCGAGGACCAGCGCCCTCGCCGCAGGGCTCGTCGTACTGCTCGTCGCCAGCGCGCTCCCCGCGCCGGTGGAGGCCGCCAACTGGGAGCCCGACGGCGGCGACTGGGTCACCTTCCGCCGCGACGCGGCCCATGGCGCCGCGAGCCCCAACAAGGCCGCGTTCACCACGAGCCTCGCGGACCTGAGGGTCAAGTGGTCCCACAGCAGCGACCTGCCCTTCTGGCTGCCGCCTACCGCCGCGGACATGGACAACGACGGCATCGCCGAGGTCGTGGCGGTGATGGGCAACGTGGAGATCACGCCGCCCCCCGCCCTCGCCTTCGAGTTCACGAGCGGCTTCGAGGTGCTCAACGGCCGCACCGGCGAGACGCGCTGGCAGTACGGGCCCAACACGGGCAACCTGCAATGGTACGCGCCCGCCATCGGCGACATCGACGGCGACGGCGAGGCCGAGCTGGCGTTCATGGACGGCCAGCCCCTCACGGGCAACTTCAACACGAACAAGATCTTCGCCTACGCCGCGGACGGCACGAAGCTCTGGGAGTACAGCGACGTCAACTGGGGGGCCCAGGTCCCTGAGGCCCTCGCGTCCCTCGTGATCGCCGACGTGGACGGCGAGACCGCGCGCAAGGAGGTGGTGGCCAGCGTCCTGCTCGCCACGGTAACCGTCTCGCCCGAGGGCGCCGTCGAGGGCTCGAACCCGCAGTACGAGGTCATCGCCCTCAACGGCGAGGGCAACGTCGCGCGCTCGTGGCGCATCCCCCACGACCACGCGAGCGTCGCCAGCCCCGCCGTGGCGGACATGGACGGCGACGGCACGGGCGACGTGGTGTTCGGCAGCGGCATGCAAGGCGGCGTGCTCTTCGAGGTCGGCGGCGCGGTGGTCACGCTCACCGAGGACTTCGAGGACCACGCCATCGAGGCCTGGGCCGGCGGCGCCGCCCCGACGCGGCTGTGGAGCTTCGACACCTCGCCCGTGAACGCGGGCGACGTCGGCACCGCGCCCAGCATCGCGGACCTCAACGGCGACGGCAAGCCCGATGTGGTGGCGGCCCTCGGGAACCGCAACGCGTGCTGCACGTCGAACATCACCGCCATCTCCAACAACGGCACCCAGCTTTGGAAGCGCGTCGTCAACTCGAACGTCGCGCGCCCCCTGGCCCTCGGCGACGTCAACTCCGACGGCAGGACGGACGTCATCGCCTCAACCGAGTTCGGCACGGAGGGCTACCGCCTGCACGCGTACCGCGGCAGCGACGGCGCGCTGCTGTGGCGCAGCCCGGCGCAGAGCGCGTACCTCAACGGCGTGCCGGCCCTCGGCGACCTGACCGGCGACGGCAAGCCCGAGGTCATCACGCTGCAGGGCGCGACCACGACGCTCCCCACGCGGCTGCTCGTGTTCAACGGGCAGACCGGCGGGCTGCTCTTCAGCAAGGACGTGGACGCCGACGACACCCTCGGCGGGCCCGTGCTGGCGGACTTGGACGGCGACGACGACGGCCGCCCCGAGATCGTCATCAACGTCGGCAGCTTCGTGGACTCCCCCGCCCTGCGGCACAGCGCCGTGGTGGCCTACGAGCCCGAGCTGCCCGACCTCAAGCTCGCGGACCTCAACTTCAGCGCGGTGCAGCACAACCTCGGCGAGGCCGAGACGATCTCTGTGACGGTCACCAACAGCGGCTCGCGCCCCGCGGCCAACGCGGTGGTCGAGTTCCGCGACGGCGACCTGCTCGTCGGCTCCCAGACCCTCACCCTTGCGGCCGGCGCGTCCGCGACCGCGAGCACATCCTGGACCCCCGCCGTGTGGGGCGCGCGCACCGTGAGCGCGTCGGTGGACCCGGGCAAGGCCATCCCCGAGTGGACGGAGAACGACAACAGGATCCAGCGCAACGTGCAGGTGCGCGCCGCGGACCTCACCTTCGCCGCGGTGGACCCGACCTTCACGCCCGCCAACCCAGGCGAGGGCCAGGCGACCACCATGGGCGCGACCCTGCGCAACGTCGGCGACCGCGACGCGGCCAACGTGGTCGTGCGCTTCACCGAGGACGATGTCGTGGTGGGCACGCAGACCGTCGCGAGCATCGCCGCCGGCGCGACGCGCGCCGTGAGCGCGGCCTTCAACGCTGGCAACGAGGGCACCCACACGTATGAGGTCCGCGCCGACCCCGACAACACCATTCCCGAGGTCAGCGAGGCCAACAACGCGGCCAGCAAGCAGCTGAGCCTGCGCTTCATCGGCCCCGACCTCACCTTCGCGCTCGACGATCCGCGCTTCAGCGACCCGCGACCCAGCCCCGACGACACCATCACCGTCAGCGCGACCGTGCGCAACATCGGCGAAGACGACGCCGGCAGCTTCGTCGTGCGCTTCCTCGACGACGGCGCCACCTTCGCGGAGGTGCCGGTCGCCAGCCTGGCCCTCGGTGGCTCGCAGGAGGTGAGCGCCGACCTGCTCGTGGTGGGCGAACGCGTGCACCGCGTCCGCGTGGTCGCGGACCCCGACAACGCCATGCGCGAGCAGAGCGAGGACAACAACGCGGCGGAGCAGCAGCTCCAGGTGCAGTTCCAGGGCCCCGACCTCACCATCGCAGCCAGCGGCATCGCCTTCAGCGACGCGAACCCCGGCACGGGCGACACCATCACCGTCACGCTCACCATCAGCAACGTGGGCAACCGCACGGCCGCGGCGAGCGTGGCGCGGCTGAGCGACGATGGCGCGGCGTTCGCGGACGTCGACGTGCCGACGCTCGCGTCCGGCCAGGCCGCGCAGGTCAGCGCGTCGCTGCTCGCGGAGGGCGTGCGCACCCACACCGTCGAGGCGGTGGTGGACGCGACCGACGCGCTGGTCGAGGAGAACGAGGCCAACAACGCGGCGTCCCGCGCGCTCGTGGTCAGCTTCTTCGCCCCCGACCTCACGCTCGGCTCGTCGGACATCGCGTTCAGCGACCCGAACCCCGACGACCTCGACACGCTCACGGTCACCGCGACCGTGCACAACCGCGGCTCGCCCGGCCGCACGGCGAGCGACGTGCTCGTCGAGCTGCTCGACCAGGGCGCCGTGGTGGCGAGCGGGACCGTCGGCAGCATCGCCAGCGGCAGCGCGGCGAGCGTGGACCTCAGCTACGTGATCACGGACGTTGGCAAGCGGTCCCTGACCGTCCGGCTCGACGAGCCCAATGCGACGTGGGAGCTGGACGAGACCAACAACGAAGCCGCGCGCGACATCGTCGTGGGCAAGGTGCTCGCGACGGTGGGCATGGCGAAGGACGTGTTCGCGCTGGACGAGGCCGCGACCGGCGTCGCCCACCTGCAGTTCCGCAACACCGGAGTGCCCCTCGCCGGCAAGGAGTTCACGATCCCCGTCGAGTACATCGTGCGGCCCGGTCCTGCAGGGCCCAGCGTCCTGGACGGCGTCGCCGCGGTCTTGGCCCAGGTCAACGGCGACATCGCCGACCACCTGCGCGTGTGCGCCGCGGGCACCTGCGTGGACGCGACCCTCGGCGAGGCCATCGACCTCGCGCGCACCCTCGGCGGCGGCGTCGGGGCGGGGCCGGGAGGAGCCGAGTTCCGCTTCCGCGTGGCCACGCTGGAGGCGCGCACGAACCTGCGCGGCGACGCGGGCTTCCAGGTGCCCATGTCGCTGCTGGGCGCGCTCCAGGCGCTGCAGGGCGACCTCGCCGCGCAGGTGTGCGTGACGGGCGCCGACGACGTGTTCGCCGCGGCCGGCGTCGACCCATGCCAAGGCCAGGCCGCGCCCCTCCCTGCCCTGCCCGAGGTCGCGAACCTGCCCGGCGACTACCGGGCGACGGCGAGCGTCGATTGGTTCGGCTTCGGCTTCGCGGGCTTCGCGGACTACCAGCACAGCGCCTAGGCGATCCGCCGCAGCGCGGCCGGCCAAGCTTTGCAGACAGCCCGGGCCAGCGCGCGCGCCCAAGCTTCAAGAGCCTGGGGGGGCATGCGCGCCCGGGAAGGCCATGCGCAACGCTCTCGCCCTCGCGGCCCTCGCGGCCACGCTCACGCTCCTGCCCGCGCCCGCGGGCGCCATCATCGGGCCGGGCGACCTCGCCTTCGTGCCGATCCAGATGGCCCAGTACTTCGGCCCCCTCGGCCCCGTCGCGGTCGTGACCTCGGGCGGCGTCGTCACCTGGGAGAACCACGAGTTCCTCCAGCCGGTGGTCAACGAGCACACCGTCACGGCCGACGACGGCAGCTTCGACAGCGGCGAGATCCAGCTGCACGGCAGCTTCTCCGCCACCATCGACGCGCCCTCGGGCTCGCTCGTCACCTACCACTGCTCGAACCACCTGTGGATGGTGGGCGTCATCGTCGTGATCTGACCGGAGGACTCTGCATGAAGACCATGCTCGTTGGGGGGCTTGCGATGTTGACCGTGCTCAGCCTGATGCCGGCGGCGGCGCCGCTGCCGGCGCCCGTGGGCGTGACCGCGCTCGGGGCGAACTTCATCCCGGCCGTGCTCCCCGCGCCCAGCGGGAGCGTCGTGCACTTCCAGAGCATGGAGACCAGCCTGCACCACCAGATCGTGACCACCCCCGGCAACGTGTTCATCGGCCACCTCATGCCCACGGTGGGCTGGACCTGCGTGCCGGGCTCGAATGGGCTCACCCTCGGGGGCTCGACGTGCTTCGACTACGTCGTGACCGCGCCGACGGGGTCGGTGATCCTGTACCACTGCCAGCTGCACCCGTTCATGAACGGAGCCATCGTGGTCGTGTAGGTGAGCGCCATGCGTGCCCCCCTCGCGCTGCTGATGCTCGCCGTGCTCGCGATCGCCGCCGCGCCGGCCGAGGCCGCGGCGATCCCGCACGCGGACGTGCAGATCCTGGCGCGGCAGTTCCTGCCGCCCGTCACGGCGGTGTCGTCGGGGGGCACCATCACCTTCCACAACATCGAGCCGGTGGACCACCACCAGCCGCAAGCCCTGGACGGGAGCTGGCTCGTGCACCTCGGCAACGGCCAGAGCGGCGACGTGACCATCACGGCGCCCTCGGGGAGCCAGGTGCCGTACCGCTGCGGCATCCACGTGTACATGACCGGCGTCATCGTGGTGGTCTGAGCTAGAGGTCGAGGTCGAAGGTGCCGGCGAGCTCCTGCGGCGTCGGCGGCTGCGGCCGCGGCGGCGCGACCGCGGTCCGGCGGAAGCGCTTGCCGACGACGTAGATCTCCGAGCTGCGCGCGCGCGTGGCGGGTGGGTGGCTCGCCTTCACCCACTCGAAGTGCTGCTCGACCTTCGCCGTGAAGTCGAGGAAGAGGTCGCCCTCGAACACTTTCACGAGGAAGTCCCCGCCGGGCCGCAGCACGCGCGCGGCGAAGGCCAGCGCCTGCTCGGCGAGGTGCACGCTGCGGGCTTGGTCGGCATCGTAGGCCCCGCTGATGTTGGGGCTCATGTCGCTGAGCACGGTGTCGGCCTCACCGACCAACTCGCGTAGCTCCGCGACGATGCCTGGATCGGTGAAGTCGCCCACGAGGAACGTCGCGCCCTCGAGCGGCGCCATCGGGTCGAGGTCGATGCCGACGACGCGGCCACCCGGACAGCGCTCGACCGCGACCTGGCTCCAGCCGCCGGGGCTCGCGCCGAGGTCCACCACGACGCGGTTCGGGCCGAGGACCTTGAACTTCTCGTCGAGCTGGAGCAGCTTGTACGCCGCGCGCGAGCGGTAGCCCTCGCGCTTGGCTTTGCGCCAGAAGGGGTCCTGGCGCTTCGCGCGCACCCAGCGCTTGCCCACGCGCCTGCCACGCTGCCAGGCCGGAAAAACCCTCGGGGCCCCGAGGCAGGCCGAGGCTCTCCAGCCAAGGGCCTTGAAGGGGCACGGGCGTGGTCGGCCGGCGAGGTTGCATGCAGCCCTCGATGCTGGTTGCCCTGATCCTGCTGGCCGCTGCGCCGTTGGCCGCGGGCCTGCCGGACGCGCCTGGCGTGAGCGTCGAACCCGACGAGGTCCTGGCCCTCGCCGGCGTCGAGCACACCGGCGCGCCCTCGGTGTCCATCTGCGGCGGGCACGCGCCCGAGGTCCTGCGGTGCAGCACGCCCGGCACGCACCGCTACGTGCACGGCTTCTTCTTCCCGAACACGATGACGAACACCGGCTACCAGTACACAGGCACCATCGAGAGCCACCTCACCTGGTCGGGCGGCGACCGCGTGCTGCGCTGCCATCTCCAAGGCCAGGCGCAGCCGCTGGACTGCGACACGAGCGGCCTGGCGCCCCCGCCGAACACGCCCGCGACGCACCGCTGCGCGAGCTTCAACTTCCGGAGCTTCGTGCCCGGCGGGACGGGGACGTGGGGCTGCTACCTGATGCACGACATCTAGGCGGGGCGAAGGGCTAAGCCGGGCCGGCCCCATGCCGCGGCGGCGAGCGCATGCGGGGCCTCCTCGGAATGGCCTGTTGGCTGGTGATGGCGGGCGCGCTCGGCGCCGGCGCGCGGAGCGACCTGGACGGCGCCGCGTTCGATGCCGCGCCGCCGTCGCCCGCGGTGGCAGGACCCCCGGAGGTTCTGGCGGGGCCCTACGTCGGCGCCTGCGGCAGCCACACCGACCTCGCGACGAGCTGCACGACCGGCGCGCACGTGCGCGGCGGGACGCCCCTGAGCGGGCTGTTCCACTCCGTGCACGACGTCGCATACACGGGCACGCTCGAGAGCAGGCTCATGTGGTCGGGCGGCGAACGCGTGCTCCGGTGCGACCTGCCGAACGGGCCCTGCAGCGCCGGCGGCAGCTTCCCGCCGGAGGGCGAGGCCTTCGTCCACACGTGCGCGAGCTACGCGCGGGGCACGACCTCGCCCGGAGGCAGCGGCGCCTGGGCGTGCCGGCTGCAGCACGACGTGCCCTTGGTCGGCTGACTAGCCGCCGTAGGACCAGCCCGTGTCCTGCTCCGTCAGCGCCGGCACGACGCGCCGGACGCCCGCCTCGACGACTTCGGCCACGAGCACGGTGTGGTCGCCGTACGCGAAGTCGTGCACGACGCGGCACTCGAGCCAAGCCGGGGCGTCGTCGAGGATGAGGCAGCCGGTCGCATGGCCGCGCGTGTAGCCGTGGCCGTTGATCGTCCCGCCCTCCACCACGGCCGGGTGGAGGAAGCTCGCTGCGACCTCCTTCTGGGTGCGCGCGAGGAGGTTGACGCTGAAGACGCGCGAGGCGAGCACCATCGCGTGGGCCTTCGTGCCCTCGCGCAGGCCGGCCATCACCAGCGGCGGCTTGAAGCTGGCCTGGCTGAACCAGCTCAACAGGAACGCGTGCACGCTGGGGCCCTGCGCCGCGCCGCCGATGTGCAGGCCGTAGGGCAGCATGCGCAGCGCCTGCTTCTTCGCGGCCTCGTCCACGCAGGCGCATGGCCAGCCAGCCCAAGAGCGTTTGCGGCCCGCGCGCGCGTTGCCCCCCGCGGAGAATGCCAAGGGTTGCTACGGCAAGCTTGATGTAGGAGCCGGACCATCGCCGCGGTCAGGCAGGCGCCATGGTCTACATCGACCCGCGCGACCGGAAGTTCCAGCTCATCGTCATCGCGCCCATCGTGCTGATGGTGATCTTCGCGGTGCTGGTGCTCATCGACAGTCCCGAGAGCATCGACATCGTCGCGGTGCTGCTGGCCATCGTCGCAGCCGCGGCGTTCATCGTGTACCTCGTCGTCACCTTCGTGATGGAGCGCGTCCAGGAATCCGAGGCGGAGTGAGCGCGCGCCCGCAGCCTTATGCTCATCCCCTGCCTAGCGGAGCGCATGGCGCGGGCCCTCGAGGGCAAGGTCGCGGTCGTCACCGGCGCCAG
>DASYRW010000165.1:0-8235 GCA_036003985.1 Thermoplasmatota archaeon
CGGTGTCGTTGTCGGTCTGGCGGTCGATGTCGGCCTTCAGCTCGGCCATCTGCCGCGAGAGGGTCTGGAGCCGCGCCGCCTCGTCGTTCTCCTCCCACACGGGGACGAAGTACAGCTGCACCGTGACGAGCGTCGTGAGCACGATGCCCACGAGCATGACCGTGCCCACCACCACCGCGATGCCTTGGTCGTCGTCGGCGTGGGCGCCGGGGCGGCGGTTCGCCTTCATGGGATCACCTGCTGGGCCATGGGTCACCCGCTCGCGCTGGCGGTGTTGGAGGCCGGTCCTTCGCCGTTCGCCGTCACGGCGGTCACTTGATAGTAGTACGTGGTGCCATGGGTCAGGGCGTTGCTGTCGATGCACGTGACGGTGGCCCCGAGGTTCGCGCACGTGCCCGCGGTGAGGAGCGCCAGCGCGGTCGGGCTCGTGCCGCGGTACGCCTTGTAGGCGGTGACGGGGCTGCCGCCGTTGCTCGCCGGGGCGAGCCAGTTCAGCGTGATCTTGTGGTTCGGGCCGGCGTCGCTGTTCACCGCGGTCAGCGACGTGGGCGCGCCCGGCAGCGCGACCGGCGTGCCGCTCACCTGCGCGCTGGCGAGGCTGGGACCGATGCCGTTCCACGCGTACACCACGAAGTAGTACGCCTGCCCGTTGGTGAGGCCGGTGCTGTTGTGCCACGTCTGGGAGGCGCTGACATTGGCCACGAAGCTGTAGGGCCCGCCGCTCACGGTGCCGCGCCAGACCGCGTAGCTGGTCAGCGGGCTGCCGCCGTTGCTGGCGGGCGCGGTCCACGTGAGGTTCACCCACTGGTCGCCGCGCGTGGTGGCCAGGCCCGTGGGCGCGCCGGGCACCGTGCCCGGCGTGGCGCTGACCTCGAGGGAGAGCGCGCCCTCGCCAGCTCCGTTGACGGCGCCGATGACGTAGTAGTAGGCCTGGCCGTTGACGAGGCCGGTGTCGGCGTAGGCGTTCACGAGGCCCACGCTGGTCAGCAGGGTCTCGGCGCCGCTGGCGGTGCCGCGGTAGAGGTTGTAGCCCGTGAGGGGGCTGCTGCCCGGCGCGGGCGTGGTCCAAGCCAAGGACACCTGCGCGTTGGCTCCCTGGGCCGTCAGGGTCGGCGCGAGCGGGCGAATCGAGGGCAAGGCTGCGGCGCTGCGACCGACGCCGCCGGTGGCGATGACCGAGCCGCCGCCGACGATCGCGACGTCCAGCGGCGCGGTCGCGCCGATGGTGAAGGCTGGGCTGCGCCAGCGCTGGCCGATGGTGAGCACGCCGTCGTCGAAGCCGAGGGCGTCGCCCATGATCTCGGTCTGGTTCTGGTCGATGGTGAGCCGGATGGTGGTGGTCTGCTGCGCGAGCGCCTCGCCACCCTTGTGGGTCACGACCACGTGCTCGTCGCCGGTGCCCCAGCCGCCCGAGCCCGGATCCGCCTCGACCGTCAGGTCGGCGTGCACCGTGTCCTCGGGGCCCGGGATCTTGAGGAACAGCGCGAAGACGGCGGCCATGAGCACGACCGTGATCGCCACCGTCAGCATGGAGCCGACGACCTCCGACACCGCCTCCTCGCGAGCGCCCGCGCCGCGCCAGCACGAACTGTGCCTCGGGACGAGCGTGGCCAAGCTGACCTCTCCGTGCCGCGCCTACAATGCCCTCCGGGTTAGCGACCGTTTGGGATTCGCGCCATTGGCCAACGCCCGGTTGGCAAGCGCGCGTCCCGATGCACGAACAGCCGGCATCGACAGAACCACGGCGGGGGGGCATGGCTGCGGGTCGAGGCGTTCGGCCGGGCCGGCCTTTGGGACGAAGGGCCCTAACGGATGCGGCCCGCGGCGAAGCTCCCGATGAGCTCCACGTTCCGCTCGCCGAAGCGGTACTCCACCCAGCCTCGGCTCTCCGTGACGCCGAGGCCCTCGACGCGGAGCAGCGGCTTGCCCGCCTCGGAGCGCACCTCGATCACGCCATGGGCCAGGTGCTTCAGCATCTGCACATCGGCCTCGGCGTGCATGCCGGCCTCGAGCTGCAGCATCGTCGTCGCGCCGGCGCGCCGCGCGCGGCCCAGGAACACCTGGAGGAAGCGGAACGCCGTGGGCGGGTTGGTGTACGCCAGCAGCGTGGAGAGCGAGTCGAACACGAGGCGGTGCTGGGGCCCGTGGGGCAGCAGCTGCTGCTGCGCCGCGTTCACGGCGCCGCTGAGGGCGTTGAGGTCAAGGGTGCCGTCGACCAGCTCGGCGGTCGGGTGGTGGTCGTCCGCGCCGATGGTGCGGCTGTAGGTGTCCACGAAGCGCAGCAGGCCGCGCTGCACCCACTCCACCGTGCGGGGCTCGATGGCCTCGAGGAAGCCCGTGGCCTCGGCGGCCGTCGCGTCGGTGCACACCATCACCGCCGGCTGACCCGCGCGGAGCCCCGCGAGGAGGAAGAGCCGCGCCAGCACCTCCTTGCCCAGGAAGGGCGGGCCGACGAGCAGCGTGCAGCTCTGCGCGGGCACGCCGCCCTCGAGCAGTTCGTCGAGGCGCTTGACGCCGGTGGCGAGCTTCATGGAGCGACCTCCTGCAGGGGCGGCGGCGTACGCAGGATCTGGTCGAGGAGCGCCGCGAGCACGTGCCGCGCCTCCGCGGGGTCGGTGGCTCGGCAGGGCAGCGCGCGCACGCCTTGCGGTGGCGCCACGCCGCGCTCCACGGCCGCGGCCGGCAGCGCGCCGGGCACGTCCTGTTTGTTGGCCGCCAGGATCGCTGGCAAGCCCTGCGTCCACACGCGCTGCAGCATGTCGCGCGCGCGGGGGAAGCTGGCGGGGTCGGTGCTGTCCACCACCACGATGACGCCCAGGGCTTGGCCGGCGAGGGTCTTGAGCAGCGGGTCGAAGCGCTCCTGGCCCGGCGTGCCGAAGAGCTCCGCCTCGAGGCCGTCGATGGTCGCGGTCCCGTGGTCCAGGGCGACGGTCGTGCCGCCGACCTCCGCGCTCCGCGCGCCCTCGGCCGCGCTGTGGACGAAGCTCGTCTTGCCGGCGTTGTGGGGCCCCGTGACCAAGACTTTGGGAACGTACACCACCACGCCACCCGGCCGCGCGACCTTGTACAGCCGCGGGGCCGTGTCCAAGTCTGCGACCCACGCGGCGCGCTCGGCCGCGAAGTAGGTCCCGAAGCGCACCCGGTCCTCGACGCCGCGCAGCGCGACGAGGCCATGGAAGCCCTGCAGCAGGCGCGCGGGGTCGGCGTAGGGCCAGCGGGTGAACTGCGCGATCGCGACACCGAACCGGCGCAGCGCGACGTGGAGCCGCGGCATCGCCGCCTCGAAGGCCTCCTCGCCCGCGTGATCGGCGAGGGTGCTCAGCCCTTCCAGCACGAGCAGCGCGGCGGGGTGCTCGCGCGCGGCGCGCTCCAGCAGGGCTGCGACGCGGCCGAGGTCGGCGGGGTCGGCCAGCTCGTAGGGTGCGCCCTCGCTCCGGCCGAGCAGCGGCGAGCACAGGTCCGCGACGCGCAGCCGCGCGCCGTGGGGCAGGGGGTCGAAGCCGTGGGCGGCCATGGCGCTGCGCAGCGCGCCGGGCCCGCGCGCCGTGAGCATGTACACGACCTCCCCGCCGGCGGCGAGGCGGCGGTGCGCGGCCTGGTGCAGGAACGGCTCCGGCTCGACGCCGGGGTCGTTGACGAGCGCGAGGGTCGTGCCGAGGGGGATGGGCGCCAGGAGCGCGTCGAGCTGGGCGATGCCCAGGCCGCCGGGGCTGCTGGACATGCGCGCCTACGCTCCGCTCAAGGTCCGGTGCACGACCAGCGACGCCGCCTCGGCGAGCCCGAGCAGGCGGTCGAAGCTGACCTGGGCGTCCGCGATGACCACCAGCAGCATCTCGTGCGTGGGCCCGAGGATCGCCATGCGCTTCTTCCCGATCTCCGCCACCACGCGCCCGCCGCGGTCCGCGCCCAGCCCTTCGCTCAGCGCCACCTCGGCCGCGCCCATCAGGGTCGCGGACATGGCGCTGAGGGTCTCCTTGTTCCACATGTCGCGCTTCCAGACCTCGAGGACGCGGATGCCGTCGCGGCTCACGAGGAGCGCGCCCACCACACCCGGCTCGTCCGCGAGGTTGCGCAGCGCGGCCTGCAGCGTCTGCTGCTTGTTGGTGACGGTGACCGCGCTCAGGGAGACACGCTCCGAGGTGGGGTGGCGTGCGGCGGCAAGGGGCTCGGAATTCCCTACCACGGCCCGCGTCATAAAGGGGACCCGCGGGGGCGTTCGGTCGGGAAGGGCGGCGGCCCGCCGGTCCCCTTGCACGTCCAGGTGCACGGGCAGCCCGCGCGCGGCGGAGCCGGCCCCTGGGCCGATTCGGTCCTGCACCCCCGCCGCGTTCGCGGGCCTTCCCCGGCGCATGGCCACTGCAGGAACCGTTATGAATGCACCACGAGGAGTACGGGGCAGATGCCTGGACCCGGGAGCGAACGCAGGGACGAGGCCGCCGCCTCGACCGCCGTGGAGGGCTCGCACGCGTTCCGCGAGCAAACGGTCCTCCTCGTCGACGACGAGGGCGACGTCCTCGAGTCGCTGAAGGACCTGTTCGAGACGGTCCTCGAGGGGGTGCGCGTGGTGACCGCGGAGTCCGGCCCGGCCGGGCTCGCGATGCTCGACAGCCACCCCATCGACCTCATCGTCACCGACTACAAGATGCCTGGCATGAACGGCCTCGAGTTCCTCGAGAAGGCCAAGACGGTCGCGCCGGGCGTGCCGCGCATCCTCATGACCGCGTTCCCCGACCTGGGCATCGCGATCCGCGCCATCAACGAGGCCGGCATCGAGAATTTCATCACGAAGCCCTTCGAGCCGGGCCAGGTCATCGACGTCGTGCGCGCCATCCTCGTGGAGCGCCGCGCGCAGCTGCTGCGCAACCAGAGCTTCGCGCGCTCGCTGGACCTCCTGAGGCGCCGGCTGCAAGTTGAGCCTTGACCGCGTCCGGGCTGCGGCCCCCGCCGCAACGTTGATGGGTTCCCCGCCCTTGTGCGCGCTGCCTTGGACGCCGAATACCAGCGCATCCTGGAACGGCAGCACTACGGCATCGTCGGCCACCACAGCGCGGTCAAGGTGTGCCACTGGACCAAGGAGCAGCTCGCGCACGGTCGCGGCTGCTACAAGAACACGTTCTACGGCATCCAGAGCCACCGCTGCGTGCAGATGACGCCGATGGCGAGCTACTGCAACAAGACGTGCCTCTATTGCTGGCGCATGCAGGGCTGGGAGTCCCAAGTCCAGGGGCCCTTCGACGAGCCCACGGAGATCTGGGAGGGCTCGCTGGCCCAGCAGAAGCGGCTGCTCAGCGGCTACAAGGGCATGGACTCCGTCACGACGCAAGGCTGGGACGAGAGCCAGGCGCCGCGGCACGTGGCCATCTCGCTGACGGGCGAGCCCACGTTCTACCCCAAGCTCGGCGCGTTCCTCGCCCTCTGCCATGACCGCGGCATCACGACGTTCCTCGTCACCAACGGCACCACCCCCGAGGTGCTCGCCGGGCTCGACCCGAAGCCGACGCAGCTCTACGTCAGCGTCGATGCGCCCGACGCCGCGACGTTCGAGAAGCTCGGCGTGCCCACCACCCCGCGCGCGTGGGAGAAGCTGCAGCAGTCCCTCGCGCTCCTGCCCAGACTGGGGTGCCGCACGGTGCTGCGGCACACGGTCGTGAAGGGCTGGAACATGCACCTCGTGGACGGCTTCGCAGCGGTCGATGCCCCGTCGCGCGCGGACTTCATCGAGTGCAAGGCGTACGAGTACGTCGGCCCGAGCCGCGACCGCATGAGCTGGGACAACGTGCCCACCTTCGCGGAGGTGCGCGCCTTCGCGGAGCGCCTCGGCGCGCAGCTCGGCTACGTCGTCGAGGACGAGCGCGCGGACTCGCGCGTCGTGCTGCTCATGCGCCCCGGGGCGGCGCGCTTCCTGTGGGACGACCCGCGCTCCCAAGCCCTGTACGGCGCGCAGCCGCTGGGGCCGCGCACCCCCGGCACGCACGGCACCGCGCCGAAGGAGCAGGACCTCGCGGTGCCCACGCCGACCAGCATCGAGCGACCGATCCACCTGCATGTGGTGCACGAACACCACGGGCACGACGACGCGGAAGCCGGCGCGCACGGCGGCGACGGGTGCGGCGGCTGCGGGGGCGGCGCGGGCGCGGGCAATGCGACCCTTCGTTGAGGCCCTGGCGCGATCCCCGGCGAACGGGTACGTTGCTACCCGGCCGGCGGCATTTGCGCTGGCTGCCCGGCTTGGGCCGCCTGCGCCGACATCGCCGGCGCGGCGGGCCGCTGCAGGGGCAGCGCGAAGCTGAACGTCGCGCCCTTGCCGGGGCCTTCGCTCTCGACCCACATGCTGCCGCCGTGGGCCTCGACGATGCCCTTGCTGATGTACAGGCCTAGGCCTGTGCCTTTCTCCTGCTGCTCGCTCGGCTGCTCGCCCGGCACGTGGACCTGGCTGAAGGGCTGGAAGAGCTTCGCGATCTGCTCCGCGGTCATGCCCTTGCCGGTGTCGCGCACGCGGATGAGCGCGTGGTCCTGCTCCACCGCGGCCTCGAGGCTCACCGTGCCGCCGGAGGGCGTGAACTTGATGGAGTTCTTCACGAGGTTGAACAGCACCTGCATCAGCCGCTGCCCGTCGGCCTCGATCAGCAGGCCCGTGACGGGCATCGGGACGACGCTGACCCCGGCGCCCCTGGCGGGCTCCTCGAAGCTCTGCGCCGCGTCCAGCAGCAGGCCGCCCACGTCGACGGGCCCCCACTGCAGGTTGAGCTTGCCGTTCTGCACGCGCGTCAGGTCGCGCATGTCGCTGACCAGCATCTGGATGCGCTGGAAGTTGCGCTCCACCACCTGGAAGCTTTGCTTTTGCCGGTCGTCGAGCTTCGCGAGGGCGCCGCTCTTGGCCAGCAGGAACAGGTGCGTCTTGACCGGTGCGAGCGGGTTGCTCAGCTCGTGGGCGGTCGTGTGCAGCAGCTGCGTCTTGAACTTCTCCAGCTCCTGGAGGCGCTCGATCTCGCGCTGCCGCGTCTCGGCCAGCTCCTTGGCCTCCTCGGCCCGCTTCCACTCGGTGATGTCGGTGGCGATGATCGTCGCCTGCGCGACGGCGTTGTCGCGCTTGACGGGGCCGATCCGCATGGCGTACCAGGCCTTCTCCTGGTCGGGCGCGGCGTAGCAGATCTCGTAGCTGCCCGCCTCGCCGCTGGCGAAGACGCGCTGCAGCATCTCGCGCGCCATCTTCAGGTTCTCCGGCGGGATCCAGCGGAAGAAGCTCGTGCCCAGCGCGAACTCGGTGCCAGGCCTGTTCGAGAACACGATCTTGCCCTCGCGGTCCACGCCCAGGATCACCGACGGCGCGTTCTCCACGAGGGAGCGCCACTGCTCGCCGAAGCCGAGGAGCGTGGTCTCGATGCGGTCGCGCTCCTCGACGACGCGCTGCACGGTCTCGTTGCTGCGCCAGACGCGCTCCGCGGCGTCCTGCGCGGCCTTGCCCAGCGCCTCGTTGTGCGCCCGCAGCTCGTCGGCAGCCCGCGCGAGGGTGTGCAGGTGCGGGACGAGGGCCTTGAACCCCAGCAGCAGGAAGAACGCGCCGGCCGCGTAGGAGGCCAGCGCTGCCGTGCCGGCCGCGGCGACCGCGCCGGCGCTCGCGCTGCCGGCCCAGCCCGCGTAGCCCCCGAAGGCGCCCAGCGCCGCGCCGCACGCCAGCAGCATGGCGCCCAAGAGCACTGCGAGCACGCCGGGCTGCTGCAGCAATTGGCGGCGCGCAGCCGTCAGGCCCACGTAGCCCTGGGCGAGGCCGAGCAGCACCGCGAGCATGGCCTGGAGCAGGACGTCGAGCGGCGGGAGGGCCATCGGAAGCGACCCTCCTCGGCGGGCCGCGCGCAAGAACCCTCCCCACGGGGGCGCAAGGCCGAGCGCCCCGATGAGGGCGATGCGGCCGCGCGGCCCCGCGCACGCCCCGCTGCGCGCGCCAGCACCTTGAAGTCCTTTGCGAACGTCCCCGAAGGGCCCATGTTCAAGACGGTGCTCGTGGCGAACCGGGGCGAGATCGCGGTGCGCGTGCTGCGCGCGTGCCGCGCGCTGGGCGTGCGGACCGTCGCGGTCTACAGCGACGCCGACGCGGACGCGCCGCACGTGCGCCTGGCGGACCGCGCCGTGCGCCTCGGGCCTGCTCCCGCTGCGGAGAGCTACCTGCGCCAGGACCTCGTGCTGCAGGCCGCGGAGCGCACCGGCGCCGAGGCGATCCATCCCGGCTACGGGTTC
>DASYRW010000166.1:0-8085 GCA_036003985.1 Thermoplasmatota archaeon
GCCGACCGCGTCGGGGTCCCGTTCGTGAACATGAACGAGTTCGAGTGGAGCGAGGGCAACGACTACAACATGCGCGTGCGCGGCTTCCAGCCCGCGAGCGACGAGAACGCCACCATCCAGGGCTCGCGCGCCATGGCCCAGAGCGTCGCGCTGCGCTTCGCGGGCCGCAAGCTCGCGGTGCACTACTGCAGCAGCCCCTTCAAGGACCGCGTCCAGCTCGGCCAACGCTTGCTCCGACGCGCGAAGAACGTCGCGCGGCCGTGGGAGATCATCACCGAGGATGGCACCCTGCTGCGCGGCGTGGTGGAGGCGCCGGTGCCGCACGAGGCCCTCAAGGCGATCGTGGCGCAGTACGAGGTGCCACGCAAGCTCATCGCCGTCCGCGGCCACCGGGTCGAGGTCGCGCCGTGGATCCTCGAGAAGATCGCCAAGGAGCTGCCGTGGCCCTCCTACTTCAGCGAAGTGTACCCCACCGACGAGGCCCTCGAGGTCGAGCGGACGCCGCTCAACTAATCGCAGGTCCGTTGCGCCCGCTTCGGGCCCCTCGGCCTGGATCGTAAGGACTTCCGACTTTTATCCTCCGGCGCCAGAAATGACCGCATGATGCGGCGCATCCTCGAGTTCCACGCGGCGCCCATCGGCTGGGTCGCGGAGCTGGACTGCGGCCACGCGCTCCCGCTCCGGCCCGACCGCCACGGCGGCGCCAACGCGTGGGTCGCCAACCCCATCGCGCGCGCCGCGCACGTGGGCCAGCGCGCACCTTGCCTGAGGTGCGACGACCACGCGTAGCCACACGCGGCTCACTGGGGCTCGAGCACGTCGAAGCCACGCGCGATGTCGCCCGTGAACACGTAGCCCTGCCAGCTCCAGGCGTCCCACGTGTCGCTCGCGTCCTTGTACTGGTCGAGGATCACGGGGTGGTCGAGGTCGCTGAAGTCGATCAGCAGCACGCCCTGGCCGTAGAAGCCCCACACGACCTGGTTGCGGTCCTCGATCTCGCGGCCGAAGTGGCTCGTGCAGTTCAGCGGCTCGTTCGTCGCCACGTTGGTGAGCAAGGTGCTGTCGGGGCTGAGCCAAGACCGCAGCTGCGGCTTCAGCTCGTCGGCGAGGTCGAAGAAGTACAAGTTGCCGATGGGCCCGCTGAGGGTGCGGCCGGCCGCATCGATGTACACGTCGCAGCCGGGCGCGCCGCCGCCGCCGGTCTCGTCGCCGACCATGAGCACCGTGCCGTCGTGGTTGACCTCGGCGCTGTGGGCCCACGGCGAGAAGGGCACGCTCGTGAGCGAGGGCACGCCGTCCTGGAGCAGGGGCATGTTGAGGGTCGTGAGCACCACCGGCGCGCGCGGGTCGGCGATGTCCCAGATCTGCACCGCATCGACGCCTGCACAATACGCCCGGAACTTCTGGGACGCGGCGTCGATCCAGACCGTCGTGTCGTGGCAGCCGTAGCCGTTCCTCCAGTCCTGCACCAAGACGGGGTTCGCGGGGTCGGTGAGGTCGTAGATCTCCGTGCCCTGGGTGGCCATGTCGGGCTGCAGCGCGCCCACGAACGGAGCGCCTCCGCCGCCGTTGCTGTTGCTGTTGTAGAAGATCGGCGTGCCCGGCACCACCACGAGGTTGTGCGAGCCGCGCGGGCCCGGATCGATCTCGGTCAGGAGCACGGGCGCGGTGGGATCGGTGACGTCCCACACGGGATCGACGCCGTAGTCGCTCGCCATCACGAGCACGAGCCGGCCGTCGGGGTAGGCGATGAAGTCCGCGTCGCGGCCCGGCGTGCCCTCGGGGTTGCTCAGCAGCTTCGGCGCCTCGGGGTCGCGGATGTCGTACAGCCAGAAGCCGGAGTCGGTGCCGCGACCGCTCACCGCCAGCAGCGAGCCGAACACGGCGATGCCCGCGCCGCCGTGGGCTTGCTCGGGGCCGGCGACCCGCTCGAGCTTCGTGACCTGCTCGGGCAGCGCGCGCGCCGCGATGGGCTGCCACCAGCTCGGCACAATGCCGCTCGGCAGCCGCGCGTCGATCGACGTGGGCCAGCCGAAGGCCGGGTGGGACGCGAGCTGCGGCGTCTTCCACGCCACCTCGGGAAGGGCCAGGTCCGCGGGGCTCCCCGCCGGCAGGACGGAAGGACCGCCGCCGAGGCAACCGGCGAGGGCGAGCGCAGCGACCAGGACGAGCGGGAGCCTCCAAGCCATGGGACCGGCACGCGTGGAGGGGCTCTAAGAGGTTGTGGCGATGCTGCCTCCGGCCAGCCGTCGCGGCGGGCGCGGGCGGACCACCCCTTTCGGCCCTGTCGCGGCGATGGGAAAGGCATCATGCCTTTATTCGCCGAGGCTCCGAACACCAGCGACCGGATGAACCGCCGCATCCTGAACTTCCACCGCAACAGCTGGGGTTGGTGGGCCGACCTCAACTGCGGGCACGTGCGCAAGGTGCGGGCCTCGCCCGACCTCGGCAACGCCCAATGGATCGACAGTGCGGAGGGCCGGAAGAGCTACATCGGCAAGCTCATCGAGTGCGCCGAGTGCGCGTAGGTCCCAATCGCAAGGCTTCTTGTGCCCCCCTGCTGCTCCAAGGCCGGCGCGCCCATGATGCGGCAAGTGCTGAACCTGCACGTCGGCTGGGACGGCCGCTGGGTGGCCGACCTGGCGTGCGGCCACACGCTGCCCATGGGCGCGCGGCACGGTCACGCGCCGGCGAACTTCGACGACCTCTGGGTGGCGACGCCGACCGGCCGCATGGGCAAGATCGGCACGCGCGTGGACTGCCCCAAGTGCAACCCGTGACGAGCCTTCAACGCGGGCGCAGCAAGCTTCATCAGGCCCAGGCCGGCTGACGGCCCGATGCGCGCCCCCGCCCTGCTGCTGCTCGTGATGGTCCTCGCCGGCTGCCTCGGCCCCGCCGCGCCGCCGCCCGCGCCCGGCCCTCAGGGACCGCTCGGCTCGCAGGCGGAGCCCATCACGTTCACCGAGCCCAAGCTCCTGAGCACGCAGCACGCCGGCGGCGAGCCCGCCATCGTCGTCACGCCGCGCGGCACGCTGCTCCTCGCGTCCCATCCGGGCTACACGCACACCCACGGCGTGCCCTCGCCAGGCCTGCTGACCTCGACGACCTACGAGTCGTACATGTGGCGCTCCACCGACCTCGGCGCGACGTGGGCCTACGTCGGCCTCGCGGGCGCGCCGGCGGGCCCCCGCGGGCTCGCGCGCGGCATCAGCGACCCCGACTTCGCCGTCGATGCGCAGGGAAGGGTGTTCTTCACCGACCTCAACGCCCTCGCGACCGACAGCGTCGCGCGCAGCGACGACGACGGGCAGACGTGGGTGTTCGGCAACAGCGCCGTGCAGATGGCCGTGGACCGGCAGTGGATCGCGGCCTACCAGGACAGCGTGTGGATCAGCGGCAACACGGTGCTCAGCGGCGAGCAGGTGATGCGCAGCGACGACGGCGGCTTGACGTGGACCGAGGTCGGCCAGGCCCACCTGGGCGGCAAGCTCAGCAGCGACCCCAACGACGGCACACTCTACATCGGCAACGGCGCGCGCGTGGACGTGAGCACCGACGGCGGCGCGACGTGGACCGTGAGCGAGGTGCCGGACCACGAGAACAGCGAGCGCGAGCTGGGCCAGGTCGCGGTCGATGGCGCGGGCAACATCTACACCGCGTGGGCCGAGGGCCACGACGTGTGGCTCGCCGCGAGCACCGACAAGGCCGCGACGTGGCGCGCGCCCGTGCGGCTCACGTCGGCCTGGGTGGGCGCGACGAACGGCACGCACATCTGGCCGTGGGTCACGGCCGGCGATGCGGGCAAGGTCGCGGTGGTGTGGTACGCGGCGGACGAGTCCGTCGAGAACGCGCAGGCAGTCCAAGGCGACTGGGTGGTGATGGCCGCGCTGCTGCCCGACGCCCTCGCGCCCCTGCCGGAAGTGAAGCTCGCGAACGCGACCGGACCGATCCACACGGGGCCCGTCTGCCTCGGCGGCACGGGATGCCAGACCGACCAGCTCAGCCCCGAAGCCGACCGACGGCTCGGCGATCTGTTCGAGGCGGCCATCACCCTCGACGGCCGGCTGGCCATCGCGTACAGCGACACGGCGACGCAGCCGGGCGACAGCGTGAGCCATCCGGGCTTCGTGCTGCAGCTGACGGGCCCGCGGCTGCGGTCGCAGCTGTTGGGGTGAGGAGAAGGGCGCGGGCAGCCAGGGAGGTGGCTCGGAGGCGGGCCGCCCGCGCGTGATCGTCAGGTGCCTTGCGGCTGCGGGAGGGCGCGCGCAGCCAGCTCGGCGTTGCGCATCTGCTCGAAGTACATCGCGAGGGCCGCGGTCACGGTCTCGCTGATGCCCTCGCCGCGCATGACGCGCAGCGAATGCAGGCGCAGATGGTGTTCCACGGGCAGCCGGACCTTGACGACGGTGGTCGTGCGGTGCTCGCGGGGGTCGCGGGCGTACAAGCCGGGGTGGGGTTCGTCGTCGCGGTCGCGCGAGGTCGTCGGGGGAGCAGCCATGTCGCATGCCTCGGACCATGGCTGCCCGCCGGGGGCCTTAACGGCCTGCAACCAAGGCATGTTCAGATCACGAAGTTGTCCGTGCGGACGGACGTTCGTTGATGATTGTCCCGTCGGTCAGGGGGAGACCGGCCTTTTTCCTTGGGTCAATCCGCGAACAGTGACTGCGCCACCGCGCGCGCCGTGTAGCGCAGCAGGTTGGGCTTCCTCCGCAGCAGCTGGCCCGCGAGCCGGCTGGGGCGGTCGATGTCGCCCAGGCGATTGATGAGCTCCATGGCCTCGGGGTCGTCCAGCTCCTCGAACAGGGCCTCGATCTCGTCGTCGCGCAGGTGCATGAAGGCCTTGCGCAGGCGCATGCCGATGCGCAGCTCGCGGCCCACGTCCGCGGTCCAACGCTCGTGGTACGCGCGCAGGCGCGCGTCCGTCAGATCGCCGGCCTCGAGCGCGCCCTCGGCGACGTCCACCAGGTGGGCCGCGCACTTGAGGCCCGTGTACACGCCGCCGCCGCTGGTGGGCTTGGCCTGCGCCGCCGCGTCGCCGACGAGCATGACGCTGTCTGCGGTGGTCTGGCTCTTGGGCCCGAGCGGGATGACCGCCGCGACCTCGTACAGAACCTCGCCCCGGTGCACGAACGGCTCGACGACCTTGTGCTCGCGCATGCGCGCGAACCACGCCCTCGCCGAGGTCGCGCTCATGTGCACGCCCAGCTCCACCATGCCATGGCCCTGGCCTTGAGGGACGATCCACCCGAAGAAGCCCGGCGCGATGTCGTTGCCGACGAACATCTCGACCTTGTCGGGGGTCAGGTTGTCCAAGGAGCGCATCTGCGCGCCGTAGCAGCTCACCATCTCCTTGGCACGCGGCAGCCCGAAGGCCTGCGCCACGGTGCTCGCGGCGCCGTCCGCGCCGACCACGAGCTTCGCATCCACCTCGACCTCGCCTTGCTGCGAGCGGTGCACCCCGGCGCGCACGCCGCCGTCGCGGCGCTCGAAGCTCACAGCCTTGGCGTGGGTCCACACCTCGGCGCCAGCGTCCTCGGCGCGCCGCACGCACGCCTGGTCGAAGCCGCCGCGGTTGATCGCGTAGGCCATGGGCTTGCCCGCGTCGAGCGCGATCGTGCGGCCCGCGGGCGAGCGCACGTGGGCGCCGCGGATCTCGTTGAGCTTGACCTCGGCCAGCGGGACGTCCACGAGGTCGAAGATGCCGGGCGTGAAGAGGCCCGCGCACTGGACCGGGACGCCGACGCGCGCGTGCTCCTCCACCATCAGGACGGAGAAGCCGCGCTTGGCCATGAGGCGCGCGACCTGCGCGCCGACGGGGCCGCCTCCGACGACGAGCACGTCGCAGCGCATGGGCGGGCTGGAACCGAGCCACGGCTCAAGAAGGTTCGCGCGGCGGAGGGGCTAAGCCCTGCGCCGCGCTTGCCGGCGCGTGGTCGAGGCGGGCGACCTCGCAGCCCTGGCCAGCGCCGCGGCCCTGGTGGGCGGCGTGCTCTTCGCGGGCATGCAGGTCTACAGCTACGAGCGCCGCCGGCGCGAGCAGTACACCATGGAGGTGCTGCGCGGCCTCCAAGCGCCCGAGGTGATGCGCGCGGCGCGCCTGCTCTGGGAGGTGCCCGACGGGATGCCTTCGGACAAGTTCTGCGCGCAGCCGGGGGTGGAGGAGGCCTTCCTGACGATCGCGACGCTGTTCGAGAGCATCGGCTACATGGTGCACCGCAAGCTCATCAGCCTCGACGTCGTCATCGACACCATGGGAGGTGTCATGCCGGTGCACTGGACCAAGGGCAAGCGCTACGTCGAGGACGTCCGCGCCGATGGCCACCCGCGATTCTTCGAATGGTTCCAGTGGCTCGTGGAGGAGGTGCAGGCGCGCTCCGCCGAAGCACCACCCAAGCCCGCGTACCTCGCGCACGCCGCCGAGCGGCGCTAGGTCGGCAGGTTCAAGCCGCGCGCGCCAGTTGCCGGCCCGAGGGCCGTGGACTTCGCGACCAAGATGGTCATCGCCGTCCGCAAGGACGTGAAGATGGGCCCCGGCAAGATCGCCGCTCAAGTTGGGCATGCGTGCGTCAACCTCGCGCTGATGGAGCGCAACCAGAAGCGGCGCGCCTTCCGCGATTGGCTCGACGAGGGCCAGGGCAAGGTCGTGGTGAAGGTCGGATCGCTGAAGGAGCTGTACGAGCTCAAGGAAACCGCGGAGGCGCGCGACCTGCCGACGACCGTGATCCAGGACGCGGGCAAGACCCAGATCGAGCCCGGCACGGTCACGGTCCTCGGCATCGGCCCCGGCGCGAGCAAGGACCTCGACCCGATCACGGGGCACCTGCCGCTCCTCTAGGCTCGGGGGCGAACGCGCGACCATATCTTGCCAAAGCCTGAGGCGAAGGCTGAGCAGCCATCCTGCTGCCGAGGTTCTAGGGCGGCCCCGCGCTTGCGCCGGGTGACGGAAGCGCTATGCCCTTTCAACCTGCTTGGCCCGCCATGCCCGGCCGTGCGACCGCCGACCCGGTGAACTACCATCGCTTGGCCGAGGGTCTGGACGCGCTCGGCTACCCGGTGCGACTGGAGCTCGTGAACCTCCTGCGGTTCCCCCACCTCCTCCACGAGATTCGCGTCTCGCCACAGCGGGGGGTTGGGGGCGACCAGCGGAGCGCGGCGCGCCAGACCGTGCAGCGCCACCTCGACAAGCTCGTGGAGGTCGGACTGCTGCGCACGGAGCCGGTCGAGGAGGGGGGCAAGAGCTTGCGCCGCTACGCGGCGAACCCCCAGCGGCTCTACGCGCTGACGGAGGAGTTGCGCCGCACGTTCAGCTTCGAGGGCGCCGAGCCCGCGGGGGAGGCCACGGGCACGCTGCCCGCGCGCGCGCCACCGCGGCCGCGCAAGGGCCCTCGGCTCGTGCTCGTGCACGGCATGTACGAGGGCAAGAGCTTCCCCCTGGAAGGAGGCGAGCGCTGGGTCATCGGCCGGCGCAAGGGCGCCGCGGTGTGCCTCGACTACGACCCCTTCGTCAGCCTCGAGAACGCGGCGGTGCTGCGGGGGCGCGGCGCCTACGCGGTCGAGGACGTGCCCGGCAGCAAGAACGGCACGCACGTGAACTGGGAGCGGCTGCCGCCAGGTGGGACATGCGTCCTCGAGCGGGGCGACATCGTCGGGGTGGGCAGGTCCCTGCTAAGCTTCCGCCCCGAGTGAGGGCGCCAGCGCGCGCTCGAGGGCCTCGCGCATGGCGCGGGCGTTGGCGAAGCGGCGCCGGGGGTCGGGGTGCAAGGCCTTGGCGAACCACGCGGTGAGGGCGGGGTCCCCTGTGATCCTGCCCTTGAACGGCCGCGCGGCCGAGGCGCGGATCTGCAGCTCCATGGCGCTCTCGCCCGGCTTCGGCTCCAGCCACGTCCGGCCGGTCCGCGCCTCCCAGAGCGTCGCCGCGGCGCTGTAGAGGTCGCTGCGCACCGTCGCGTCGCGGCCCCTGGCCTGCTCGGGGCTCATGTAGCGCATCGTGCCCACGGCCGCGCCCCCGCCGAGGGTGGTCTCCATGCCTGGGACGCGCGCGACCCCGAAGTCGGCGAGCTTGGCGCGGCCTTCCTTCGTGAGCAG
>DASYRW010000167.1:0-10326 GCA_036003985.1 Thermoplasmatota archaeon
TGCCATCGGGCAGCGTCGCGTCGAGGAGGGGCTCCGCGATGCTGATGTGCTTCCCCGACCGCTGCGCGAGGCGGATGACGAAGCCGTCCAGCGCCTCGTGGGTCATGAACTGGACGTTGCTCTTGAGCGACTCGTGCTTGCGGTGGTAGATGAAGATCGGCACGTGGGGCCCGTCGCAGCTCACATCCTCGATGAGGTCGTCGCGCATGATCGCGTCGATCAGCCCGAAGCCGAGGAAGTCGCGCTGCACGTAGTACATGAGCTTGGCCTTGCTCTGGTCGTCCAGCAAGATCGAGTAGTCGTAGATGATCTGGTTGACGTGGTCGAGCAGGACCTGCTCCGCCTTCTTCTCCGCGGTCAGCGTGCCGAGGGGGATCTCGATGACGTCCACGAGCGTGTCCTCCAGGAAGGAGAGCACGCGCTGCTCGCGCTCGTTGAGCGGGGGCTCGAGGATGTTGTAGGTGGTCTCGTGGATGTCCTCGTCGTAGACGATGCGCACCCACGCGAAGGGCGCATGGACAGGGTAGAGGTCGATCTCCTGCTGGTGCTCCGTCAGGGTGGGCTTCCACGAAGGGCCCTTGCCGTCGGGCGCCAGCAAATCAGCAGGCACGGGCAGCGGGCCCGCCGCGGTCAGCCCCACGGGGTGGCCGGCCTTGCCGTTGCCATCGCCGGTCCCCTCGGCCAGAGCTGGGCCCTGGGGGATCGCGTCCTTGCTCTTGCGGCCGAAGCGCTTCTCCTTCTTGTGGGCCTTGTCCTCCTTCACCGACGCGGCCGTCGGGGCAGGCGCGGCGAAGCGGTCGACGCCCTTGCCGCCCTCGGCGCGGAGCACGACCATGTCGCCGTCCACGAGGGCCTCGATCTTGCCGCCGCCCGGGAGGCCGAGCTGGGCGAGCATCTGCTCGCGGGCCTTGGCGGGCATCTTCTTGAGGGCCTTCGCGGGATCCGCGGCGACCTCGGGCTTCAGCTTCGCTCCTGCGCCCTGCAGCGCAGCGGCGAACTCGGCGCGCGACAGCTTCTTCTCCATGGGGAACACCTAGATCGTGAGCGAGACCACCCGCAGGTTGCCCTGCTTCTCGTAGTGCACCTTCGCGTACCCTTGCGAGCTGTACACGGTGCCGTCCAGCACCAGGTTGGGGTTCAGCAGAGCGTCGATGTTGAACGCGGTGCTGTTCGCCTGGAAGCGGCCGTCCGTGGTGTTGGCCCACACCTGGCCGCCGGAAGCGTTGACGTAGTAGCTCACCCCGTGCATGTCCGGCAGGATGACCGTGGCCTCGTAGATCGCGTCCGGCATGTCGCTGGCCACGAGCCCTGCTTGCGCCACCTCGCCGGAGAGCCGCTCGCTGATGAGCTTGAGCTCGGTGGCGGTGCGGAGGTCGTCGGTGGTGTTGCGGCTGTACAGGAACGCCTGCATCGAGAGCATCAGGATGGCGGAGCTGAGGAAGAACATCAGGATGTAGCCGATGACCTCGCTCACCGCGGCCTCGCAGCGACGCAGCGACCTGGGCTTGTGCCAGCGGGGCGGGCGGCGCTGCATCAGGAGCCCTCCACGCTGACGAGGCTGTACACGACCGTGTACTTGAACGGCTTCGCGCCCTCCGCCTGCATCAAGTAGCGCTCGCCGGTCGCGGGCTGCGTGAACTCGTCGAAGCGGTAGCCGGCGATCTCGTCCTGCAGCGCGCCGTAGCTGCCGTTCTTCAGGTCGCCCCACGCGTAGACGTACGCGTTGGTGACGTTGTCCACCGTGCCGAGCGTGTACGTCCCCACCAGGTTGAGGAAGATGCTGTAGTGCTCGCCCGCGCCGGGCGTGGCGCTGAAGCTGGCGGTGCCGTTGAACTTCACGAGCCGCACGAACATGCTCGTGCTGTCGACGCCGCTCGAGCTGGTGAAGTCGCGCGGCGGCGGCACGGCCAGGGCGCTCTCGAGCAGCAGGGCATCGGAGGGGCCGCTGAAGAGGCCGCCGTTGCTCGCATAGACGTGGCGCGGGCCGCGGTTGCCCTCGATGCTGTCCCAGTGCACGTGGCCCACGTCCACGATGAAGGCGCGGTGCACCAGGGTCGAGCCGCTGTAGATGCTGAGGCTCATCACCGCGTTCGTGACGTTGGCCTTCGTGCAGCCCGTGCTGTTCTCGTGCAGGTAGAAGGTGTAGTTCGCGTTCGCCGAGGCGCTGCCGCCGGGGGCAGAGCAGGAGCCGCCCGTGGTGCTGTTGACCTTCATCTCCACCGCCGCGCCGCCATCCCAGCGCCACGCCTTGACCACCAGGCTCGCGATGGTGTTGTTCGGCCGGAACACGAGCTTGTTGTCGGTGTCGTTGACGCTGGTCCACGTGACGTTGACGGTGTTGACCACGTCCGCGGCCGTCATCCAGCGGTCGGTGTCCTGCTCCACGTCCACCGATCCTTGGCTGATGATGGGCTGCCACTTGAACGTGGTCTGGCCGGCGGAGCCGCTGATGAGGTGCTGCATCGTCGCGTCGAGGTCGCGGAACTGGTCCATCATCGTGCGGTACTCGACGTTGGTCTGCATCTCGCGGATCGCAGGCAAGCCCCAGTTCGTGACCGCGATGATGCCGAGGATGCTGATGGCGAGGATCAGGACCATGCCGATGACCGGGCTGACCCCTGCATCGGCCTCGGGCCGCGCGGCGCGCGGCCTGCCACCACGTGGAACCATGGACCCCGTTCTCCTTGCCAGGCCTGCCCCTTTGGAAGGTCCCCTTGATAACAGGCCGCGCCAAAGGGCCCTTCGGGCTTTGGCCTCCGGACTTAGCCGATGCGCTCGGTCGGAAGGGCCCCAAGGCCCCGCGGGGGACTCAGGCCGTGCTCACGACGGCCCGCGGCGGGGGAACGGCCGCTCCTTGGGCCCCGTGTAGTCGGCGCGCGGCCGGATCAGGCGGTTGTCGCCGTACTGCTCCAGCACGTGGGCCGTCCAGCCGCTCATGCGGCTCACCGCGAAGATGGCCGTGAAGAGGTCGTCGGGGATGCCCATGGTGTGGTACAGGGATGCAGAGTAGAAGTCCACGTTGGGGTTCAGCTTCTTCTCGCGCATCACCACCTGCTCCATGCGCTGGCTCATCTCGAACCATGCAAGCTGGGAAGTCTCGCGCCCGACGCGCTCGCTCAGGCGCTTGAGCACGATGGCGCGCGGGTCCATGGTCTTGTAGACGCGGTGCCCGAAGCCGAAGATCTTGCGCCCAGCGCCCAGCTCGGCCTTGATCCACGGCTCGACGTTGTCGGGCGAGCCCACTTGCTTCAGGGCCTTCATGACCGCCTGGTTCGCGCCGCCGTGCAGCGGGCCCTTGAGCGCGCCCATGGCGGCGGTGACGGCGCTGACCATGTCGGCCAGCGTGCTCGCGACGACGCGCGCCGTGAAGGTGGAGGCGTTGAACTCGTGGTCCGCGTGCAGGATGAGCGCGACGTCCATGGCGCGGACCGCCTGCGGACCGGGCTCCTTGCCGGTGAGGCCGCGCAGCAGGTTCTCGGCGATGCTCGCGCCCGCCTTCGGCGCGACGGGCTCCTGCCCTTCGCGCAGGCGCTGGTAGGCCCCGACGAGGGTCGGCGTGCGCGCGACGAGCTTGACGGCCACGGGAAGGTTGGACGCGACCGTCTGCTCGGCGGGCGGCGGGTCCACGAGGCCCAGCGAGCTGAGCGCGGTGCGCAGCGCGTCCATCGGCTCTGGCGCGTGGTGGGGCGCGAACTCGAAGGAGCCCTGCAGCAGGCCCACCACACCGCGGGGCAGCGCCGCGTGCTGGCCCAACTGCAAGCGGAGGTCCTCGAGCTCCTTGGGCGTCGGCAGCTCGCCGTGCCAGAGCAGCCAGCAGACCTCCTCGAAGGTGCTGTGCTCGGCGAGGTCGAGGATGTTGTAGCCGCGGTAGAGCAGCTGGCCCTTCGTGCCATCGACGAACGAGATGGCGCTCGGGCTCGCGACCACGCCTTCGAGGCCGCGGCCTGCGGGCGCGCTGCTCATGGGGGCGGGGAGGAGGCTCCCCCCTGAAAAGCGTTGCGTCTGAGGGTTTCTTGCCCTGCGATGGCCGCCGCGATGCGCGTCGCCACCGCAGGCGCGAGGCCCTTCGCCTGCACGTGCACGCGGAACTCGCCCATGCGGCCCGGCGTGACGAGCGTCTTGGCGGCGAGCCCTGCCTCCCAGCCCTTCACGTCCTGCAGCAGGCCCGCGATGTGCTCCAGCGCTCCGGTCGAGGCGAGGAATTCCCACTGCGCGACCTCGGCGAGCGCCTGCAGGCCGAGCTCCTTTCCCGCCTCGGTGAGCGCGGTGAAGTTGACGTGCGCGGTCAGGTCGAGCTCCCCCGGATCGACGAGCGGGTCCGGCTCGAGGCGGTGCGCGCGCACGGCCGTGAGCGTCCCAAGAGGGCTGTGGTGCTGCAGCTCGCGCGCGCTGTGACCATAATCGATGGTGAGCACGCAGCCTTCGCGCAGCGCGCCTGCCATCTCGCGCAGCATCGCGAGCGCGTCGAGCCCGACCTCGACGGTCTGGCCCTCCGCGGGCATCGGCCCGAAGCGCTCCAGGTGGCGCTCGATGGCCGCGTCGCTCAGGGCACCGAGCTGGGGCACGAGCCGGCCGTCGTGCTCCCCGACGCAAAGCTCGCGCAGGCCGTCGCGCGTGCGCGTCACGCGGTGGACCGGGAGCGCGTCGAAGAGCTCGTTGCTCAGGACGAGCCCGCGCACCTCGAGGCCGCGCAGGCTCGCCGTCCACGGCACCTTGGCTGGCAGGCGGGGCGGGCGGCGGTGGTCCACGGCGCGCAGGCGCACGCCCTCCGGCTCCAGCAGGGGCGCGAGCTGCTCCAGCAGCGCGCCGCTGCCCGCGCCGACCTCGACGACCTCGAAGGGGCCGGGGCCCATGGCCTCCTTGACGCGCGCGGCGAACCGCGCGATGCCGAGCGCGAAGGCGTCGCCGTACCGCGGCGCGGTGGTGAAGTCGCCCTCGCCCCTCCAGGGCTTGCCGGTGGTGTAGTAGCCGTGGTCCGGGTGGTAGAGGGCTTCGGCCATGAACGCGCGGAAGGTCATCGGCCCGCGGGCGCGGATGCGCGCCACGAGCAGGGCTTGGAGGGGCGTCATGGCCCTCCCACCAGCCGCGGCAGCAGGAGCAGCAGCGCGAGGGCCGCGAGGCCGACGAGGACCATCGCGACCGCGAGGCCGCGCGTGGTGCCGAAGGCGATGGGGATCGGCCCGAGGAGCACGAAGCCTGCCACGTTGCGCTCCTTCGCTGGCGAGGGCACATCGGGCACGTTGGGCGCGGGCTCGAGCGGGCGCGCGCGGGGCGCGAACGCGAGGACGCCCGCCACCATGGCCGCCATCAGCAGGAGCGCGCCGAGGAACCCCAGCGGGCCCGTGGCCACCACGAAGGGGAACACGACCACCACGCCCGCGCTCGCCTCCCCGCGGCTGGCCGCGACGGCGAGCACGCCGATGCCCGCGAGGAGCAGCGGCACCGCCGTGGCCGGGATGGCGCGCACGGCACCGCCATCGGGGCCGCGGCGGATGAAGGCCGCGGAAACCTTCATGGGTCCAGTGCCCTTGCAGGCGCCGATGCGCGTCTGCATGGGCGGCACCTTCGACCCGCTGCACCGCGGCCACCGCATGCTCCTCGACCGCGCCTTCGCCATCGGGAGCCACGTCTTCATCGGCGTGACCAGCGACGCGCTGGCGCACGGCGCGCGCAAGCGGCACGTCGCGCCATACAAGCAGCGCGAGGCCGCGCTGAGGAAGTTCATCAAGGACCGCGGCTGGCTCGACCGCGCGACCATCTCGCAGATCATGACGCCCTACGGCCGCAGCACCGACGCGGCCTACGAGGTGATCGTGGTCACGCCCGAGACGAGGGGCACCGCTGGCAAGATCAACCGCGCCCGCGCCGACCTGGGTCTCGCGCCGCTGCGCGTCGAGGAGGTGCCCATGGCCCTCGCCGCGGACGGCGAGCGCATCAGTGCGACGCGCATCCGCAAGGGCGAGGTGGACGCGGAGGGCCGCCTGCTCCAGGCGCGCGTCGCGGTGGGGAGCGCGAACCCCGCGAAGGTCAAGGCGGTCAAAGACGCGGCGCGCGACCTCTTCCAGCGCGCGCAGGTCAAGGGCTACCGCGTGCCCTCGACCGTCGCGGACCAGCCCCTCGACGCCGAGGCCGTCAAAGGCGCGCAGCAGCGCGCGCGCGCGGCGCTGCAGCACTGGCCGCAAGCCCAGCTGGGGGTGGGCATCGAAGCTGGCTTGGCCTGGGACGCGGGCGCGCAGCAGCACTTCGACGTGCAGTGGTGCGCCATCGTGGACCGCGCGGGCCGCATCACCATGGGCCACGGGCCCGGCTTCACGTACCCCGCGGACGTGGTCGAGCGGATCAAGGGCGGTTCCACGGTGGGCGACGTGATGAGCGAGGTCGCGGGCGTCAAGGACCTCGGCGCGAAGCAGGGCGCCATCGGCTTCCTGAGCAGGGGCGCGATGGACCGCGCGGAGCTGACGCGCGGCGCGGTGCTGATGGCCATGCTGCCCCGGCTGCGGCCCGAGCTGTACGGGCTGTGACCTCTCAGGTTGCGACGGACACCGCTATCCGCCCGACCGGGAGTACCGCCGCTGGAGGCGAAGATCTTGCGCAGCCACGTTCTCTCGAGCCTCGCGCTCGCCCTGCTCCTCGTGCCGGGTCCCGCCCTCGCGGCTACTTCGGCGGGCTTCGGCGCCGCGAACGCGCACTGCTACACCAGCACCGCCCTCGACTCCATGACCTATCCGCAGGTCGGCTGGCTCGACGTGCCGGGTCACGAGTGCAGCCTCACGACGAGCGGCGCTGTGAGCGTCGTCAGCTGCACGGCGGGCGCCTGCCAGGTCACCGCGACGGCGGCCTTCAGCGGCGCGTGGAACGTGCCCACCTACGGCTCCATCCAGGCCGTGGTGGCGCGGGACTACTACAATGGCTCCGCCATCTGCGCCTACTTCACCGGCGACCCGCTGCAGGGCCAGCTGCCCAACAACGGCGGCTCCTGCTCGGGCACGGCGGCCCCGCTGCCGGTGTTCGTGGCCGCGGGGCAGTGCAAGCCCGTGTACGTCTTCGCCGCGGTCCAGATGTTCGTCGTCGTCGCCACCCTTCCCTCGGTCGGCTACGTGGCCTTGACCTACACGTGGAGCCGCATCGACTCCGAGTTCAGCCTCTGCCGCGACGCCGCAGGCGTCCCCGACCTCCAGCACGTGACGGACTATCCTTACTGAAGGCGACGCTCCGGCCCCGGCTGGCGGCCGGGCGTCGTACGTCGTACGGCCCGCAGGCACAAAGTACTTGATACACAGATGCACATACACGCAGCGTGGGCTCCAAGACGATCTCCCTCGAGGACTCGGCCTACGAGAAGCTCAAGGCGGCCAAGCGCCCCGGGGAGAGCTTCTCGGGCGTGATCCACCGGCTCATGGGCGACACGCAGCCCTCGCTCTTGGACTTCGTCGGCCTCGTCGACCAGCGAACGGCGGACGAAGCAGCCCGCGTCGTGGCGCGCATGCGCAAGGCCGACCTGGACCAGCAGCGCCGCCGCCTGCGGAAATGGGCGTGACGCCGTGGGCGTCACCGTCGATTCCAGCTTCATCATCGACCTCATCCGGGGCCGGAAGGCCGCCGTGGCCAAGGCGAAGGAACTCGCTGCGCTACCAGGATCCACCTTGCTGAGCACGCCGGTGCTCTACGAGGTTTCCGTGGGTCTCGAATTCGCCAGGTCCAAGGCCGACGCGGTCGCGTTCCGCTCGCTGGCGGGGGGCTTCCGCGTGATCGGTTTCGACGAGGCCGCGGCCGTCCGCGCGGCCGAGATCCAGGTCGACCTCATGCGCGCCGGCCGGCCACGCGCCGCGCTCGCCGTCATCATCGCGGCCATCGCGGTCGCCGGTGGGCACACGCTGATCTCCAGGGATGAGGACTTCGGCGAGATGGCCGACCTCGTCGGACTGAAGGTCGAATCGTACTGAAAGGGCCAGGGTTGCCGCCGCGGGTCCCGCCGGCTGCGCCCCGAGCGCTACGGCCTCTGACCCGGAGCGCCGCAAGGCCCTGCGGCCCGACGGCGCCGCGATCGCCGCGACGAATTCCCCGGCTCCCCGTCGGCGCGTCGGCGGTCTTCGCAGGCGCGCATGCGG
Source organism: Thermoplasmatota archaeon (assembly GCA_036003985.1). Taxonomy (GTDB): domain Archaea; phylum Thermoplasmatota; class SW-10-69-26; order JACQPN01; family JAIVGT01; genus JAIVGT01. Next base: position 8,109 of record DASYRW010000167.1, read on the forward strand.
GGCTCGCAGCCGGGCTCGCCGAAGCGCGCGGATTCCCGCGCTTTCGGCCGCGGACCGCCGCTTCCGCAACCCTGAAACCGCGGCCGCGCCTACCTCGCAGCAGCGCGAGGGTTGTCGATGGCCACGGTCAGCAAGAAGCGGAGCAGCGGGGCGACCGGCGCCAATGCGCCCCGCGTCCCGGGGGCCGTGCCGGGCCCCAAGGCCCAGGACATCGTCGCGCGCGACGAGCGCTTCCTGGCCACCTCCACCAAGACCGCCCCCGTCGCCATCGAGCGCGCCGAAGGCGTGTGGCTCCACGGTGTGGACGGCGAGGTGTGGATCGACTTCTGCAGCGCGGGGGCCGTGGTCAGCACGGGCCACAGCCACCCGCGCGTGGTCCAAGCGATCCAGGAGCAAGCGGGCAAGTTTCTGCACTTCATGGGCACGGACTTCTACTACGACCTCCAGGTCCAAGTCGCGGAGCGCCTCGTCGAGGTCGCGCCGGGCAAGGGCGCGAAGAAGGTGTTCTTCACCAACAGCGGCACCGAGGCCGTCGAAGCGGCGCTGAAGCTCGTCCGGTGGAGCACCCGCAAGCCCCAGGTGCTGGGGTTCCACGGCGCCTTCCACGGCCGCACCCTCGGCGCTCTTGCGGTCACGGCCAGCAAGCGCGTGCAGCGCGAGCGGTACTTCCCCCTGCTGCCCGGCGCCACGCACGTGCCCTTCCCGAACCCGTACCGCAACGTGTGGGGCATCGACGGCTACGACGACCCCGACGAGCTGAGCCAGCGCGCCCTCGACTACATCGAGACCCAGGTGCTGGATGCGCTCGTGCCCCCCAGCGAGTGCGGCGCGATCCTCGTCGAGCCTGTCCAAGGCGAGGGCGGCTACGTCGTGCCGCCCAAGCCCTTCCTGGGCGGACTCGCCAAGCTGGCGAAGCACCACGACATCCTGCTGCTGGCCGACGAGGTGCAGACCGGCAACGGCAGGACGGGCAAGTACTGGGCCGTCGAGCACAGCGGCGTCGCGCCCGACGTGCTCATCACCGCCAAGGGCGTCGCGAGCGGCATGCCGATGGGGGCCATCGTGTTCCGCAAGGAGCTCGACTGGGGTGCCAACGGCGCGCACAGCAACACCTACGGCGGCAACCCCGTGGTCATGGCCGCGGCGATGGCCAGCATGGACGTGATCCGCGACGAGCGCCTCGTGGAGAACGCGGCCCGCGTCGGGGAGCATATGCTCAAGCGGCTGAAGGAGTTCCCCGCCAAGTTCGAGGGCGTGGGCGACGCGCGCGGCCTGGGCCTCATGGGCGCGCTGGAGTTCGTGAAGGACAAGTCCAGCAAGAAGCCCGACCCCAAGACGCGCGACGCCGTCGAGGAGCTGCTGTGGAAGCGCGGCGTGGTCACGCTGGGCTGCGGCAAGAGCAGCCTGCGGTTCGCGCCGCCGCTGATCGTGACTCGCGAGCAGGTGGACCTGGCCTTGGACCTCACGGGCGAGTGCCTGCGCGACGCGCTGCGGTGAGCGCCCGATCGATCTCCGGAGGGATCGCCGACAAGTATATGGTTCCGTATTTCTATAGAATCATGACGACATGCCGACCACCATCGCCGTGTCCGAAGAGACGCGCAAGCGGCTCATGCGGCTGAAGATCGACGAGGGATCGAGGAGCATGGACCAACTCCTCGACCGCATGCTCACGGAGTACCGCAAGGCGAAGCTGCTCGAGGCGTCCGCCGTCTTCCGCCAGAAGCTGCGCGACCAGGGCGTGCGCTTCGAGGACTTGGTCGCGTGAAGCTCGTCATCGACACGAACGTCCTGTTCTCCGCAGTCTACGACCCAGCATCGTCGCCGGGTCAGCTGCTCGTCCTCGCCATCGAGGGAGCATTGGAGCTGTACGCGCCCGCGACGGTCCGCGCGGAGCTGGAGCGCGTCCTTCGCGAGAAGCTCGGCTACACCGACGGGGAATGGGAAGCGGCCCTCGCCGCCTTGCCCGTGGAATGGATCGAGGAGACCGCCTATGCAGGCCGGCTGCCCGAGGCCCTGAAGGCGATCGCAGACCCCTCCGATGCGCCCGTTGTGGCCCTCGCGCTCGCGCTGCGGACCGGGGTCGTGAGCGGCGACCGGGACTTCCACCCCTTGCGCCGGCCCGTCGTCAAGACGTGGAAGCCGAAGGAAGCCGCGGCCGCGCCGCGGAGGCGGCGCGCGGGGCGGCGGCGCAAGGGCCGGTAGCGGCGGGCCTCGC
>DASYRW010000168.1:0-5380 GCA_036003985.1 Thermoplasmatota archaeon
CATCGGCCCTCGACCGCCGCCGCGACGCTGTCCTGCGTGAACCGCGCAGCCTCCTTCTCCACCTGCGCGGGCGTCTCCCACGCGAAGTCAGGATGGGCCAGCACCTTGCGCCGCGCGACCATCTCGAGGGCCAGCCCGCGCCGCTTGCGGCCCAGCAGGCGCGCGAACTGTTCCATGCGTGCGAAGGGCTCCTCGCTGGCCTGGATGGCCGCATCGACCTGCCCGTAGTGCTTGTTCTCGGCGACCCGGATGATGCTCTCGCCGAACTCCTCCTTGATGATCGTGCCGTGCGCGTCGTAGGTGAGCTTGGCCGTGAGGGCGAGCCGGTCGCGCTGCGCGCGCAGCGAGCAGAGGTCGTCGCTCAGCGCGTGGGGCAGCATCGGCAGCACCTTGACCGGAAGGTACACGCTCGTCGCGCGCCGGCGGCCGTGCTCGTCGAGCTGCGTGCCCTGCTGGACGTAATGCGACACGTCGGCGATGTGCACCCACAGCGCCGCGCTGCCGTCGGCGTGGAAGTCCACGGCGACCGCGTCGTCGAAGTCCTTCGCGTCGGGAGGGTCGATCGTGTAGCAAGCGTGGCCCTGCCGGAGGTCCCATCGCCCCTCGACCGCCGCCGCGACGCTCTCCTGCGTGAAGCGCGCGGCCTCCTTCTCCACCTGCGCGGGCGTGTCCCACGCGAAGTCGGGGTGCGCCAAGACCTTGCGCCGAGCGACCATCTCGAGGGCTTGGTGCTCCGTCCACTGGCCGCTCTCGACCAGGAACTCGACGAGCGTGCTGCTGATGCCGGCGACGGCGCCGCCCAGCCAGTCGCTCGCGACCCAGCGGCACCAATCGAAGAGGCCGAAGCCGTCGATGGTGTGGATGCCGCTGCCGCCCAGGGTCTCGGGCCCGAGGTCGCGGTCGTGCAGGACAAAGCCCGCCATGACGCGCTCCGCTTGCGCGAGCCGCGCGCGGTCCTCGTCGGTCAAGCCCGCTTCGGAGAACGGGACGCCGCGGTAGACCCGCCGCGGCTCGTCCCAGCCCTCCTCCTCGATCAACTCTTCCTTCACGAGCTTCTTGCGCAGCGCGTAGAACTGCTCGATCTCCTTCTTCGCGGTCTTGTACGCGTCGACTGCGATGGGCACCCACCGCTCCTCCCTCCCGGGAGCGCGCTGGAAGTACCCCACCCCTGGCCTGCAGCTCTCGAGGGCCTTGCGCACCGCTTCGACCTGGGAACGAGACGCGCCCTGGCCGAAGTGCGTGCTCGCCAGCATCTCCGCGCTCGTGGCGTCGCTCGCGCCGCTGGCGCTGCGCCAGAGGTCCTTGTCCGTGAGCTCGCCCGTGAAGCGCTGCTCCTCCTTCAGCTTGCCCTTCTGCATGTCCTTCAGCAGCTGCGTGAGCCTGCTCTTGAGGGTCGCGTCGTCGAGCTCGCCGTCGATGCGCGCGCTGAGCTGCCGGCTGGTCAAGGCTTCGCGCTTCATCTCCAGCTTGCCCTTCACGGTCCAGAGCACGACGTAGAACTCGCCCTTGTGCTTCACGCGGTCGAGGTAGATGCCGAAGTTCTGCGGCGCGCCGATGCCATGGCTGCCCGGCTTGAACTCCACGAGGTCGCCGGCGCGCATCGCGGCCGCTAGGCCAGCAAGAAGGAAAAAGGTTGGGGGTCGCGCGGGACCCCCGTGCGAGGCTCTGTACATGATGGCTGCGGCGCCCGCAAGGCAGGCTTGGTCCCACGTGGCGCCGAGCGCTTGGACCCGCGCGAGCGGGAGCAGCAACAGGGAGCGCATGCTCGGAAACCCTCGGCCGCGCGAAGGCGCGGTTCTCCGCGCTCTCTCAGGGCCAGCCTCAGTGCATGATCTCGTCTTCGAGCGCCGTGCATGCCTGGGTGAACGCGTCGCGCACGCCTGGAGCGGTCAACGCCGTCGCAAGGGCGACGCCCGAGGCGGCGTCGACACGGCCCCAACCGGTGCGCTCGTCGCGCCCGGGGAGCATGAGCGGCGCGCCGGTGGGGAACACCATGTCGTCGGCGCTGAGGTCGAGGGCGCAGCGGAGTTCAAAGTTGGTGAGGCCCGGATTTTGGGCTTTGATCAGCGCCGCGACGCCCGCCGCGTACGGCGTCGCCATGCTCGTGCCGCTCAGCGAGCCGTAGAGCGAGTTGCTGCAGAGCGCGACGCCGCCCGTGCAAGGGGGCAAGGTCGCGAGGACCGCCTCGCCGGGGGCGGCGACCTCCATGTCCGGGCCGCAGCTGCTGAAGCTGGCGGTGTTGAGGCCCGGGCTGGTCAGCGCCGCGACCGCGACGACCTCGTCGAGCAGCGCAGGGTACAGCATGCCCCCGCCGCATCCGTTGTTGCCCGCGGCCGCGATGATGAGCACGCCTTTCCCCCAGGCATAGGCGGCTGCGTCGGCCGTCGTCTGGAGGAGGTCGGGCCGTCCGAGGCTCATGCTGATGATGTCGGCGCCGTTGTCCGCCGCCCACACCATGCCGGCGGCGACGCTCGTGCCGACGCTGCTGCCCGAGTTGCCCAGCACCTTGCCGACCATGATGCAGCTTTGGCTCGCGCCCGCGATGCCGATGCCATTGTCCGTCACGCCCGCGGCGATGCCCGCGACGTGCGTGCCGTGGCCGAAGCCGTCATCGACCGTCTGGCCTGTGATGAAGCTGGCGTGCGGCCCGCACACGTTGGGCGCGATGTCGGGGTGGGCGAAGTAGAGTCCCGTGTCCAAGATCGCGAGCTTGACGGCGTGGTTGCCGGTTTGAAGCTGCCATGCGAAGGGGAGGCGGATAGCGGGCGGCCCCCACTGTTGGCCGTAGAGCGGATCGTTCGGGTCGAGCGGCGTGGGAATTTGTGCAACGCTCACGTACGCGTCGTGCTCCGCGTACCGCACCGCGGGGTCGCGCAGCGCGCGCGCGATGGCGGCGTCGGCAGCGGCCTCGGTGGGGAAGCGCAGGCTCGCCCACGCGATCGCGTCGTCGTGGAGCAGGAGCTGCCCACCCTGATCCAGGGCCCAGGCGTCGAGCGAGCGTGGCAGCGCGCCGTGGAAGCCCACGACGATCTCGGCGGGCACGCGGCCCTCGGGGAACACCGGCATCGGATCCGCGGGGATCACGGCGAGGGCGGGCGCGGCGAGCAGGGCCGCGAGCAGCGCGGCGGCGGCGAGACGGAGCATGGGCAAGCCTCCGCGCCAGAAGGCCTGCAGGCGCTCAAGAAGGCTTGCTTGCGAGCCTGGTCAGCGTCCCAGCCCCGGGCGCGCGCGCTGCGCCGCGGACGCCCTCCTGAGCCCGGGAGTTGCGATTGTGAAAGGGCCTTCCCCTTGCGCGCGCACGCAGGTCGTCTGCCATTGCGCCGGCCGCGTGGCGCGGGCCGGCCTCCGAGGTGACTGCGCCAACGTCTCCCCGGTGCGTTGGCTTGGGCCGCAGCCTTGCCGCCGGCGCGGCTCGGCGCCGCCATGGCCCCGTCGCGCGCCTCGCAAGGTTGACGCCGACGGCCTCGGTGCACGAGACGAGCGCGTGGCGGCTCGCCCCGCGCGTGCTTTCTGGAAAGGCTCGCCCGCGGCGCGGCAGGGCGCCCGACCGCGGTTCACGCGGCCCGAAGGCCCGATCGAAACCTATCCGCTTATGTCTTGGGTGGGGGGTTGCGGCCGCATGGCCCGCAACACCGCCCTGTCCCAACCGGTGAAGGTCAGCCCCGAGCTTGCGGCGATCATCGGCAAGAACGAGGCGCCGCGCACGGAGATCACGAAGAAGATCTGGGAGCACATCAAGAAGACGAAGGGCGCCCAGGAGGGCCGCATGATCCACCCCGAGGTGGACGCGAAGCTCAAGGCGGTGCTGGGCGACAAGCCGCTGGACATGCTGCAGATGACGTCGGTGCTCAACAAGAAGCACATCAAGAAGTAGTGCGATTCGCGTTCCCGCGCCCGCGCGCCGGCGCGCCCCGCGACGGGCCATTGGACGCGCGCGTTTTTGCTTCGCTGCTCCAGCAGCGCGAGGGAGGCCGCGGCGGGGAGCGCCGCGGCCGGGTGAACGCGGTCACCGGGCGCCCATCGGCGCAGCAAGCTTGAGGTCTCTCTGTGCGCCCCTGCTGGCCAGGCTCTCCAGCGAGGCAGGCACGAAACCGGCGCGCCGCGCCGATCCAGGCTGGCGCCGCCGGCCATGATCCCCAGAGCGCGCGCACGCTGGCTGCACGACGTGGACCCGTGCGAGGATGCAACGGGGCGCCGGCGACAAGCCCAAATGCCCCGGCGCGCGTGCCGGCCCCATGCCCGCGAAGGCCCACCGCCTGCCCGACACCGTGCGCCCGCGCGCCTACGTGATCCAGCTGCGCGCGTCGCCCTCCGAGGCGCGCTTCCAGGGCCGCGCGCGCATCGACGTCGAGCTCGCGCAGGCGACGCAGGAGATCGAGCTGCACGCGCGCGGCATGACCTTCACCAGCGTGGCCGCGGAGCAAGGCGCGCGCATCGACGGCACGGCCGAGCTGCACCCCGACACGGAGAGCGCGACGCTGCGCTTCGCCGCGCCCCTTCAGCCGGGCCTCGCCGTGCTCGAGCTGGCCTACGAGGCGCCCGTGTCCACGAGCATGCAGGGCCTCTACCTCAGCAAGGACGGCGCCGAGCAGTGCCTCGTCACGCAATGCGAGGCCACCGACGCGCGCGCGGTCTTCCCCTGCTGGGACGAGCCCGCGTTCAAGGCCACGCTGCAGTGGAGCGTGACCGCGCCAGCTGGCATGGCGGTGCTCGCCAACGGCCCGCTCACGGGCAAGCGCACCGATCCCGACGGCTGGATCACGTGGCAGTTCGCCGCGACGCCGCCGATCAGCGCCTACCTCGCCGCGGTCGCGATCGGCAAGTTCGCCAGCACGCCCGAGACCCGGGCCGCGGGCGTGCCCTTCCGCGTGTGGGCCATGGAGGGCAAGGCATCGTTGGGCTTGGGCGCGCGCGACGCCGCAGCCCGCATGCTGCCCTGGTACAACGCGTACTTCGGCGTGCCCTACCGCTTCGGCAAGTACGACCAGATCGCGGTGCCGAGCTTCAGCTTCGGCGCCATGGAGAACGCCGGCCTGGTGGTGTTCCGCGCCTCGCGCCTGCTCATGGATCCCAAGACCGCCAGCTGGAAGGACGAGCGCGACATCACCCTCGTCGTGGGGCACGAGTTCGCCCACCAGTGGTTCGGCAACGACGTGACGATGCGCTGGTGGGACGACCTCTGGCTCAACGAGAGCTTCGCAGAGTGGATCGCGCACCGGTGCGTCGACAGCCTCTGGCCCCAGCACGAGGTGTGGATCGACTTCCAAGCCCGCACGAACCGTGCGCTGCTCACCGACGCGCTCGGCGCGACGCACCCCATCTACCAGCCCGTCGCGACCCCGGCCGAAGCGGCGGAGCTGTTCGACGCCATCACCTACGG
>DASYRW010000169.1:0-20197 GCA_036003985.1 Thermoplasmatota archaeon
GCGCAGGCGCGGCTCCATGCGCGCCAGCTCGCGTCCAAAAAGGGCCGACTCGCGGCGGTAGAAGGCCGCCACGTCGGGCTGCAGGTCCGACGCGACGGGCGCGCCGAGGTGCCGGAGCGCCTCGAAGTGCCGCTGGAAGTACGCGTCGTCGGCGCCGGGCGCCACGTGGTGGGCCCGCGCCTTGTCGAGCGCCAGCGCCGCCTTGTCGTCGGCGGCCATGTCGGTGTAGACGTGCGCGATGTCGGTGGTCCAGTACTGGCGAGGGATCCCGTGGGTGGGCTCGGTGAACGCGACACGGGCCAGCCCCCGCTCCTCGAGGATCTTGAGGTGGTGGTGCGCGTTCTGCGTCGTGCACCCGAGGCGCCGCGCCAGCTCCTGGACCGCCCAGCCGGGCTTGTCCGCCCGCGGCTTCTTCAGCAGCTCGAGCAGGAGCGAGCGGGTCTCCTGGAGCACGACGCGCCGCAGGTCGGCGTCCTCGCGCGGCACGAAGAGGAGCCGCGCTCCTGGGGATTGGCTGTCCACGCAGGCCGGCCTCGGCCGGCAAACGGCCTTTGCTTGTTAGCCGGCGACGGAAAGTCGATCTTGGCCAACCGCACCTTCGGGCCATATGGACATGTTCACCTTGGGAAATTCCCCCTTTCGGAACTTTCATCAGGCTTAAGAGGGGTGTGCTTGGCCGGGGGAAGTCGAGCCGTGCTGCTCGTCTACTGTGGCCACATCATCGCCCTCACCGGCGACCTCCTCGATGAGGTCAACCGCTGAGGGCCTCGCTGGGACGGAACGCATGGACCTCGCCCGCGCGGTCGATGGCAAGCGCTTCAGCAACGTCGATCTCGACTTCACCAAGCAGTGCAACCTGCGCTGCAAGCATTGCTATGCCGACGCGGGCCCCGCCGAGCCGGACGAGCTGACCACGGCCGAGCTGACGGGCATCCTGGACCAGTGCGCCGACCTCGGGACCCTCGTCGTGACCGTGGGCAGCGGGGGCGAGGCGATGCTGCGGCCCGACCTGTTCGAGGTTCTCGCGCACGGCCGCGCCCGCGGGCTCATCATGTTCCTCGTGACGAACGGCCTGCTCGTCACGCCCGACACGGCGGCGCGCCTGCGCGAGCTGCGCGTGGTCGCGAGCGTCAGCCTCGACGGCGCCACGGCCGCGAGCCACGACGGCCTGCGCGGGCCGAGCGCGTTCGAGGGCGCGCTCCGCGGCGTGCGTACGCTGCGCTCCGCAGGGGCCATCACGGCCGTGAACCTCACGCTCAACAAGCTCAACTACCACGAGATGCCCCGGTTCCTCGCCCTCGCGCGCGAGCTGGGAGTCAAGTACGTGAGCGTCAACCGCATGCTGCCGGTCGGCAGGGGCAGGCTGCACGCGAACCTCATCACCAACGGCGCGGAGTTCAAGCAAGCGGTGCACGACCTGCGCGCGCACATGCACACAGACCTGGTGATGAGCAGCCAGGACCCGATCCTGGACCGCATGTTCAAGACCGCGACGCGCGCGCCCGGCGAAGCCGCGACGGGCGTCGAGGTCGTGTACTCGTGCACCGCCGGGCTGAGCAGCTTCGCGGTCAAGGCGAACGGGGACGTCGTCCCGTGCCGCATGATCCCCGTCCCGGTGGGCAACGTGCGCCGCGCGACGCTGGCCCAGATCTGGGACGGCGCGCGCTTCGGCCAGGAGAAGGACCGTCTCGCCACCATCGGCCCTGGGGAGCTGAAGCCGGGCGACCCCGCGACGTGGGGCGGCTGCAAGGCCGTGGCCTACTTCGGCGCGCCGCGCGATCCCCTCCAGGGCGCGGTGCGCGAGCTGCTCGCTTCGGAACGGGCCTGAGCGCGGCCGCTCGGGGCGCATCGGCCGTGGGGCGCACGCGCGGCCGTTGCGGGGACTGTGGGCGAAGGGGCTCCGCCCGTCGCGCCCGCTTGGTGGGACGGGCAGGGGGCCACGGTGCGCGGGCTTATGCGCACGCACGCAGAAGCAGGCGCGAGCGGGGAACGAACAGGTCTTCTTCCGTAGAAAGCCTCCCCTCCCCTTCTTCCCCGCTCTCGTTCTCCTCCCAGCCTGCGCTACGGCGGAAGCCCCAGGTGGCGCGCGATGACGACGCGCTGGATCTCGCTCGTCCCCTCGTAGATCGTGGTCACGCGGGCGTCGCGGAAGACGCGCTCCGCATCGCCCTCGAGGACGCCCGCCTCGCCGCGCAGGCTCACGCCGACGCTCGCCGCGCGCACGGCCAGCTCCGTCGCGAAGAGCTTGGCCATGCTGGCCTCGCGCGTGAAGGCTTGGCCCGCATCCCGCAGCGCCGCGGCGCGCTGCACGAGCATGCGCGCGGCGTCGAGGCGCGCGGCCAGGTCCGCGAGCTGGAACTGCACGCCCTGGCCCTGGGGGTGGTCGCGCGCCCACGCGACCGCGTGCGCGAGGGCCGCGCGCGCGAGGCCGACGCCCTGCGCTCCCACGCCGATGCGGCTCGCGTCGAGGGCGCGCATGGCGATCTTGAACCCATCCCCCTCGCCGGCCAGCAAGTTGGCGGCGGGGACGCGCGCGTCGTCGAGGTGCAGCGTGCTGGTCTCGCTGGCACGCAGGCCCAGCTTGTCCTCGTGCTTGCCCACGGTCACGCCCGGGGTCTCGCGGGGCACGATGAAGGCGCTGATGCCCCTCGCGCGCAGCTCCGGCGAAGTCTTGGCCATCACGATCAGCAGCCCCGCATGCGCGGCGTTGGTGATCCACACCTTCTGGCCGTTGAGCACGTACTCGTCGCCGCGGCGCACGGCCGTCGCGCTCATGCTGCCCGCCGCGTCGCTCGCGCTCCCCGCCTCGCTGAGCGCGAAGGCCCCGAGGCGCTCGCCGCGCGCCAGTTGCGGCAGCCAATGGCGTTGCTGTTCAGGGCTGCCGAACTCCACGATGGGATGTGTCGCGACGCTGGCGTGGACGCCCCACGTGATGGCCGTGGAGGCGCAGGCCGCGGCGAGCTCCTCCATCACCGCCATGAACGTGGCCGTGTCGCGGCCCAAGCCACCCTGCTCCCGCGGCACCGCGAGCCCCATCACGCCGAGCTTCGCCAGCTCCTGGAGGTGGATGTCGGGGAAGCGCTGCTCGCGGTCGAGCTGCTGCGCCATCGGCGCGATCCGCTCGGCGCACAAGCGACGCAGCGCGTCGAGCAGCGGATCAGGCGCGGCCGGCTCCACGGGCGGGAGAAGGGCTGCCACGGTTTGAGGGTTGCGCCGACGCGGCGCCGAGCGGGCACGATGTTCGAGACTCCCGCCCGCCCTCGGGGGGATGCTCCCGCATCGGGCTTGAGCCTGACGGGAGGAGGGGACCGAACACGCCGAACCTACCGGCCCTCGTACGTCGGCGGCCGGCGCTCGAGGAACGCCTGCATGCCTTCGCGCTGGTCGCGGGTCGCGAAGGTGGTCGCAAAGGCGCGCGCCTCCAGGGCCAGGCCAGCTCCGAGGGGCAGGTCGAGGCCGCGCTGCACCGCGTCCTTGGCGATGCGCACCGCCAGCGGCCCATGCTTCGCCACGCGCTCCACGTAGTCGAGCGCCGCGTCGAGCAGCTGGGCGCGCGGCACCACCCTGTTGACGAGCCCCAGCTCCAGCGCGCGCGCGGCCGGGACGCGCTCGCCCGTGAGGATGAGCTCCTTCGCCCGCGCTTCCCCGATGATGCGCGGCAGCCGCTGCGTGCCACCGAAGCCCGGGATCACCCCGAGGCTCACCTCCGGCAGCCCGAGCTGCGCCTCTTCGCTCGCGACGCGGAGGTCGCACATCAACGCCAGCTCGAGGCCGCCGCCGAGGGCGTAGCCTTGGATGGCCGCGACCGTCACCTTGGGGCAGGCGAGCATCTGTTGCAGCAGCGCGTGGCCTTCCTCGCTGTACCGCTGCGCCTCCAGCGGGGCCATCGTGGCCATGGCCCCGATGTCGCCGCCGGCGACGAAGGCCTTCTCGCCGCCGCCCTGCACGACGATGCCGGCCAAGCCCCGCTTCGCGCCGAGGTCGGCCACCGCGGCGCGGAGCTCCTGCAGCGTCGCGGCGTCGAGCGCGTTCAAGGCCTTGGGCCGGTCCACGGTCACGATGCCGGCCGGGCCGCGCTCTTCGACGCGAACGTTCGAGATCGCCATGGCCTCGTGCAGACGTCCTCGGGAGAAAAGCCTTCCCGGGGCGCAGAGGTGGTGGTCGCGGCCGTGAAAGGGAAGCACCCGCCGGACCTTTCCAGGAAACGTTTTTCCGTCAACCCCTGGATGGCCCCGCAAGGTGGTCTCCGCATGAAGTATGCAGTCATGCTGATGGTTGGCCTGATGGTGCTGGCGGGCGCAGGCGCCGCCGTCGCCGGCCACTCCGTCCTCTGCCTGAATCTGAGCGCGACGCTGGGGTTCTTCCTGAGCCTCATCACCAACGGCACCCCTGACGACACGGACATCCTGGGCGTGCCGGCGGCGATCCTCGACTCGACGCAATGCCATTAGGCTAGCCGAGGACCACGAGGACATCGCGGGGCTCGACGAGCTGCCCCTCCTTCACCCGGACCTCCGCGACCGTCGCGTCGGCGGGGGCCGGGATCTCGTTCTGCATCTTCATCGCCTCGAGCACGACCAAGCACTCCCCGGCCTGGACCTCCTGGCCGGCGCGGACCTTCACCGCGACGACCCGGCCCGGGAGCGGGGGGTAGACCGGGCCCGCGCCGCCGTGGCGCCTCGCCGCGACCCCCTTCGGGGCGAGCGTCTCCACCCGCACGGGCAGTGGCTCGCCCTCGACGCGCACGTCGCCGTCCCGCACGCTGACCGCGAAGCGCTTCGCGCCGAGCGCGACCTGGAACTCGGGACCGTCGCCCTCGACCGTGGCCTTGTAGGCCTGGCCGTCCACGACGACCCGCCCGCCTTCGAGGGCCACCTCGTGCGTGTCGCCGTCGATGCGCACGCGCAGCCTCACGGCGGCCACCTCCGCAGGCCCTCGGCGCGGGCGGCGGTCCTCCAGGCATCCGGCGGTGCGGCCAAGGTCGGGATCGCGTCGCGCGCGGCGAGCCGCGCGAGCACCGCGGGCTTCGCGGCCATGACCGCCGCCAGCGCCGCGACGCGGTCGCGACGCTGCTGCGCGACGTGCGCGCGCTCCCTCTCCAAGCCCTCCAGGATGCGGTGCTCCTCGAGGAACTTCGTGTGCAGCTTTCCGGCCGCGAACGCCTTGTGCGCGGCGATGGCGCGGTGCAAGGGCAACGTGGTGCGGACGCCTTCGACGCGGTACTCGCCGAGCGCGCGCCGGAGCCGCGCCAGCGCCTCGGCTCGCGACGCACCGTGCACGATGAGCTTCGCCACGAGGCTGTCGTAGGCCGCCGGCACCACGCTGCCGCTCTCCACGCCAGCGTCCACGCGCACGCCCGGGCCGGCCGGCGGCGCGTGAAGCGCGATCTTGCCCGGCGATGGCGCGAAGTTGGAGAAGGGGTCCTCCGCGTTGATCCGGCACTCGAAGGCCCAGCCGCGCCAGTGCACGTCGCGCTGCGCGAAGCCCAGATCTTGTCCGGCCGCGATGCGCAGCTGCGCATGCACGAGGTCGATGCCCGTCACCATCTCCGTGACGGGGTGCTCGACCTGCAAGCGCGCGTTGACCTCGTTGAAGTAGAGCCCGCCCTCCGCCATGAGGAACTCGGCCGTGCCGGCGTTCTCGTACTTCGCGGCGCGGAAGAGCTTGAGGGCTTGTTCGGCGACCTCCGCGCGCTGGGTTGCGTTGAGCGCCGGCGAGGGCGCCTCCTCGACGAGCTTCTGGTAGCGCCGCTGCAGGCTGCACTCGCGCTCGCCCAGGTGGATCGCGTCGCTGCCCAAGCCGAGCACTTGGACCTCGACGTGGCGCGGGCGCTCGTGGAACTTCTCCAGGAACACACCGGGCTGACCGAAGGCCGCCTCCGCCTGCGCGCGCGCCGCGTCCAAGGCAGCCGCGAGCTCCCCGGGCTTCCGCACCACGCGCATGCCCAGCCCGCCGCCCCCACCCGCAGCTTTCAGCAGCACCGGGTAGCCGATGCGGCGCGCGACCTTCTCCGCGTCCTTCGCGCTCGCCAGGGGACCGTCGCTGCCGGGCGTCAGCGGCACGCCCAGCCGCTTCGCCAACGCGCGCGCCTTGAGCTTGTCCCCCAGTTGCGCCATGGCGCGCGCGCTCGGGCCCACGAAGACGATGCCCGCCTTGTCGCAGCGGCGCACGAAGGCCGCGTTCTCGCTCAGGAACCCGTACCCGGGGTGGATCGCCTCCGCGCCGGTGCGCTGGGCCGCCTCCAGCACGCGGTCCATGGCGAGGTAGCTCTGCGCGCTCGGCGCGGGCCCGATCTCGACCGCCTCGTCGGCGAGCCTGGTGTGCAGCGCGCCGCGGTCGGCCTCGCTGTGCACGGCGACGCTCGCGACGCGCAGCTCGCGCAGCGCGCGGATCACGCGCACGGCGATCTCGCCGCGGTTGGCCACGAGGACCTTCTTGAACAACGCGGCGCCATGGTCTCAGGCCCCAAGAAGGTTCCGGGGTCACGCGCGGCGGCGCGCCAGCCATGCCGCGCCGGCGAGCGCCGCGACGACCAGCGGGAGCGCCGCGCCGGGCACGCCGAGCAGGCCGCGGGCCGGCGGCGGGGGCTGCGGGGCGGACAGCGCCGCGGGCACTTGGGGCTCCAGCGCGGGTGCGGGCTCGGGCGGGGCGCGCGGCTCGGGCATCGATGGCGCGCGCTGGCGGTCCACGCGCGGCGCGGGCGCGGGCTCGGACGGGGGGGCTGGCGGCGCGGAAACTTCAGCCGGCGACGGCGTCGCGACCTCCGCGGGTGGCACCGGCGCGGGCGCCTGCGCGACGGCGGGAGCGAGGGCGATGGGCGCGGCGACCTCGAAGAGGCGCTCGAGGGTGGCCACGTTGCCGGCAGCGTCCGTCGCGGACGCGCGGAGGGTCCACCGGCCGGCCGGCACGTCGAAGCCGGCGGGGTCCACCATCGACGTGCGGCCGTGCGCATCGCGCAGCTCTGCGACAAGGCTCGCTACGCCGCTGTGCGCGTCGGTCGCGCGCAGCGCGATGCGCGCCGGGGCGACGAGGGCGGCGGGCTCTTCGACGAGGGTGATCTCGGGCGGGAGGGGGTCGAGGCGCACCGTGCGCGTGGTCTCGGGCCCGATGTTGCCCGCGGCGTCGCGCGCCACCGCGCGCAGCTCGTGCACGCCCGGCGCGGCGAGGTCGACGGCGGCCGCCTCGCGGAAGGTCGCGCCGCGCGGGTCGCTGCCGTCGGTGGTCAGGGCCGCGAGCGCGGGGGTGAAGCTCTCGCCCGGCCACGCACCGACCTTGACGGGGCCGCGCTGCCAGGTTTCGTCCGGCGCCCCGAGGATGGCGCGCGGCGCATCGGTGTCGCGCAGCACCTGGAGCACGGCCGCGGCGACGTTGCCAGCCGGGTCGCGCGCTTGGACGGTGATGGTGATGGCGCCGTCGCGGTCCAGGGGCACGGTCGCGCGGGGCGCAGCCGGCTGCCACTCCGCGGGGCCATCCCCGGCCTGGATGCGCAGGGCCTCGACGCCCGAGGCGTCGGCCGCGCGGATGAGGAGCGTGACGGTGTCGAGGTTGGTGAGGACGGGACCCTCGACTGCGAGGAACGGCGCGAGGGCATCGCGGACCTCGAAGCCCACGGGCTGCGAGCGGCCGACGCCCACGAACCACGCGCCTTGCGCCAGGGCGGGGGCTGCCGCGGGCGCGCCGAGCGCGTCCTCGACCGCTTCGATCCAGAGCGCGTGCTCGCCTGGCACGAGGCCCACGAAGGCCCCGGTCCAGGCCTCGACGTCGCCAGCCAGTTGGGCCGAGGAGAGCCCCTCGGGGCCCTGCAGGAAGGCCCACGCCTCGCGGATGCGGCCGCCGGGCGTGGCGCTGGCGATGCGCGCGGCGACGCGCAGCTCCTCCGCGTCGCTCACCTCGTCCAGCGGAGGCGACGTCGCGACGTCGATGTCGCCTTGGAAGAGGCGCTGCGCGCCGAGGAGCGCGCGCGGCGGCTCGGGCAGCGCGGGGAAGGGGCTCGCGACACGGGCCCACGCGGCCCAGGCGGCGAGGAACGCGAGGCTGTCCTGCTCCGCGGCGCCCTGGTGGGCGTCGCCGGAAGCGGACGCGTCGCCGAGCCACCAGGCCATGGCGAGCCCTGCCGGCCGCAGCGCCCGGCCTTGCGCGTAGCTCAGCGCGGGGCTTGTGGCCGCCTGGCCAAGGGAAGGCGCGAGGTCGGGGCCCCAGGCGGGCGCGCCCGCCGTGCCTGCGAGGGCGCCAGCCCCCGCTGCGGCGTAGGCGGACGCACCATCCAGGTCCTGCGGCGCCGGCTCGCCCTGCACGATGCCGGGCAGGGCGAGCAGCGCGAGGACGGCGAGGGTCCCGATGCGCATGGTCTCAGCTCAGTTCGGGACGGACGGCGGCTGGGGCGCGTCGGGCGCGCCCGGCAGGCTCGCGGGGACGGCCCCCGCGGTGCTCGTGGCCACATCGGCGGCCGTCGCGGCGGTCGCGCCCGCGAAGGCGCCAGCGGTGCCGACGAAGCTCTGCACGTCGCTCTGGGCCTCGCCCGCGCGGACGAAGCTCCACGCGCTCGTGCCCTCGGCCCATCCGAGCAGGGCATCGCGGCTGTCTGCGAGGCCGCTCTCCGGGTGCCAGTCGCCCACGCGGACCGCGGGCGGGCGGAACGCGGCGAGGGCGCCGGTGGGGCGCGCGGGGCTCACGTCGGGCACCGACGGGGCGCTGGCGGCGGGCGCACCGAAGGCCGGCACCGCGTCCGTGGGCGCCCGCATCCCGGGCAGCTGGGCGGCGATGACGTCGTTGACGCCGCTGGTCTCGGCGTCGCCGTCGAGCAGCAGCTGCACCGAGGTCGCGAGGTCGCCGTGCTCGCCGGCCGCGAAGGTCTGGCCGGCCTGGGCCACGATGGCCACGGCGGCGTTCGCGTCCGCGACGTCGGCCGACTTCTCAGCCTCGAACGCGCCGCGGGCTCCCACGGCGGCGTCGTTGGCGTAGCCGAGCGGGTCCCAGGCGCGCAGCCAGGGCGCGGTCGCGCCCGGCTCGGGCGCGCCGGGCGGCGCGAGGCTGGCGGGGTCGCGCTGGGCGGTGCTTTCGACGAAGCTGGTCACGTACTGGCCCAAGCCGGCCGCGGCGCCGGCCGCGAGCAGGCCGCCCACGAGGAGCATGGCGAAGGTGCGGTGCATGGTCTGCCTCCCTCGCGCCTGGCCTGCGGAGCCCGAGCCTTGACGTTTGCCCTTGAGCGCTATGACCTGCGGACGCGTCCCGCCCGCGCTTGGCTGGCGAGCGGGACGCGGCCGCGGCAGGCTCAGCGCGGCCAGTCGCCGCCGGGCGGGGCGGGCTCGCCGGCCGGAGGCGCGTCCGCGGGCGGCGTCGGCGCGGTGGCGGCTTCCGGGGCCAGCGGCGCAGGCTGGAACGCCCCGAGGTCGCCTCCCTCCGGCGGGGGCGGCGGGGGCGCGCGTCCGCCGTGGCCGCGGAACAGCACGGCGCCCACCACGACGATCGCGATGGCCAGCAGCGCGAGCAGGCCCCAGGGCATGCCCGCCTCGGCCGACGCGACGGTGAAGCTCCAGGCCTGCGCGGCCTGGTTGCCCGCCGCGTCGCTGAGCCGCACCTCGGCCGTGTGCCGGCCGGGGTCGAGGGGCTGCGCCAGGCTGTAGCTGACCTCGCCCGCGCCCACGTGGGCTGCGACGGGCAGCCCGTCCAGGAACAGCTTGACCGTCGCGAGGTCCACGCCGCTCAGGGGGTCCGTGAAGGACGCCAGCACCGTGAGCACTGCCCCAGCGCTGGCGCCGTCGGCCGGGTCCACGCGCAGCACGTGCGGCGCGGCCGTGTCCACGACGAAGCTCCACGACACGCTCGTGGGCTTGCCGTCGCCGCCGATGGTGCGGATCTCGACGGTGTGGGTGCCGTCTTCGAGGGGCTGGGAAGGCGTGGCCATGACGCCGTTCGCCAGCACGACGGCGTTGGCCATCGGCTGGCCGTCGAGCAGCACGGTGGTGTGCGCCGTGTCCACGCCGCCCGCGCCGCCGAAGCTGGCGGTGATGGTGGGCTGGCGGAGCTGCGTGAAGCTGCTGGGGGCAGGGGACTGCGGCACGATGTGGGCCGGCAGGCCCGTGGCCGAGGTCTGCTGCAGGGGCTCGCCGGCGCTCGGCGGGCTCGGGGCAGGGGCAGGCGGCGGGGGCGGCAGGATCTCCTGCTGCTCCTCCACCAGCGGGTCCCCGCCGCCGCCGTGCTTCGCGGGGACGCGGATCGTGAAGGAGCCGGTCGCGTTGTTGCCGGAGCTGTCGACGGCCCAGCAGGTCACGGTGTTGAGGCCGGCGGGGAAGCGCGAGCCGCTCGGCGGGCCGCACGTGACCGGCAGGGCCCCGTCGACGAAGTCGAGCGCCGAGACGTCCGCTGCGAAGTCCACGACCGCGCCGCGCTTCGTCGCGTTGCGCGGCTCGACGACGATGTCGGCCGGGAGGGTGAGCACCGGAACGGTGGTGTCGAGCACGATGACGCTGAAGGCCGTACTCACGGCGTTGCCCGCGAGGTCGGCCACGCTGCAGGTCACGACCGTCGTGCCGACGGGGAAGCCGCTGCCCGACGCCGGCTCGCAGGCCACGGGGCCGGCGCCGCTGCCCCCGTCGCTCGCGAGCGGCAGGTCGAACGTCACGGGCGTCAGCAGCGCCGTCGCCTCGACCGTCACGTCCGGGTGCGCATCGAGGGTCGGCGGGACCGTGTCGATCTGGAAGGTGGCGGGCGTCGCGTCCAACGTGCCGCTCGGGTCGAAGACGCACGAGCCGGTCGCGGTGTGCGCGCCCTCGGCGGCGACTTCGAAGGGCGAGGCCTGCGGCAGGCCGTCCACGGCAAGCTCGGACGACAGCACCGCCTCGGTAGCATCGCTGCAAATCAGCGCGACGCTGACGGCGCTGCGGAAGAACCCTGCGAAGCCCTCCGTGCCGCTCAGCTGGATCGTGGCCGTGGGTGGCAACGTGTCGGCGACGATGAGGTTGAAGCCGACGGGCGCGGCGGCGTTGCCCGCCGCGTCGGTCGCGGCGCACGTGACGGCCGTGGCGCCGAGCGGGAACTGGGCCCCGCTCGCGGGCGTGCAGTCCGCGACGGCGTCGCCGTCCACGAGGTCGCTCGTGGCGACCGCGAAGTCCGCGATCGCGCCGGCGGGGCTCGTGGCCTCGACCGCGAGGTCGCCCTGCGGCGCGATCGTGGGCGGCGTCGTGTCCACGATGGTGACGAGGAAGTTGCCCGTCGCGGTGTGGCCCGCGCCGTCGGTCGCCGAGCACGCGACGGCCGTGGCGCCGAGCGCGAAGACGCTGTCGCTCGCGGGCTGGCAGTCGATGGGCACGGGGCCTTCCAGGAGGTCGTCGGCGCTGGCAACGTAGCTGACGGCCGCGCCGTCTGCGCTCGTGGCCTCGGCGACGATGTCCGACGGCAGCGTCAGGTGCGGCGCGCCGTCCACGATCTCGAAGGTCGCGCTCGCCGTACCGAGGTTGCCGGCAGCGTCCGTCGCCGAGCATAGGATGGTGTGCGCGCCGAAGCCGAACTCGGAGCCGCCGGGCGGGTCGCAGGTCGCGCCGAAGGCGCCATCCACGATGTCGTCGGCCGTCGCCGCGTACGTGACGGCGGCGCCAGCGGCGCTCGTGGCCTCCACCACGGAGGGCGCGTCGATCGTCACGACGGGCGGGGTCGCGTCGACGACCTGCACGTCGGCGGTCGCAGCTCCGGGGTTGCCCAGGCTGTCGCTCGCCGTGCAACCGATGGTGGTGGTCCCGAGGGCGAAGGTGCTCGCCGTTGCTGGCGTGCAGTCCACTGGGACGGGGCCGTCGACCGCGTCGGTCGCGCTGGCCGTGTAGTCCACCGCGGCGCCGCCGGGGCCCGTGGCCTCGACGGGCGACGAGACCGAGATCGTGACAACGGGGCCGGAAACGTCCTCGACGAGCACCGTCGCGCTCGCTGCTCCGGGGTTGCCAGCCGCGTCGCTCGCGGTGCATTCGATGACGGTCGAGCCGAGGGGGAACACGCTGCCACTCGGGGGCGAGCACGTGACGTCGCCGACCACGCCGACCGCGTCGGTGGCCGTGGGCGTGTAGACGACCACCGCTCCGTCAGGCCCGGTCGCGTCGACGGGCGAGACCACGTCGATGACGATGGCCGGCGCGGCCGTGTCCTCGACGGTCACGCTCGCCGTCGCGGATCCCGCGTTGCCATGGGCGTCCGTCGCGGTGCACGTGATGTCCGTCGCGCCGAGCGCGAAGGTCGAGCCCGAGGCGGGCGTGCACGCCGCATCGAGGGCGCCGTCGACGGCGTCGCTCGCGCTCGCGGCGTAGTCGACGACCGCGCCGTCAGCGCTGGTCGCTTCGACCGCCGCTGGCGCGGTGAGGCTCACGATCGGAGCCGTCGTGTCCGCCACGGTGACCGTGAACGTCAACGGGCCGGCAACGTTGGCATCGTCGTCGGTCGCCGTGCAGCTCACTTCCGTCGAGCCGAGGGCGAAGAGCGAGCCGCTCGCCGGCGTACACGTGACCACGGGGTCGGGGTCCACGGCATCGCTCGCAAGGGCGTCGAACGTGCCGATGGCGCCGCCGGGGCCCGTGGCCTCAAGCGGCAAGTCGGCCGGGACGCCCAGCACGGGCGGTGTCGTGTCCACGACGGAGATCGTGAAGTTGCCGAAGCCGACGTTGCCATCCTGGTCCGTCGCGGTGCAGTGCACCGTCGTGTCTCCGAGGGGGAACGTGCCGGGGCTCGCGTCGCACGTCGGTGTCAACGGGCCGTCCACGGCGTCGCTGGCCGTCGGCGAGAAAGCCACGAGCGCGCCCGCCGCACTTGAGGCCTCGGCCGTGATGTCCTCGACGACAACCGTCGGCGCGGTCGTGTCCACCACCACGATGTCGAAGGAGCCGCTGGCAGCGTTGCCAGCTGCGTCGGTAGAGCTGCACGCCACGGTGGTCAGGCCGATCGGGAAGGCAGCGTCGGGCTCGGCATCGCACAGGACGGGGACGTCCCCGTCCACGACATCCACGGCGGACACGGCGAACGCGACGGTCGCGCCGTCGGCGCCCGTCGCTTCCACCGTGATTGGGTCCGGCAGGTCGAGCGCCGGCGGCGTCGTGTCGACGACGCTGACGAGGAACGAACCCGTCGCGCTGTTCGTGCGGCTGTCCACGGCGGTGCAGGCCACCGTCGTCGCCACGCCGAGCGGGAACGGCGCGCCGCTCGCCGGCTCGCAGGTGATCGGCACAACCCCATCGACCGCGTCCTCGGCGCTCGCGTCGTAGTCCACGACGGCTCCGAGCGCGCTCGTCGCCTCGGCGACGATGTCGTCGGGGAGCGTGAGCACGGGGCCCGTCGTGTCCACGACATCGACCGCGAAGGTCACGCTGGCCGCGTTGCCGCTCACGTCGGTGGCATCGCACGTCACGTCCGTGGGCTCGCCGAGCGGGAACACGGTCCCAGGCGCCGGGTCGCACGACGCGACGATGTCGCCGTCCACGATGTCGTCAGCGACGGGCGCGTCGAAGTCCACGGCGGCGCCAGCGGCGCTCGTGGCCTCGGCGGTGATGTCCGCGACGGTGTCGAACACGGGGGCGGTGGTGTCCACGACGTGGACGTTGAAGCTGGCAAGGGCCGTGTTCCCGGCCATGTCGGTCGCGGTGCAGCTGACCGGCGTGGTGGTGCCGACGGCGAAGAGCGTCGTGTCGGACGCGTCGCACGCGACCGTGTCCACGAGCGACGTCGCGTCGGTAGCGCCGGGCGCCATGAGGCCGAGGAAGCCGCCGAGCGCGTTGCCCTCCTTCTCGACGTCGCCAGTCGCGCCGAACACGGGCGCCACGCGGTCGACCAGGAACGGGCCGCTCGACGTGGGCGTCTCGACGTTGGCCGGCGCCGCGAGGTCGCGCGCGAAGTATTCGATGGAATTGGCGCCATCCAAGATAGCCGAGGGCGTGCTGCCCGTGCCGCTGTCCACGGTAGAGCCCGTCCAGGCCCAGCTGATGGTGTCGATGCCCGCGTTGGCCGCGTCGCCGCTGCCGTCGACGGCGGTCAGCGTGAACGTGGGCGTGGTCTTGTACCAGCCATGGGCACCCGAGGGCGACGACGGATCGACGGCCAGCGTCGTGACCGGCATCTCGCGGTCGACGAGCGAGGCGACGGTGTTCGTGCGCACCTCGACGATGTTGTCGTTGACGATGACGCCCGTGGTCTCGACCTTCCACGGGACGCTGCTGCCGTGCGCCAGGGTTTGGGTGGCGGCGTCGTACGTCGCCTTGGCCGTCACGGTCATCGTCGTCCCTGGGGGCAGCGTGGGCACGAAGACGAGCTGCGCGGGGACGTTCAACGCCTCCTGCGCGTAGAGCTTGACGCACACCGGGAAGAAGTCCGCGGCGGCCGTGCCCACGTCGGCGACCGGCGCGGCAGGGACGACCACGTTGGAGCAGTCCAGCGTGACGCCAGCGGGCTGCTCGATGCGTACGACCGCGACGACAGGCGTGCCGCCGGACGCGAACCAAGAGCCGACGGTGAACGTGAACGTCTGCGGCGCCGCGCCTTGCGCGGCCGGGTTGATGAACGCGGGCGCGACCGTCAGGGGGAACGGCGGCTGCGCGAAGAGCTCCGCGATCGGGCTCGGGAACGTGACGTCGGTGGGCGGCTCCGGTGCCGCCGGCACCGTCGCGTCCGGCAACGCCGCGAGCGCGGCCTGCGCGGGCAGGGCGAGGACGAGGGCCAGGAGCAAGATCGAGAAGGCGCGCATTCAGTTCGCCTCCTCGGGCTCCGCGGCGTCCTTGTGCACGATCGCCACGACCTTGAGGTGGACGTAGTCGCCCTCGCGGATCTGCTGGAGGTCGCGGACCTCCTTCGGGATCGTGACCTTGCCGTTCTCCTGCACCCTGCGGATGAACTCCATGTGCCTGCCTCCCTGGGACCGCCGTTCCCCGCGGCGGACCTTGCCGGGGCGGCGGTACGACAGAACCGTAGTTAAACCTTCTTACCTCGCGGCACGCGCGGCCCCTCCGCAGGCTCGTCGCGAGGGACACGCAGCGCAAAGGGTCGAGGAAAGTCCCCGCTGCCACGAACCCGTCCGGCTAGAGGGGCAGGTTGCCGTGCTTCTTCGCGGGCCGCGGCTCCCGCTTGCTGGCCAGGGTGTCGAGGGCCTGGATGAGCCGCGGGCGCGTCTCCGCGGGCTCGATGACGTCGTCGATGTAGCCCTTCTCGGCGGCGATGTACGGGTTCGCGAAGGTGGCGCGGTACTCCTTGACCAGCTTCGCGCGCAGCGCCGCGGGGTCCTTGGCCTTCTTCAGCTCGTCGCGGTAGAGGATGTTGACGGCTCCTTCCGGGCCCATGACCGCGATCTCAGCTGTCGGCCATGCGACGTTGTAGTCCGCGCGGATGTGCTTGCTGCACATGACGTCGTAGGCGCCGCCGTAAGCCTTGCGTGTGATGACCGTCAGCTTGGGCACGGTGGCCTCGCTGTACGCGTAGAGCAGCTTCGCGCCGTGCTTGATGATGCCGCCATACTCCTGGGCTGTGCCGGGCAGGAAGCCGGGCACGTCGACGAACGTGACGAGGGGCACGTTGAACGCGTCGCACGTGCGCACGAAGCGCGCGCCCTTGATGGACGCGTTGATGTCAAGCGTGCCAGCGAGCACCTTGGGCTGGTTGCCCACCACGCCCACGCTGCGGCCGTCGAGGTGCGCGAAGCCCGTGACGATGTTCCGCGCCCAGTGCTCCTGCACCTCGAGGAATTCTCCGTTGTCGACGACGCGATGGATCACGTCGAGGATGTCGTAGGGCCTGTCGGGCTCGTCGGGCACGATGCCGGCCAAATCCTCGGCGCGCCGCATGGCGTCATCCGTGGGCTGGAGGCGCGGCGGCTCGTCCAAGTTGTTCTGCGGCAAGAAGGAGAGCAGCTTCTTCACCAGCTCGAGGCAGGCCGCCTCGCTGTCCGCCGCGAAATGCGCCACGCCAGATTGGGCATTGTGGGTCATGGCGCCGCCGAGCTGCTCTTGGCTGACGGCCTCGCCCGTGACGGCCTTGATCACGTCGGGGCCGGTGATGAACATGTAGCTCGTGTCCTTGACCATCAGCGTGAAGTCGGTCATGGCGGGGCTGTACACCGCGCCGCCCGCGCAGGGACCGAGGATCACCGACAGCTGCGGGACGACGCCGCTCGCCATGACGTTGCGGAAGAAGATCTCCGCATAGCCCCCGAGGGAATCGACGCCCTCCTGGATGCGGGCTCCACCCGAATCGTTGAGCCCGATGACCGGCGCGCCGTTCTTCACGGCGAGGTCCATGACCTTGCAGATCTTGCGCGCGTGAGCTTCACCGAGCGCGCCGCCGAAGACCGTGAAGTCCTGCGCGAACACGTACACCAGCCGCCCGTGCACCTTGCCCCAGCCGACGACGACGCCGTCGCCCGCGGGCCGCCGCTCGGCGAGCCCAAAGCGCGTGACCTGGTGCTTCACGAACGCGTCGAGCTCGACGAAGGAGCCGGGGTCGAGGAGCAGCTCGAGCCGCTCGCGCGCGGTGAGCTTTCCGGCCGCGTGCTGCTTGGCGATGCGCTCCTGACCGCCGCCTTGCAGGGCCTCGTCGCGCTTGTTGCGCAGCTCCTTGATGCGGTCCTCGACGGTCACGCGGCGAGAAAGCTGGCGTGATGAGAAAAGGTTGCCGGCCCGAGACCAACGTCCCGGGCCAGGATTCCGCGATCAGTGCCCGTGCGCGTCGCCGCCCGGCGCGCCCTTGTCCTCCTGGTAGGACTTGGCCGCGATGACGTCGTCGATGCGCAGGATCATGGCGGCTGCCTCGGCGGCGCTGAGGATCGCCTGGCGCTTGACCAGCAGCGGCTCGAGGACGCCCAGCTTCTCCATGTCGACAGGCTTGCCCTTGAGCACGTCGATGCCGGCAGCCGTCTGGCCTTGCTCGTGGGCCGAGCGCATCTGCACGAGCACGTCGATGGCCTCCAACCCAGCATTGTGCGCCAGCGCGCGCGGCACGCTCTCGAGCCCGCGCGCGAAGGCCTCGACGGCGAACTGCTCGCGGCCCTGCAGCTTGCTGCTGAACTTGCGCAGGTGCAGCGCCAGCTCCGTCTCGGGCGCGCCGCCGCCGGGCACCACGCGGCCGTCCTCGACCGCGATGCCCACGGCGCAGAGCGCGTCCTCGAGGGCCCGCTCGGCCTCGTCCACGACCTGCTCGCTGCCGCCCCGGATCAGCACGCTCACCGAGCGCGGGTTCTTGCAGCCGGTCACGAAGGTGAGGAAGTCGCCGCCGACGCGCTGCTCCTCGACGAGCTGGGCCTTGCCGAGGTCGTCCTTGGTGAGCGCGTCGATGGCGTTCACGATCTTGCCGCCGGTGGCGCGCTCGAGCTTCTCGAGGTCGCTCTTCTTGACGCGGCGCACGCAGTAGATGCCCTCCTTGGCGAGGAAGTGCTGCGCCAGGTCATCGACGCCCTTCTGGCAGAACACCACGTTGGCGCCGCTGGCCTTCACCTGCTGCGTCATCTTGCGGATCATGCCCTCCTCCTCGTCGAGGAACCCCTGCAGCTGGGTCGAGCCGGTGATCTTGATCTTGCTGCTGACCTCGGTCTTGCGCACCTCCAAGGCGGCGTTGAGCAGCGCGATCTTCGCGCCCTCGACGCGCTTCGGCATGCCCTGGTGGACCCGCTCCTTGTCGATGATGAGGCCCTGGATCATCTGGGTCTCCTCGAGGGAGGCGCCCTTCTTCTTGACGACGAGGATCTGGTCGATGTCCACGCTGTAGCCCTTGCCCCCTTCGACGGCGTCCGCGACGGCGCGCACGGCCTTGACCGCGATGTCGGCCAGCTGCTCCCGCAAGCCAGGGGGCGCCTTGCTGGTCATGGAGGTCTGGGCGACCTTCATCAGCGTCTTGGTGTCGTCGAAGCTCACCTTGATCGCGAGCTTGTCGAGGCGCGCGACGGCCTCGTTGGCCG
The DNA here is from genome assembly GCA_036003985.1 of Thermoplasmatota archaeon. Lineage (GTDB taxonomy): Archaea > Thermoplasmatota > SW-10-69-26 > JACQPN01 > JAIVGT01 > JAIVGT01. The sequence goes on from DASYRW010000169.1 coordinate 17,906, forward strand.
CGGTCTTGAAGCCGGCGGCGAGGATCGTGGGATGCACATCATCGAGCAGCTTCTCCGCCTCGCCGAGCAGCTCGCCCGCGAGCACGACCGCGGTCGTGGTGCCGTCGCCGATCTCGTCGTCCATGGTCTTCGCGACCTCGGCGAGCATCTTCGCGGCGGGGTGCTGGATGTCGACCTCCTTGAGGATGGTCGCGCCGTCGTTCGTGACGACGACGTCGCCGAGCGAGTCCACGAGCATCTTGTCCATGCCGCGCGGGCCCAGCGCGCTCTTGACCGCGTCGCTGATCGCGCGCGCGGCCTGGATGTTGTTGGCCTGGGCGCCCTTGCCCTTCTCGCGCTGCGTGCCTTCCTTGAGGATGATGATCGGCGTGTTGCCACCCATGGCCATGCGAGGACCTCCAGAATCCGGCCGCCCATCGGGGCGCTTCTATATGAGGTTAGCGGCGGCCGTTACGCCTGGAAACCGGCGGCCATGCCCGTCGACCGCCGAAGGCGCGGGTGCTTTGTGAGTCCGCGCTGGCGCCGAGCGAACTTTCCATGTCGACATCGCCTCGGCCGCTCAGGGGGCATCGACGCGGCTTCCGTCAGCTCGGGAACGGGCCGCATCGTCCAACGTTGGACCGCCCCTCGGGAGCTTCCTCGTCGTGAACCAACGCCGACTTCGCGACGTTGTATGGTCCGCCGGCGCGGAGCGGCCGAGGCGCAAACGGAAACGTTTCCGTCGGAGCGCGCTCCGTGAAGCCCGCCCCCACGACGGCCATGTCCGCCATCGCACCGCACGATTGCGGACCGCAATGTGGTAGGCCGAATCGCCTGCGCGTGTCGTCACCCCTGGAAATGTTCAGAAGCTTGGGACATGTCACGATCTCGCGAGGACTATTCCCGACCATTGGTGCGTTTCCTCTAAGGGACTATTCCTGTTGGCCAATCGGGAAGGAGGCTGTACCTGTGTCCGCTGCATCCGCCCGGAGCCGTCTGAGCACGCCCGCGCTGTACGTGACCGTCGGGTTCGTCGTCTTGATCGCCGTCGCCGGCGCCGCGAGCGCCGCGATCGGGGACAACCTCGACCAGTGCCGCAACGGCGTCACCACGCCGCCGCTTGGCAACCTTGCCAAGAAGTGCGGCGACTTCGCCGGCTTCCCCTCTTGGGTGAACGGCAACATCGGAGGCTCGAATTCGCAGTACCGCGAGGGCGACGGCATTCCGTACCGCCTCGCGATCACGGACCTGCCCGCAGGCACGCACACCGTCAAGGTGGAGTACGACTTCAGCCAGGGCGGCATCTTCGCGCTCGACCGCCTCACCCAATTCGACCTCACGCAGAAGTCCAACCCCTGCGGCAGCACGACGCTCGTGACGTGCAGCTTCGCGAACGTCGTCTGGGGCCCGGCGATGCCCGGCGAGGTCGCGAGCCCCAGCGCGTCGCAGCCCGCCTTGGCGAACAGCGGCAACCTGTTCGTGCCGCCCGCCCTCCACCTCAACGACTTCCCCAACGGCCGCCTGATCGCGGGCTGGGCCTCCACTGGCCAAACCCTGGCCTTCGGGGCCATGGACGCGAACGTCGTCCAGACCGGCCTTGCGAGCGGCAACAGCCAGCGTCACTTCAGCTTCGAGATCACCGTCGGCAGCTGCCCGAGCGGCGGCTGCGACGTCATGATCGCGTGGTCCGGCCACGTCGCCTCGGAGAAGGACTGGGGCGACAACAAGGGCGCCGGCAGCATCAGCGGCTCGCCCTTCCACATGCGCGTGCTCGACGTGGACGGCAGCGGCGGCAACCAGGACCGCAGCGTGCAGCTGAGCGCCATCATCACCGTCGGCACGGTCCAGATCGTCAAGAACACCGTCGGCGGCAACGGCCTCTTCGGCTTCACCACCGACGGCACCGGCAACCTGCCCCTGAACCCGCAGATCACCACCGTCGCGGGCACCGGCTCGGTGACCTACACCAACGTCGAGCAAGGCATCCACACCATCGACGAGACCTCCTTGCCCGCCGGGTGGTCGTTCACCAGCCTCTCGTGCCTGAGCGGCGGACTGCCGATCGGCACGGTCGTCGGCGACCAGGTGAGCTTCGACCTCATCGCGGGCGCGACCGTGATCTGCACGTACACGAACACCATCCAGCCCGCCAGCCTGACCGTGATCAAGCACGTGGTCAACGACAACGGCGGCATCAAGACGGCCAGCGACTTCACCCTGAGCGCCACCTGCGTCGTCGGCAGCTTCGCCGGCGCGGAGAGCCCCGGCACCAGCTTCACCGGCCTCAACGCAGGCGCGTGCACCGTCAGCGAA
>DASYRW010000170.1:0-5974 GCA_036003985.1 Thermoplasmatota archaeon
GGGGACGCGCCATCCCCGCCCACCGCAACCCTTTTCCTGCGCCAAACGCTCGGCCCCGCGCCGGGTGCGCCGCTTGCAGTACTTCCGCCACGTCCTCGAGGCCATCGGCAACACGCCGCTCATCCAGCTCAACAAGGTCGTGCGCGGCCAGCGCCCGGGACCCCTCATCCTGGCGAAGGTCGAGAGCTTCAATCCAGGTGGCAGCGTGAAGGACCGCATCGCCCTCGACATGGTCGAGGCTGCGGAGCGCGCGGGCCAACTCAAGCCGGGCGGCACCATCGTCGAAGGCACGAGCGGCAACACGGGCGTGGGGTTGGCGCTGGTGGCGGCGATCAAGGGCTACCGCGCCGTGTTCACGATGCCCGACAAGATGGCCTACGAGAAGGTGCGGCTGCTGCGCGCCTACGGCGCGGACGTGATCGTGACCCCCACGGCCGTGCCGCCCGAGCACCCGGGCAGCTACTACAGCGTCGCGAGGCGCATCCAACAGACAACCCCCAACTGCGTGTACCCCAACCAGTACGACAACCAGGCCAACCCCGAGGCGCACTACAAGACCACCGGCCCCGAGATCTGGCAGCAGACCGACGGCAAGATCGACGTCTTCGTGTGCGGCGTCGGCACGGGAGGGACCATCAGCGGCGTCGGCAAGTTCCTGAAGGAGCAGAAACCGAGCGTGAAGATCGTCGGCGTGGATCCCGAGGGCAGCATCCTCAAGGAGTTCTTCGACAGCGGCGGCAAGGTCATCGGCAAGACGTTCCGCACCTACAAGGTCGAGGGCATCGGCGAGGACCTCGTGCCCAAGGCGCTCTGGTGGAAGTACATCGACACCGTCGTCCGGACCGACGACCGCGAGGCCTTCCTGCTGGCGCGGCGCCTCGCGCGCGAGGAGGGCTTGCTCGAAGGAGGCAGCGCGGGCTCGGCCATCGCCGGCGCGCTGAAGTACGTGCGCGCCGAGCAATTGGGCGAGGACAAGGTCGTGGTGGTGCTGCTGCCGGACACGGGCGAGCGCTACCTCAGCAAGTTCTACGACGACACCTGGATGCGCGACAACGCCTTCCTCGGCCAGGAGATGACCATCGGCGCCATGCTGAGCCGCAAGGGCAGCGAGATTCCGCCGCTCGTGAGCGTGCGGCCGATGGACAAGGTCAAGGACGCGCTGGAGCTGATGAACCGCATCGGCGTGAGCCAGCTGCCGGTGGTGGACGAGAAGGGTCAGAGCGTCGGCACCGTCAGCGAGGTCGAGCTTGCGACCAAGGCCTTGGAGAACCGCATCATCCTCGACTACCCCGTGGGCAAGCACATGGGCGAGCCGCTCCCGGCGCTCGACGAGACATCGCCGGTGCCCGCTGCGACGGAGCTGCTGCGGAAGCACCATGCCGTGCTGGTGCGCCGCGGCGAGCACCTGATCGGCATCCTGACGAAGTTCGACGTCTTGGAGCACCTCCAAGCCTGAGATTGCGGGGAATGGACCTGGCCAATCCTCGCGGAACACCGCGCCGTGGTGGCGGGCCAATCACAACCGGTCGCGCGCGGCCCCGGCCATGTTCGACGTGCAAAGTGGGGAAACGCGAACCGTGAAGGCGCCGCGCCTCCTAGCTCGAAACGACAGGGGCCGGGGCGCGCGCGACCCCCTCTCTCCCTCAACGCTGCGCGCCCCGCTCCTCGGTTTTTCGAGGCCTGGTCCAAGCGTCGGCAGACGATTCGCCAGCGAAGCGAGCCTTCGTGCCACCACGACGCGACGTTGCAGACAACCTGACGAGAATGCCCAAATCCGCGCGCGCCGTTGCAGCGGCAAGCCCAAGCGCGGTGCGCCGCCGCGTTCGCTTCCCCCTCGTACCAACCCCCTCAGGGCGGCGCGCCAGCGCTCGGGACTTCTTCCAACCTCAGCGCTTCCTCGAAGGCAGCGCGCAGCCGATCGTCGTACGCGACGAGCACGACCGCGGTCGGCGGCGGCGCGCCAGCGTCACGCAGGCCTTCCGCGATGCCGCGCAGCATGGCGCGGGCGGCCTTGGTCGGCTCGAGCCCGCCGGTGCCGGTGCCCATGCCCGGGAAGGCCAAGCTGTCGAGGCGCTCCGCGTGCGCCAGCTTCACCGCTGCGCGGCAGGCCTCGCGCACGGCTTGCGCGTCCGCGTCGCCGCCCGGGTGCACCATGGTCGGAGCATGGATGACGCCGTGGAAGGCCAGGGTCCCAGCGGTGGTCAGCAGCGCCGCGCCGAGCGCGATGGGCGAGCGCTTGCGCGCCTCCTCCTCGATGGCCGGCCCGCCCGCGCGCCGGATCGCGCCCGCGACGCCGCCACCCATGACGCCGTGCGCGTTGGCCGGGTTCACGATCGCGCCGCGGCCGTCCAGCGCGACTTGGAGGAGATCGCCCTCGACGACGCGGACCGCGACGCCGCGCGGGAGCATGGGCCCGCGATGCGCGGGAGAGCGCAAAAGGCTGCCGCGGGGGCGCAGGGCGTCCATGACACTCCAGGCAACCCTTAAGCGCGGCTGCAGCCCTGCGCGGCCCGGGAGGCAAATCCATGCGCTTCGGCGTACCCATTCTGACCACCGCCTTGCTGTTGACCGCTTCGCTGGGGGCGTTCCCATCCAGCGCCTTTCACGAGGATGCCATCCCCGTCGTGCTCTCGGCCAGCGGGGGCGCGGCGGGCGCTTGGGGCGTGAAGGTCGTCCAGACGGCCACGAGCACCATCGCCGTGGACCTCTACACCACCGGCCCTGCCACCGCTGGCGCGGCCGGGGCTGGGGCCTGCCAGACCGACGGCGCGGGCGAACCGATCTTCTGCTTCGTGTTCACCGCCCTGCTCTCGCCCAACCGCCTGATCCTGACGCCCACGGCCGGCCCCGCGCCGGTGAACGCGGACGTGAACGCGCGCACCTCCGCCGGCGACGCGGCGTGCAACTTCGTCTGCCTCGGCCTGACCCTGGCGGACGTGGCGCCTGGCACGTACTACTTCGTGCTCTGGGGCGGCGGCGGCTCCGGCACCGACCTCGAGGTCCGCACCGCAGCCGGCAGCGCCGTGGCCAACGCCGGCAGCGGGCTGCTCGCCGCGGACCCCGAGTTCAACAACGGCCACCCCGACATCCAGGTCCAGCAAGGCATGGCGCCGGCGACCGTGGGCGCCAAGCTCGTGCAGGACGCGAGCATCGGCTTCAGCGCGCCCGCGCGGCTCTATGGCATCTTCTTCGACTTCGACTTCCTGAAGTTCGTGTGCGTCGCGGTGTGCGTGTTCCCGATGGACTTCGTGAGCCCCCTGGGCGTCAGCACGTCCCAGGTTTCGTGGAGCGGCCCCGGCGGCGCGGGCGGCAACGGGAAGTTCAACTTCTACCTGGGCACCGCGGCCGGCGACTACACCTTCCGCGTCGACCAGAAGGTGGACGCCTACGGCCCGTGCACCGGCGCCATCGTGGTGATCGCCTGCGTGCTGGAGGACTTCGCCTTCATCAACGCCGGCAGCGTCTCGGTGCCCGCTTGAGCGGGTCCAGGTCTCTTCTTTTTCCGATGTTGCTTGAGCGGAAGCCTCGTCGCCCCGGGAGCGCGTCAGATACCGCTCCACCGTACTGGTCAAGGTCGCAGTTCAGAGTTGGCTACGGCTTGACAAGCCCCCCACACTTCCAGCATTGGAGGCAGACTCATGTTCCAAACCAAAGTTCGAGCCGCAGCCCTGGCAATCGCCGTGCTCGGTCTGCTGGTCGTCCTGCCCGCCTCGCAATTCAGCGCGGTCCGGGTGGCGGATGCTGCGGACCACGGGACCCAAACCGCCGGCGGGCAATGCACAGGCAACGGTGACCCGCAGGCGGAAGTAACGATCAACGACGGTTCCTTCAGTCCAGCGAGCGTGACGCTGGGTTCTGGCAACCACAAGGTCCGCTGGACGTCCAATTCGCTGTTCGCCCACACGGTCACGGACGATGACGCCACTCCTGAGTATGACAGTGGTCTGCTCACCCCGTTGCGGTACACCGATACGTTTCAGGTGATCTTCTGCAGCTCGGGCACGTACAACTACAAGTGCCTGTTCCACGACTTCACTGCGACTATCGTCGTGAGCTGAGAATCTTCGTAGGCCTATTTTTCTTGCGCTCCCAGCGCAGCCCTCTAAAGAACGAGCGCCTACAGGGGTTTCCCGATTCTCTTGCGTCGGTCCGCGTCAGCCTGACCGGAAACCAGCCTGCCCGGTCGCCCCGCGGTTCCCCAATGCTTAAGCCAGCGAGCAAGGATGCCCCTCACCTTCGACCTGCGAGGCCCCCTGGTATGGGTATCCGACGCGCGACCAAGGAAGCCACTGACGCCGAGACCTTCGCGGTCCTGACACCGGAGGTCCGCACGTGGTTCGAGGGCAAGTTCGGCACCTTCACGCCGCCGCAGCGCTACGCGGTGAAGGAGATCCACCAGGGCGAGAACGTCCTCATTTCCAGTCCAACGGGCAGCGGCAAGACCCTCAGCGCGTTCCTCGCTTCGCTCAACGAGCTCTTCATCCTCGCGAAGAAGGGCGAGCTGAAGGACCAGGTCTATGTGTTGTACGTGAGCCCGCTCAAGGCGCTCAACAACGACATCCAGCGCAACCTCAAGGAGCCCCTCGAGGAGATCTACGCTGCCGCGGCCGCGCGGGGCTTGGATCTGCCCCAGATCCGCGTCGGCGTGCGCACCGGCGACACGCCCCAGAAGGAGCGCGCGGCCCAGTCGCGCAAGCCGCCCCACATCCTCATCACCACCCCGGAAAGCCTGGCCATCGCGCTCGTCGCGCCCAAGCTGAGCCTCGCGCTGCACGACATCCGCTACATCATCGTGGACGAGATCCACAGCTTGGCCGACAACAAGCGCGGCGTGCACTTGAGCCTCAGCCTCGAGCGCTTGTGCGCGCGCATCCCGAAGGAGCCGGTGCGCATCGGCCTGAGCGCGACGATCAGCCCCATGGAGGACGCGGCGCGCTTCCTGGTGGGACTGCGCGACGGCAAGGACCGCGACTGCCTCATCGTGGATGTCAACTTCATCAAGGACCTCGACATCCAGGTCGAGAGCCCTGTCAGGGACCTGATCTACACCGACGCGCGCACCACCAACTTGGCCCTGTACAAGCGCCTCGACCAGCTCATCAGCGCTCACAAGACAACGCTCATCTTCACCAACACGCGCAGCGCGACCGAACGCGTCTCCTTCCATCTGCAGAAGCAGTTCGGCAAGAAGTACCTCGACGACGTGGGCGCGCACCACTCGAGCCTGAGCAAGGAGGTGCGGCTCGACGTCGAGCAAAGGCTGAAGCGCGGCGAACTGAAGGTCGTGGTGAGCAGCACGAGCCTGGAGCTGGGCATCGACATCGGCTCCATCGACCTCGTCGCGCTGCTCGGAAGCCCCAAGAGCATCAGCCGCGCGCTGCAAAGGATCGGCCGCTCAGGTCATCGGCTGCACGAGCAGAGCAAGGGCCGCATCATCGTCATGGACCGCGACGACCTCGTGGAGTGTGTGGTCTTGGCCCGCGAGGCGCGGCTGCGCCACGTGGACCGCATCCACATCCCCATGGGCGCGCTGGATGTGCTGGCGCAGCATCTGATGGGCCTGAGCCTGGAGCGCCGCTGGGAGCTCGACGAAGCCATTGCGCTCGTGCGGCGCGCGTATCCCTACAAGGACATCACCGAGGACGAGGTCGTGCGCATCCTGCGGTACCTTTCTGGCAGCTACGAAGAACTGGAGGCGCGCAAGGTCTACGGCAAGGTGTGGTTCGCCGAGGAGAGCCGCATGTTCGGCCGCAGGGGCCGCATGGCGCGACCCATCTACTACACCAACATCGGCGTCATCCCCGACGAGGTCAGCGCGAAAGTGATGACCACGAACGGCGAGGTGAAGGGCAAGCTCGAGGAGGAGTTCGTCGAGCACCTCAAGCCGGGCGACATCTTCGTGCTCGGCGGCACGACCTACGAATTCCTGAAGACCACCGGCGGCCGCGTGCTCGTCGAACCGCGTCCTGGGCAG
>DASYRW010000171.1:0-19653 GCA_036003985.1 Thermoplasmatota archaeon
GGAAGTCCATCATGGGCGGGAACCCGGGCGGGAGCGTGTTGAGGACGCCGCTCTTGTTGTGGATGAACACCCGGTCTGCCGGAATCGCCGCGTCGAGGCTCACCTGGGCCTCCGCGATCATGTCCTCCTCTGTGTACATCCGCGGGAGCCGCAGCAGCGACTCGCGCTCGCCAGCTCCGCCGGGGGACTGGCCGACGGGCGGCGCCGCGGGGTCGTGCGAGAGCACAGGGCCTGCTGCGGGCAGCAGCGCCGGGATCGCGACCAAGGCGGGCACGGCGGCCATCGCGGCCACGAGGAGCACGATCACGACAGGGCGGGCGGCGGCCATGCGTCGCGGAGCGGCCGGCCGCCTAAGCCGGTTCTCTGCAAGGTCTGGTCGGCCCCGCCAAGCGCGTCCGGACTACAGAAGCGTGACGAGGCGCTGGCTCGCGTAGGTCGGTGGCGTGGCCAGGTCGAGGTCGAGGGCGGGGCCGGTCGCGGGCACGAGGCTGAGCGTGAACGCGGCGCGCGGTGGCAGCGCGTGGTCGAGGCCGCCCGGACCCACATCGAGCGCGAGGTCGGCGAGGTCGCCCTTGTCGAGCCTCGGCACGGCGGGGTCCCAATTCCCCTCGAGGTCGCGCACGGGCGTCGCGGCGAAGGTGGCCGCGCCGGCAGCGGCGCCGTAGGTCAGCCAGTGGTCGCCGCGCGCGTCGCTGAGGCGGAGCGCCAGCGCGCTCAGGTCCAAGGGCCGCGCGCTCGCGACACCGCGGAGGGTCACCTGCAGGCCCTCGAGGCGCTGGCCGTCGTCGCCCACGCGGCCGACGACCCGCAGCACCTCGACGGTGGGCACGAGCCGGTCCGCGGCATCGACGCTGAGCGCCTCGGCCTCGTGCCCCAGGTTCTGCGCACTGCCCAGCAAGCTCTGCGGGAGCGCGCCATGGCTGGCCGCGCCGACGAGCAGCAAGCTGAGGGCTGCGGTGCCCACGACCCCGAGCGCCAGGCTCGCGCCGACCATCCTGCGCGGACGCTCGCCTGCCGCAGCATGAGGCTGACGGCACCGCTGTCCTGCGCGCGGACGCGTCCCGCTACACGGTCAGGTCGGGTCCGATGGTGTTGATCGCGGCGATGCCCTCGTTGTCGCGGCTGTTGCTGCTCGTCGCGCTCGGGTTGTTCGCGCAGTTGTTGACCGTGGTGCAGCCGTCGGCGTAGGCCGCGACGACGAACCCGCTCTCGTCGAGCACGAGGTCGTTGAAGTCGAGCAGGTTGCGGCTGCCCGCCTCGTTGTGGCCGTCCGTGTTGGAGCTGATGCTGCCGATCTGGATGGGGTCGGCTTCCGTGTCGAGCTGCACCGTCACGAACGTCGGGTCGGCGTCGAGCGCGTTCAGCGAGAAGGTGATGTAGGCGTGCCACTTCGTGAGCCGCACGTGGTCGGGCGCCATGGCCGTGTGGTCGTTGCCGTAGTACATCACCGCGACGCGGCCCGGGCTGCCGGCGACGGCGGCGTGGAACGTCGTGCTGAGCACGTTCGGCGGGCTGGCCTTGATGCTGGGGCTGCTCCACGTCTGGCCGCCGTCGGTCGAGCGGCTCATCCACGTCGGCTCGGCGCAGCTGCCGTCCGTGCAGCCCGAGGGCCAGAACATGTAGGCGTTGCCCGCCGTGTCCACGCCGATGTCGGGGTTCTTGCGGTGGTTCGTGCTGCCGACGTCGACGCCGACGGGGATGGAGGCCCAGTTCGCGAAGTTCGTCGAGCGCAGCACGAGCGGCCGGTTGCAGTCGCGCTTCGGGATCAGCAGGGTGCCATCCGGCAGCGAGCGCGTGCGGCCGTGGAGGCCGCCGCTGCAGGTGCCCTGGATCGTCTGCGCGCTCGAGAGGAAGGTGTAGCCGCCATCGAGGCTGAGGGCGATCTTGCCGACGCTGCCCGTGTTCCACGCCACGTAGGTCGCCTGCTCCAGCGCGGGCAGCTGCGGCAGCGCGGCGAGCTGGTGGCCTGGGGGAAGCTTGCCCGTGCTGACCTTCTGGTGGTCGTAGGTGTCCTGCCCGAGGGTGTAGCAGAACCGCTGGTTCGCGCCCTCCCAGATGGTGGGCGGCGCGCCCAAGGCTTGGATCTGCGTCCACGTGCTCCAGGTGCAGCCGTTGGTGAGGTCGTTGTTGTACACGCGGTCGGTGCGCGGGTCGAGCCAGAGGTAGGGGTCGTTCGTGGCAGGGTCCGCGAGCGGCGAGGTCGCGTCCACCCAGTTCACGCCGCCATCGTCGCTCCGCTTCACATCGCCGACGCAGCACGTCTTGAAGAAGAGGCGGCCGCCGCTGTCCACGCCCACGCTCGGCTCCGGCCCCTTCGCGCCGACGTCGGCGAGGAGGAACTCGAACGCCGCAGGGTAACCCGCTGGCAAGGAGTTGAGGAAGCCCTGGCTGTTGTGGATGAAGACGCGGTCCGCCGGGATCAGCTGCGGCACGTTCGCGTCGAAGGGATGCGGCACCGCGGGCTGCGTGGGGTGCTCGGCGCGCCACGCGGCGTCGACGCGGTCGAACACCGGCTCGCCCCCGGGGAGGCCGAGGGACAGCACCGGAACGGCGAGCATCAGCGCAGCAAGGCCCATGACGAGCGCGGCGGAGCGGGCGGCCATGGGCTCGCCAGCGCGCGGCATCCTTTGGGCCTTGCCTGCGCTGCCTGGTCAGGGCGGCTCCGGCCGGCTCCGCGTGGCCCGCTTAGAGCAGGCTCGGCCCGAGGGTGTTGATGGCGGCGATGCCCTCGTTGTCGCGGCTCACGCCGCTCGTCGCGCTCGGGTTGTTCGCGCAGTTGTTCACGGTCGTGCAGCCGTCCGCGTAGGCCGCGACGACGCGGCCCGTGGTCGGGTCGAGCACGAGGTCGTTGAAGTCGAGCAGGTTGCGGCTGCCTGCCTCGGCGTGGCCATCGCTGTTCGTGCTGATGCTGCCGATCTGGATCGGGTCGCTGTCGGTGTCCAGTTGGACGGTCACGAAGGTCGGGTCGGGGTCGAGGGCGTTCAGGCTGAAGGTGATGTAGGCGTGCCACTTCGTGCCGCGCACGTGGTCGGGGGCGTTGGCCGTGTGGTCGTTGCCGTAGTACATCACCGCGACGCGCCCCGGGCTGCCGGCGACCGCCGCGTGGAAGGTCGTGCTGAGGACGTTGGGCGGGCTCGCCTTGATGCTGGCGCCCCAGGTCGCGCCGGTGTCGTGCGAGACGCTCAGCCACGTGGGCTCGGCCGCGAGGCCGCCGCTCGCGCCGCTCGGCCAGAACATGTAGGCGTTGCCCGCCGCGTCGATGGCGATGTCGGGGTTCTTGCGGTGGCTCGTCGTGCCGACGTCCTCGCCGACCTCGATCGGGTCCCACGTGTTGAAGTTCACGCTGCGCAGCGCGAGCGGGTTGCCGCAGTCGCGCTTGGGGATCAGCAGGATGCCGTCGGGCGCCGAGCGCGGCCGGCCGTGGAGGCCGCCGTTGCACGTGCCCTGGGCCGAGCCCGCGAGGAACGGGAACGTGTAGCCGCCGTCGATGCTCATCGTGATCTTCGAGATCGCGCCGGTGTTCCACGCGAAGAACGTGGCCTGGGGGATCTGGTCGTTGGCGGGGATCTTGTTGGCGAGCACGTGGACCGGCGGGATCTTGCCCGTGTGCACCTTCTGGTGATCCACGAAGCTCGTCTCGGGCACCGCGCTGCAGAACCGCGCGTTCGCGCCCTCCCAGATGTTCGGCGCGGGCGCGTCCTCCCCCAGCTGCGTCCACGTCGCCCACGAGCAGCCCTGGCCGGGGAACGTGCCGCCGAAGACGAGGTCGTCGTTGATGACGCGGTCCGTCGCGGGGTCGAGCCACAGGTAGGGGTCGTTGGTCTGCGGGTCGGCGAGGGGCGAGGTCACGTCCTGCCACGTCGCGCCGGCGTCGACGCTCCGCACCACATTCCCGGAGCAGCACGTCTTGAAGAACAGGCGGCCATCGTGGTCCACGCCGACGCTCGGCTCCGGGCCCTTCTGGCCCACGTCCGCCAGCAGGAACTCGAAGGCCGCCGGGTAGCCCGCGGGCAAGCCGTTGAGGAAGCCCTGGCTGTTGTGCACGAAGACCCGGTCCGACGGGATCAGCTGCGGCACGTTCGCGTCGAAGGGATGGTTGACGGGGATCGCCGGGTGCTCCGCGCGCCACGCGTCGTCGATGTGCTCGAACTCCGGCGGCGCCACCGCGGCGGGCACGGCCGCGAGGGCGGGCACGGCGAGCATGAGCGCAAGCACCAGGGCAGCAGACGGAACGCGGGCGGCCATGGGGCCGGCAGACCCCAGGTTGGGCTATGGGCGTTGCCTGCAAGGCTTGGTCATGCCGGGGGCCAAGGGCTTTGCCGGCTGGGCGCATCGGGGGTCGTGGACTGCTTCATCTTCCGTTGCCTGCAGTGCGGCCACGAGGGGCCCGAGTACGCCTGGGGCAAGGTGAAGGGCGCCGAGGGCATGGGCCGCGGCGGCATCGTGGCGTTCCCCAAGCCCATCTGCCCCGCCTGCAGCTCGACCCGCGTGGACCTGAACCGCGACCTGCGCGACGCTGCGCCGGACGAAGAGGAGCGCATCGCGCAGTGGCGCAGCGCGTCGCGGTGATCCCGCTCAGGCGGTGCCGCTGCGCGGCGTGAGGTAGCCGAGGACGGCCAGGATGAGCCCCACGATCAGCACGAGCCAGCCGACGTTCGCGAGGACTCCGCCCAGCGGACTCAGGACGCCGCTCAGGCTCAGCAGGACGCCGACGACGATCAGGATGATGCCGAGCCGCACGAAGCTCATGGGGGACGTTTGGTCGTGGCGCTGGCTTGAACCTATTGGTCTCGTCGGCGTCGTTTGCGGCGCGGCGCTCGCGCTCGCGAGGACGTCTCGCTTCTCGCGCGCGGCCCCAGGAGGAAGCTGAGGACCGCGAGGATGAAACCCACCACCCGGAGGAGCCAGCCGATGTTGGCGAGCGCGCCACCCGCGGGCGCGATGGCGGTGATGCTCAGGAGCAAGCCCAGGACGATGCACGATGCCGAGCCAGGTCAAGCCCATGGTCGCTCGTCGGCCATGCCGAGGGTTGGAACGGATGGGATGCTTGCCGCCGTGCACCCCTGCAAGCAGGCGGCGTGGCCCGCGGCCTCACTGGAAGATCTCGGCGCGGTACTTGTAGCACACCGCGGCCGTGGCGAGGAGCGCGACCGCGTACATGCTGAAGACCGTGACGGGGACGATGATCTCCGCGTTCATGCCCGCCGGGTAGCTTCGGGCCGACTTGGAGACCGCGTACGTACTGTCATTACGAGGGTGCGCCCAGCCGCAGCTTGTTGTCCGGCGCGCGGGCCCGCGCTTGGACACCCGCCGGCGCCCGGCGAACCTTCCGGACGTGCTCCGGTCGGCTAGGGGTGTCCCCGCCCACCAGTCCGGCTCCAAAGCGGCAGGGCTGCACCGGGCCGAGCCAGGGGCCCTCACAAGCCCTCACTGTGCCAACCGCTGCGCTAAATATTTTGAGCGCGTGGGGGGGCCGATGCCTTCCAACGCTGTGCTCGTCAACTTCGCGTGCCCGATGTGCACAGCGCCGCAGCAGGTGGGCCTCATCGCCCTAAGCCGCGCGGGCTTCCACGCGTGCAGCGCGTGCGGCCGCCGGCTCAAGCCTGCGCAGGTGTCGCAGGCGCTCCACCAGGGCCCCCCGGTCCGGGCCCTCCGCGCCCCGGGCTTCGACTCGCCCGTGCCCGGCACGCGCACCCGCGTGCTGCGCTGAGCGCGCGGGGTCCCCGCCCGGCCCAGGAGCCTCGCTCCATCCTCGCCGATGCCCAGGCGGTGCAGCCGGAGCTTATGGTGCGGGCGCGCGGTGGTTGCGCGACATCCGTGCGCGCCCTCGCGGCCCTGCTGGCCATGCTCGCCCTCGCGCCCAGCCTCGCCGCGCTCCCGCACCCGAACCCCGACCCGATGCCGAACGTCGTCGTCCTCGAGCCCGGCTGGGTCTTGGAGCAGGTGTTCGAGGGGCTGGTGTACCCGACGAGCCTCGCGTGGCGCGGCGGCGAGCTGCTGGTGATCGAGCAGGGGCGGTACCCGTACGCCGAGCCGTACGCGGGCCAGGACGTGGGGAAACTCCGCGCGCTGACGTTCGGCCCGGACGGCGCGGTCGTCTCCGCGCGCACGCTCGCAGCGAAGCTCGCGGACCCCGTCGGGCTCACGGTCGGACCCGCGGGCGACGTGTGGTTCACACACTTCCACGGCCTCGCGCGGCTCCCCGCGGAGAGCCTCGACCGCGGCGCGCCGGTGGTCGTGCCGCACTCCTGGGCGTACCCGAGCCAGACGAGCGACTCGCTCTACGCGCCGGTCACGGGCACGTTCATCAACACCGTGTTCGGCTTCACCCCGGACCCGCTGGCGGGCGACACGACGGGCCCCATGGGCATCGCGTTCGACGGCCAGGGACGCGTGCTCGTCGCGCAGGGCGCCCATGGCCGGCCGCCCGACGACGACGGCGTGCGCGACGTCACGGGCCTCGACTACGACAACCCCTACTCGAGCAGCGTGCTCGCGCCGCCGGGCGGGCCGCTCGCGCCGGGCGACGTCGTCGCCCGCGGGTGCCGCAACTGCTACGACCTGGCCTTCGCGCCGCCGGGGAACCCCCACGCGGGCACGCTCTTCATCACCGAGAACGTGGGCCCCTACCGCGCGCGCCTCTACGCGGGGGCGAACCGCTCCCTCCTCGCGGGCTCGACCGCGACGGACGTGAACGCGCTGGACGGCGTGGACGTCGTGGACTTCGCCACGCGCACGTTCCGGCGCGCCGCGACGTTCCGGCCCGACGGCCTCTTGCTCGGCGCGAGCCCGACGGGCATCGCCTTCGCCCCGCCCGAGACGCCCAAGCATGCGCACGCGATGTTCGTGGCGCTCTGGAGCGGCTTCACGCCCTCGACGCAGGACCGCGGCGAGGTCGCGATCGTCAACCCGGACCCCGAGCACGGCCTCGGCGTGGCGACCCCCTTCGTGATCGGCCTCGACTTCCCCACCGACGTGGCCTTCGGCCCGGACGGCGCGCTGTACGTGGTCGAGTACGCCAGCGGCCGGCTGTGGCGCGTCGCGCCCGGGGGCTAGGTCGACGGTCGCGCCCAGCCCGCGCGAAGACGCAGCCAGGCGGGGGTCCGACGCGGCCTCCTCCGACACTCTTTTGGTCGCGGGCAGCGCTCGCGCCGCGTGCAGGCCCCGACCGTGCAGCTCGAGATCGACGGCCGGCCCGTCGAGGTGCCGCGCGGCGCCACGCTGCTCGAGGCGATGCGCGCGCTGGGCCAGCGCGTGCCGACGCTCTGCTACAGCGACCGCCTGCCCTTGGCCGGCGCCTGCCGCGTCTGCATGGTCGAGGTCGAGGGCCAGCGCCTGCTGCAGCCCGCGTGCGCGCGCGAAGCTGAGCCGGGCATGAAGGTGCGCACGCAGGGCAAGGCCGCGCAGAGCAGGGCCATGGTGCTCGAGCTGCTGATGGCCGACCACCCCGCGCCGTGCGTCCGCGCGCACCTGCCCGAGGGCTGCGAGCTGGAACGGCAAGCCGCCGAGGCCGGGATCGCGGGCAGCCGCTTCCCCGCGACGTACCAACCGCAAGCGCCGGACCGCAGCAACGCCGCGATCACGTTCAACGACGCGGCCTGCATCCGGTGCTACCGCTGCGTGCGCGCGTGCGACGACGTGCAGGTCAACGAGGTCATCGGCGTCCAGGGCCGGGGCTTCGGCGCGCGCATCGTGTTCGACTACGGCGACCCCATGGGCGCGAGCAGCTGCGTCACCTGTGGCGAGTGCGTGCAGGCCTGCCCCACGGGCGCGCTCGTGGAGCGCACCGTCGATGGCCTCACCAAGCCCGTCGAACTGCGCACCGTGCGCACCGTGTGCCCGTACTGTGGCGTGGGCTGCACCCTCGACGCGCAAGCGCAGGGCAACACGATCCTGCGCGTGCACGGCGCGCCCGACGGCGGCGCGAACCGGGGCAGGTTGTGCGTCAAGGGCCGCTTCGGCTGGGACTACACGCACCACCGCGAGCGCCTCACGAAGCCGCTGATCCGCCGCGACGGCGTGCCGCGCGGGCCCCTCGGCGACCGCGCCCTGCAGGAGGTGTTCCGCGAGGCGAGCTGGGACGAGGCGCTGGCCCTCGTCGCGTCGAGGTTGGGGCAGCTGCGCGACGCTCATGGCCCCGGAGCGCTGGCGGGCTTCAGCAGCGCGAAGTGCACGAACGAGGAGAACTACCTCTTCCAGAAGTTCATCCGCGCCGCGTTGGGCAGCCCGCACGTCGACCACTGCACGCGGCTGTGCCATGCGTCCTCGGTCTATGCGCTGCAGACCGCCATCGGCACGGGCTCGACCACGAACGGGATCCCGGACATCATGGACGCGGACGTCATGTTGGTCACAGGCTCCAACACCACCGAGAACCACCCCGTCCTCGCGACCTTCCTCAAGCAGAACGCCGTGCGTGGCGGAAAGCTCATCGTCGTGGACCCGCGCCGCATCCCCCTGGCCAAGTTCGCCGCGATCCACCTGCAGCCGAACCCCGGCACCGACGTTGCGTTGTACAACGGCATGCTGCGCGTGATCCTCCACGAGGCCTTGCACAAGCCGGACTGGGTCGCGGCGAACACCGAGGGCTTCGAGCAGCTCGCGCGCAGCGTCGAGCCGTACACGCCAGCGTTCGTCGAGGACATCACGGGCGTGCCGGCCGCGCAGATGGTCGAGGCCGCGCGCATGTACGCGGGCGCGAAGCGCGCGGCGATCTACTGGGGCATGGGCATCAGCCAGCACACCACGGGCAGCGACAACAGCTTCTGCCTCATCAACCTGGCCTTGGTGACGGGCAACCTGGGCCAGCCGGGCATGGGCCTCAACCCTCTCAGGGGCCAGAACAACGTGCAGGGCGCGAGCGACATGGGCGCGATCCCGATGTATTACCCAGGCTACCAGCCCGCGGACAAGCCCGAGGTGCAGGAGCGGTGGGGGCAATACTGGGGCATCGGCCGCGGGCCCGGCCGCGGGCTGACCGTGACGGAGATCATGAAGGCCGCGCACCGTGGCGAGATCAAGGGCCTGTACGTCATGGGCGAGAACCCCGTCCTGAGCGACCCGGACATGAACAAGGTCGACCAGTGCGTGAAGGCGCTGCAGTTCCTCGCGGTGCAGGACATCTTCCTCACCGAGACCGCCGAGTACGCCGACGTCGTCCTGCCGAGCGCGACGGGCCTCGAGAAGGCCGGCACCTACGCGAACACGGACCGGCGCGTGCAGATGGGCCACCAGGTCGTGGTGCCACCTGGAGAAGCCCGCCAGGACTGGGAGATCCTCGACGAGCTGTGCGCGCGCCTCGGCGCGCCGTGGCGCTACCACGACATCGAGGAGATCTACGACGAGATGCGGGCCTTGGTCCCAGAGTACGCGGGCATCAGCCACGCGCGCAGCGAGCGCGAGGGCACGCAATGGCCGGCGCCCACGCCCGAGCACCCTGGCACGCCGATCATCGAGCGCATCCCCCGGGGCAAGGGCTTGCTCAGGCCCGCGGAGTGGCTGCCGGCGAAGGAGCTGCCCGACGCGGCGTATCCGCTGGTGCTCAACACGGGCCGTGTGCTGGAGCATTGGCACACGGGCACGATGACGCGGCGCTCCAAGCCGCTCGACGCCATCAGCCCGGAAGCCTTCGTCGAGATCCACGCCGCCGACGCGGCGCGGCTCGGTTTGCGCGACGGGGCCATGGCCAAGGTGGCGAGCCGCCGCGGCGAGGTCGTGCTGCGCGCGCGCGTGACCGAGCGACTCAGGCCCGGGACGGTGTTCATCCCGTTCCACTTCCGCGAGGCGGCCGCGAACCTCCTCACCATCGACGCGCTCGACCCGTACGCGAAGATCCCGGAGTTCAAGTTCTGCGCCGTGCGCGTGGCGCCGGCGTGAGCGCGCGCTACCGGTCGGGCAAGCCCGCGGCCTCGGCGGCCATCTCCGCGCCGGCCTCGGTCATCGCGAGCGGATCCGTGGGCTTCACCGCGGGGAGCACGAGCTGGGTCGGCCGCTCGGGGGCGGGCGCTGGGCCGGGAGCGCCGGTGAGGAGCACGGGGCCCCCGACCTGGTGCGCGCTCACGATCGCGCCCTTGCCGTCCGCGAGCTTGGCGTTCCACACGGCATGGATCGACCCGTCGGGGGCGAGCGCGATCTCGAAGAAGTCGCCGAGCGCGCTGCGGTCATACGCTCCGGTGAGCACCGGCTCGGGGTTGAGCTGGCTGATGCCCCAAGAGGGCTTCGCATCCAGGCCCAGGGTGGTGACGGCGAGGCGCACGTTCCACTCGTCGGCCTCGTTGATCTCGTACCACGCGACCGCCGCGCGGCCGGGCTCGCCGGCGACGATCCAGGGGAAGATCTGCTCGCCCTGGGCGATGGGGTCGAGGTACGCGGGGGAGGTCCACGACGCGCCTTGGTCGGTGCTGGTCTGGAGCACGATGCGGTGGCCGGCCTCGGTGTCCTGCTCCCACGCGACGTACAAGTTGCCTGCCATGTCGTGGGCCATCGCCACGAAGCTGCCGCCCAGCTCGCCGCTGTTGTCGTCGGGCAGGTGGCCGCCGTCGCTCTCGGGCAGGAGGAAGCGCTCGAAGCTCGCGCCGCCGTCCTTGCTCACCGCGAGGCCGACGCCGTGCGGGTTCACGTAGTACGGCAGGTAGACGTTGCCCGTCGCCTCGTCGACGGTGAGCACGCCGGGCGGGCAGATGCAGCCGCCGCGGTCCGCGTGCGCGACCGCCAAGGCCTGCTGCGGGAAGGTCGCGCCCTCGTCGGTGCTCTTGATGACCCACAGGCCTGTGGACAGGGAGTTGGCCGCGATGTACACTTCCCCGGTCGCCTGGTTGACGTCGATCCACTGCCGGTCGTCGCCCGCGCTCGCGAAGGTGAGCGGCGCGCCGCGCAGCCACGTGTCGCCGTGGTCCTGGCTGGTGAGCAGGCCCACGTTGCCGAGCCACAGGTCGATGGCATAGAGATTGCCTTGCGCGTCGGCCGCGATGTCGCTGTCGCCGCCGCCGATGCTGGGTCCGTAGAGCCCGGCAAGGCCCAGGCCTTCGAGGTGCTCGAAGGTGTTGCCGTTGTCCTCGCTGCGCCAGAACTGGCCGCTGAAGCGGTGGTCGGCGCTGTTCGGCGTCAGCCCTGTGGGAGCGGCGACGAGGATGCGGCCCTCGTGGTCCACCACGAGCGACGGCTCCGTGCCGCCCAGGTCCGCGTCCACGACGATGGCGGGGCTGAACTTCGCGGGCGGCTGGCCCACCGCGGGCAGGATCGGCGCGAGCCCGGCGGCGAGCGCGTCCTGGAGCGACTCGGAGCCGGGGCCGACGCAACCGGCCAGGGCAGCGGTCACGGCCATGACCCCGGCGAGCAGCGCGAGGGGGGCGCGCATCGGCGTCCCTCGCCGACCTGGGCGCTTAGCTTTTGTGGAGGGCTCCTTGGCCGTGCGGGACTGGGCAAGGGCTGTGCTAGACCATGCTCGTGAAAAGGAGGGGCGCCGGGGCCACGCCCCGGCCGTCACGTCGCCTCACAGGGGCACGCCGGGCAGCGGCGGCAGCTGGTTCCCGAAGGCCACCGTGTCCACGAACAGCAGGTCATCGTGCCGGTCGGTGGCGCTGGCCCGCTCGAGCGTGAACGTGATGGTCGCGCTCGTCACGGGCAGCGGGTGGTCGGGGCTGGGCAAGGGCGCTTCCAGCACGACGCTGTAGGACAGGAACGCGCCGCTCGGCGCGATGGGCACCTTGTCGGCGCGCACTTCCGCGCCGGTGAGGTCCTTCCAGTGCACGATGCCGTCCGCCGACGCTGTCGAGCCCGAGCCCAGCGCGAGCTGCGCCGCGAAGTCGAACTCGTACCACGTGCCCATGAGGATCGGCAGGTCGCTGTCGCCGTTCGGCACGTCCTGCGCGATCGTCACGAAGGCGCTCGTCGCCAGCGGCGTCATCACGACCGCCAACGAGCCGGTGTCGGCATTGTTGCTGGGGCCCGCGAGGCCGCCGGTCACGGCCCAGAGGTCGGGGCTGTTGTTCGTGAACGACTCGAACCCGCCGTTGTCGATGTCGTCGATCAGGGGCGCCGCCAGCGCTGGGGCCGCGAGCAGCACGAGGACCGCCGTGGCCACAAGTTTTCCGAGCATGTTCGATCGCCTCGTGGGCGGCAAGGCTGAGCGCGACTTGAGCAACCTCATCGGTTCCTCGACGCGGCGCCGCATGGTCTCGCCGCTTCGTCCAGGGGCTCCTAAGGATGCTCGCCGCAAGTTGGACCGCACGAACCTGCCGCTTCTTCCCACTACGCTTTTGGGCGCGCACGCGCTCTAGGCTGGCGTGCGCTTCACGGCGGTCCTGCTCGCCGGTGGCCAGAGCACCCGCATGGGCGCGGACAAGGCCTTCGTGCGCCTGGCCGGCAAGCCGCTCGTGGAGTGGGTGCTCGACGCCCTCGAGCCCCTGACGCGCTCGTTCGTGATCGTGGCCAACGACCTGCCGAAGTTCGCGGCCTACGAGAGCCGCGCGCGCGTCGTGGCCGACGACCCGCCGCGCGCCGGGCCCCTGGCAGCGCTGCGCGCGGGGCTGCGGAACAGCCGGCAGGACTGGGTGTTCGTGACGAGCTGCGACGCGCCCTTCCTGCAGCCGGCCTTCGTGCAGGCGCTGGCGCGCTTCACGCGCGGCGCCGACGCTGCTGTGCCAGGCAGCCCCGAGGAGCGCTGGCCCCTCACGGCCTTCTACCACCAGCGCTGCATGCCCGCCCTGGACCGCGCGGTGCAGCGCGACGACAAGAAGATCATCGCTTTCTTTCCCGATGTCGCGGTGCGGTGGGTGCCGCTGGACGAGCTGCGGCGCTGGGACCCGGAGCTGCGCAGCCTGTGGAACGTGAACTCGCCCACGGAGCTGGAGAAGGCCGAGGCGTTGCTCGCTAAGGCTTCTCGCGCAGGATGACCTGCGCCGCGTCCCACAGGCTCGCCGCTGCGGCGTCCGCGCCGAGCCGCGCCGCGTCGCGCGCGCGCTGGCCCACCAAGATCGTGCGGCATCCCGCGGCCTTGCCCGCGCGCACGTCGCGCCACGTGTCGCCCACCATCCAGCTGCGCTGCAGATCCAGGCCGTGCTCGCGCGCGGCACGCAGCAGCATGCCCGGCTTGGGCTTGTGGCAGTCGCAGCCCACCCAGGGAGGGTGGGGGCAGTGGTACACCGCCTCGACCTTCCCGCCGGCGCGCGTGATCTCGTCCACCACCTTGGCCATGATCGCCTCGTGCTCGGCCTGGCTCAGCAGGCCCCAGCCCATGGCGGTCTTGTTGGTCGCGACGAAGACGGGCCAGCCTGCCTTGGTGAGCAGCGCGACGGCCTCGGGCGCACGCGGCAGCATCTCGAGCGCGCGCAACCGCAGCACCGTGGGCCAGCGGTCGCGGTTCAGCACGCCGTCGCGGTCGAGGAACACCGCGGGCCTCGGGCTCACGCGCGGCGCGCCTCCTTCAGCAATTGCTCGAGGGCAGCTCGGCTGTGCACCGAGGCGACCTCGCGCGCCGCGTCGGCGAGGGCCACCCACTGCGCAGCGGCGATCTCGTCGGGCTTGAGCTGCAGCTCGTCGCTCGCGAGGCGGCCCTCGTAGTGGAACGTGATGAACTGGAGGCCCGTGGGCACCACCTGGGCGTCGATGCGCAGCAGGCGCGTGACCTCGGCCTTCACGCCCAGCTCCTCGCCGGCCTCGCGCACGACGCAGGCCTCGGGGCCCTCGCCGTAGTCGAGGTACCCTCCAGGAAGGTTCCAGCGGCCCGCGTAGAAGCCCACCTTGTCCTTGATCAGCAGCACGTCGCCGCCGCGCAGGAAGGCGCCCTTGGCCACGACGCGCGGCTGGGTCATGTTCGCGGCGGCGCGCGCGAGCGGCTCCACGTCGTCGCGGGCGTAGAGGTCGTCCTTCCACGGCCACTCGGTGCGCAGGTGCTTCTCCAGCGGGCCGCCGAACACCACGACGCGGCCCTGGATCGAGGCGCGGTGCTTCTCGGCGAAGCGGAAGGGCACCTCGGCCTTGGTGGGCAATCGCCAGCCCGCGCCGTCGCGCACGAGGAACACGCGGCCATCGTGGTCGAGGAAGTACGCCGGCTCGCCGCTCGCCGCCATCGGGCCTGCATGGCTGCCCGCGGGCCATAGGGTTTGCGGCGGCGCGTCGCTGAAAGCTTATGCGCGCCGCAGCCTTTGGGGTCGGCAGCGATGGACCGGATCCCGCTGTTCCCGCTGGATGTCGTGCTGTTCCCCGGCATGCCCCTGCCCTTGCGCATCTTCGAGCCGCGCTACCACGCCATGCTGCGCGACTGCGAGGCGCGCGGGCAGGGCTTTGGGGTCGTGCTCATCCGGGAGGGTGTCGAGGTCGGGGGCGACGCGGAGCCCTTCCCGATCGGCACGCTGGCGCGCATCGACCAGCGCAGCGACCACGGCGACGTGGCCTTCATCGTCGCGCGCGGCACGAGGCGCTTCCGCATCGCGCGCACGATCCGCGAGCGGCCCTACCTCGAGGGCGAGGTGGCATGGCTGCCCGAGCCCGAGGCCGGCGATCCCCTCCATGGCGCTGAAGCGGGGCACGGCCACCAGCACCTGCCGGTTGAGCTGGAGGTCGCGGCGCTGTTCGAGGAGTACCTGCGCCTCCTCGCGCAGCTCACGCAGGTCGAGGTGGATGCGGAGATCCGCGGTCTCCTCGAGGGCCAGCGGCGGGCGAGCCCGTGGGCGGTGGCGTGCGCCATCGGCGGGGCGATGCTCGTCGCGCCGGAGGAGAAGCAGCCGATCCTCGAGGCGGCGAGTGTCCACGACGCGCTCCACCATGAGCAAGCCCTGCTCGCGCGCGAGACGGCGCGGCTCCGCGTGCTCGTGCGCAGCGTGGACGCGCGGCTCAACTGACACGACCTCGCGCCAGCGTGCGAGCGTGCGGAAACCTACAAATAGTTCGGCGAGGTTCCAAGCCGCGCAAGGTACGAAAAGCAGGTGGCGAACGACGGATTCCGGAAGGTCGTTGGTCGCTGGCTTTCGGGCCTCGCACGGAGGGCTACGAATGCCGGAGTGCGTGGAATGCGGGCTCGGCGTGCAACTGAGCAATCCCGTCCAGGGCGAGATCGTCACGTGCCGCGATTGCGGGGTGGAGCTGGAGGTCACGGCCCTGAGCCCGCTGACCCTCGCCCTCGCGCCCGAGGAGCAAGAGGACTGGGGGGAGTGAGTGGTCCGCCTCGGCCTGCTGCACGCGCGCATCCGGCTCGACGAGAAGATGCTGCTCGAGGCCGCCGCGCGCGCGGGCGCGGACGTCGAGCTCATCGACGACCGCTCGCTCGTCTTCGACCTCGATGGCCGCGCGACGTGGCGCGACGAGAAGGGCGCCGACCGCCGGCTCGAGCGCGGCGCGGTCGATGTGGTGCTGGAGCGCAGCGTGAGCTACTGGCACAGCCACTACGCGACGCGCCACCTGCAGCAGGCCGGCGTGCCATGCATCAACGAGCACGCCGTCGTGCGAGCGTGCGGCGACAAGGCCGAGACCTCCTTGCTCTTGCGGCGCGCGGGCGTGCCGACGCCACGCGTGCTGCTGGCGCTCGACGAGGCGAGCGCGCTGCGCGCGTGCGACCACCTCGGCTACCCCGTCGTGCTCAAGCCGGTCGTGGGCAGCTGGGGCCGGCTCATCGCGAAGGCCGACACGCGCGAGCAAGCCCAAGCCCTCATCGAGCACAAGGTCACCCTCGGCGGGCCGCAGCACGGCGTGCTCTACGTCCAGGAGTTCGTGCGGAAGCCCGGCCGCGACATCCGCGCCTTCGTCGTGGGCGACGACGTCCTCGCCGCGATCTACCGCACGAACCCCAGCCACTTCATCACCAACACCGCGCAGGGTGGGACCGCGAGCAACTGCCCCCTGAGTCCAGAGATCCGCGAGCTGGCGCTGCGCGCGGCCGAGGCGGTCGGCGGGGGCGTGCTGGCCCTCGACCTGATGGAGACGCCCGACGGCTCCCTGACGTGCCACGAAGTGAACCACAGCATGGAGTTCAAGAACAGCGTCGCGCCGACGGGCGTGGACATCCCCGGGCGCGTCGTGCGCTACGCCATCGAGGTCGCGAAGGGGGCGCGCTGATGCTTGACGTGGGCATCGTCGGCGCGAGCGGCTACGGCGGTGGCGAGCTGCTCCGACTCCTGAGCGGCCATCCAGGGGGGCGCGTCGCGTACGCGACGAGCGACCGTTTCGCCGGCAAACCCGCGCGCAGCGTGCACCCGAACCTGCGGGCTCTCGATCTGGAGTTCCAGCCGCACCGCGCCGCGGACGAGCGCGAGGTGGACGCGCTGTTCTTCGCCGGGCCCCATGGCACGAGCGCGCCGCGCATGCGGCAGTACCTCAAGCTCGCGAAGCGCGTGCTCGACCTGAGCGCCGACTTCCGCCTGGCCGATCCGGCGCTGTACCCCACGTTCTACGAAGGCTGGCAGCACCCCGCGCCGGAGCTGCTGCGCGACCGCGCCTACGGCATCGCCGAGCTGCACCGCGACGCGATCCGCCGCGCGCCGCTCGTCGCGGGCGCAGGCTGCATCGCCACCGCGAGCATCCTCGGGCTCGCGCCGCTCGCGAAGCGCGGCCTGATCGAGGACCGCGTCGTCGTCGACGCCAAGGTCGGCAGCAGCGCGGCGGGCGCGGCCCACGGCCCAGGAAGCCACCACCCCGAGCGCCGCGACGTGCTGCGCACCTACGCCGCGACCGGGCACCGGCACACGGCCGAGATCCTGCAGGAGACCGGCCTGCAGCAGGTGGGCCTGACGTGCACGGCCGTCGAGCTCGTGCGCGGCATCCTCGCGACCTGCCATGTGTGGCTGCGCGAGGACCTGGACGAGAAGGCGGTCTGGAAGGTGTACCGCGAGGCGTACGGGAACGAGCCCTTCGTGCGCGTCGTGAAGGAGCGCAGCGGGCTGTACCGCTACCCCGAGCCCAAGCTGGTCGCGGGCACGAACTTCTGCCACATCGGTTTCGAGCGCGACCCAATGTCGAACCGCCTCGTCGTGCTGAGCGCGATCGACAACCTCGTCAAGGGCACCGCGGGCGCCGCCGTGCAGAACTTCAACCTCGCCTTCGGCCTCGACGAGACCACCGCCTTGCAGCAGGTGGGCCTGCACCCATGATCGTCGTCAAGCTCGGCGGCGGCGCGGGCATCGACCCCGCGAACACCTTGGCCGACCTCGCCCCGCGCAAGGACTGGGTGCTCGTCCACGGCGCCAGCGACGAGGCGAGCCGCCTTGGCGAGGCGCTGGGCCATGCGCCGCGCTTCGTGACGAGCATCAGCGGCCACGTCAGCCGCTTCACGGACGAGCGAACGCGCGACCTCTTCGCCATGGCGTCGGGCTCCCTGAACCTGCGGCTCGTCGCGGACCTGCAGAGGCGCGGCTGCAACGCCCTTGGCTTGCTGGGCCCGAGCGGGCGCGTGCTCGCGGCGCAGCGCAAGGACCACGTCAAGGCCATGGTCGAGGGCAAGCGCGTCGTGCTGCGCGGCGATTTCACCGGCACGATCGACCGCGTGAACGCGGACCTGCTGCGCCTGCTCCTCGGCCAAGGCTACGCGCCCGTGCTCGGCGTCCCTGCCATGAGCCACGAGGGCGACGCCGTGAATGCCGACGCAGACCGGGCGGCGGCGCAGGTCGCGGGCGCGCTCGGCGCGGAGGCCCTCGTCATCTTGAGCAACGTCCCGGGCCTCCTGCGCGACCTCAAGGATCCAAGCAGCCTCGTGCGCCGCATCCCCGCGCCGGAACTGGAGGGCATCGCCGAGAAGTACGCGCAGGGCCGGTTCAAGAAGAAGGTGATGGGCGCGGCCGAGGCGCTCGCGCTGGGCGTGCCGCGCGTCATCCTCGCGAGCGCGCAGGTTCCCCGGCCTCTCGAGGCCGCGCTCCAAGGCGAGGGCACGATCATCCACCGCGCGGACGCGCCCGCGCTGCCGGGGGGAGCGGCGTGAGCAGCGCGGGGCTCCGCGAGAGCGAGGCGCGCCGGGACCCAGGGCTGTTCCCGAAGCGCAAGGTCGCGCTGGTGCGCGGCGAGGGCGCGCGGCTCTGGGATGCCGAGGGCAACGCGTACCTCGACTTCGGCGCCACGCACGGCGTGAGCACCGTGGGGCACTGCCACCCGCGCGTCGTCCGCGCCGTCCAGGAGCAGGCTGCGCGCCTGATGCATGTCGCGGCGAGCTGGCCCAACGACCAGCGGGCGGCGCTCCTCGACGACCTCGCCGCGATCGCACCGGCAGGGCTGGACCGCGCGTTCCTCTGCAACAGCGGCACCGAGGCCATGGAAGCAGCGATCAAGTTCGCGCGCGGCCACACGCATCGGCCCGGGCTCGTCGCGGCGCAGCGGGGCTTCCACGGCCGCACCATGGGCGCCCTCGCGCTCACCCATAAGGCCGAGTACCGGGCGCCGTTCCTGCCCATGCTCCCCGGCGTCGGGCACGTGCCGTACGGCGACGTCGAGGCGCTCAAGGCCGCCGTGACCCGCGACACCGCGGCCGTGGTGCTCGAGCCGATCCAGGGAGAAGCGGGCGTCGTGCTGCCGCCGCCAGGCTACTTGGGCGCGGCGCGCGATCTGTGCACCGACGCGGGCGCGCTGCTCGTCGCGGACGAGGTGCAAACAGGCTTCGGCCGCACCGGCCGCGTGTGGGCCGTGGAGCACGAGAGCGTCGTCCCGGACATCCTGGCGTTCGGCAAGGGCGTCGCGGGGGGCCTGCCGATGGGTGGCATCCTGCTGCGCTCCGAGGTCTGCACGCTCCCGCCCGGGAGCCACGGCTCCACCTTCGGCGGCAGCCCGATCGTGTGCGCGGCGGCGCGCGCGGCCATCGGCGTGCTGCGGGACGAGGGCCTCGCCGAGCGCGCCTCGCAGCTGGGCGACCGGCTGCTCGCGGGCCTGGGCCAGCTCGAGCATGCGGCGATCCGCGAGGTGCGCGGCCGCGGGCTCATGGTGGGCCTCGAGCTGCGCACGCGCAACGGGCCCGTGCTCGAGGCGCTGCTCGCGAATGGCGTGATCGCGCTGCCTACGGGCACGAGCGTCGTGCGCTACCTGCCGCCGCTCGTGGTGAGCCACCAGGACGTGGACGTCGCCATCGCCGCGACCGCGAAGGCCCTCGCCGCGCTGCCGGGGAGCTAGCATGCGCGGCGACGTGCGCTTGCTCCACGACCTCGTGAGCATCTCCAGCCCCACGGGCGCCACGAGGAAGTGCGCCGAGTGGCTCGCGAGCGCGATGCGCGCGCGCGGCTTCCGCGAGGGCTTCGTCGATGAGGCGGGCAACGCGGTCGGCGTCATCGGCCAAGGCCGCCGCGAGGTCCTCCTCGTCGGCCACCTCGACACGGTCGAAGGCGAGATCCCCGTGCGGCTCGAGGGCAACGTGCTGCACGGCCGCGGCAGCGTGGACGCCAAGGCCGCGCTCGCCGCGTTCATCGCAGGCGCGGAGCGGTTCGCGCTCGATGAGGAGCTGCGCATCGTGGTGGTGGGCTGCTGCGACGAGGAGGGCGAGAGTCTCGGCGCACGCCACGTGATCCGCCGCTACCGGCCCGAGGCCTTCGTGATCGGCGAGCCCAGCGGCACCGACGGCATCACCGTCGCGTACAAGGGTATCGTGAAGATCCGCTATGCCCTCGAGGACGACGGGATCCACACGGGCGCGCCGTTCCCGAGCGTGCCCGACCGCGCGCTCGCGTTCTGGAGCGCGGTCCAAGGCTG
>DASYRW010000172.1:0-4124 GCA_036003985.1 Thermoplasmatota archaeon
CGGCGATGAGCCGGCCCGCGTCGCCGCCGTGGGCGAGGTTGGTGAGCATCACGTGATCGAAGCGCGCGTCGTCGATCTCGGGGAAGATCGGCTTCGTGAAGCGCTCCGCCAGCGCGCGCACCTCGAAGCCGAGGCTGCCCAGCGACTTCGTGCCCAAGACCTTGCGCGCGAGCTGGAAGTGCTGGAAGTAGAAGGCCATGAGCCGGCGTTCGAGGGTGCCGACGGCCTCGAGGTAGCGGTGCTCCCCCGCGTGGTCGTGGGGGAAGCGGTCCACGTCGAGGATCGTCAGCCCGCGGGCCTCGAGGGCCTGCTGCACGGGCGCGACGAACTGCCGCGCCGACACCGTCGCGACGCGCGCCGCCGCGGACTGCGCGCCGCTCGCGCCGCGCAGCGCGACCCGCAGCGGGTGGTAGTCCGCCACCACCATCAGGTGCAGCAGCTCGATGTGCTCCACGAGGAACGCGAGGATCATCGAAGCCTGCTCGAGGTGGGCCGCGGCCTCGTCCCACGCTCCCTGGCGGGCGGGCGCCTCGGCGCGCACGAAGCGGTCGAGCACGAGGCGCAGCCAGCACTCGGTCATCTGGTGCACCGTCGCGAAGAGCCGGTCCTCGGCGCTGTGCGGGTCGCGGAGCACGAGCGACGCGACGCGCTCCGGCTGGACCCACGACTCGTAGGGCAGGTACGGGCCGCTGGGCGCGGCGGGCGCGGCGAACCCCTGCTCTGCGCGCAGGCGCGTGAGGTCGGGCTCGATGCCGAGGGGGATGGGGAAGTGCGCCTCGAGGATCGCGTCGCTGATGTGGGCCAACAGGGAGCGGTGCGTCGGGCCGAGGCCGCGCAGCGCGCGCACCCCCGGCGAGATCGCCGCCTCGGGGGTCATCCGCGACGGCGGCACCGGCGCGCCCGTGACGAGGCGCCGGGCCAGCGTGACCTGGGCCGCGACGTTCGCCGCGAGCGCGGCCATGCGCGCCTCGCGCCGCGCCGCGGGGCGCTCGTCGTGCGCCGCGTCGGCCAGCAGCGCGAGCCCCATCTCGACGCTCTGGAAGGCGCACCGGTAGGTGAGCTCGTCCGGGTGGTCCGACGCGCACGTCCAGAGCGCGGCGACCTCCTGGAATTCGATGTAGAGGTCGTACGGGCTCGGGCGCGCCGGCGCTTGCGCCGCGCGCGGGTCGGGCGGTGCACGCGCTGCTGCATGCTGCTGGGTCTCGATCTCCCCCACGAATGACTCCCCCATCGGCCATCGGTGCGAAGGTGCGAATAGGGTTTTGTCGGTCCGGAAGTGTCGAACAACAGCGGCTGCGCATGGCCTGCCGGACATGTTCCGACCATTGTGCGCTTTCTGCGCGGATCGCAACCACGCCGGCGGAGAACGGGCCCCGCGGCGCGCCTTGGCCCGGAAGCGGCGGCGGTTCAGCAAGTGCGTGGCGCGGCACCGAGCCGCCCCCGGATCATCGCACAGGACCGACGCTTGCTCCGGCCCGGCGCCGCGTCGCCGACGGCGCGGGGCCCCCCAGGACCGCGGGACGTTCCCGCGTCGACCGCGGCCACGTCGTGCCGGAAAGGTACAAGCCCGGGCTCCCGGATGGCGGCCCGAGGGAACGAGGCATGGCGCGCATCCTGGGGAGCCTGGCCTTGGCCCTCGCGCTGCTCCTGCCCTTGGCCGCGGGCCTGCACACGCCCCAGCCCAGCGACGCGGCGACGACCGAGCGCGTCGTGTTCGTGGGCAACAACTGGGAAGGCACGGCGACCGTGCTGCGCTTCGACCCCGAGGCGGGCTCCTTCACGGAGCTCACCGAGCTGGACATCATCCCCGACATCAAGCAACGGATGCTCGAGATCCTCAGCGACCCGGTGCGGCTCGCATTCTTCCTCGCCATCCGCGCGGCCATCGGCGAGGGCCACGATCAGTACGTCGACGACATGTACAGCACCAACGACGGGCGCTCGCTGATCGTGTCGCGCCCGAGCCTCCGCGACGTCGTCGCCCTCGACCTGGACACGGGGCGCGTCGCGTGGCGCTTCGTGGTCGATGGCCAGCGCGCCGACCACATGGGGCTCAGCCCCGACGGGACGCGCGTCGCCGTCTCGGCTTCGACAGGCAACGTCGTGCACATCCTCGACACCGCGACCGGCGAGGAGGTGGGGCGCTTCGCGTCGGGCGACTCGCCCCACGAGAACACGTACTCCGCCGATGGCCGCCGCATCTACCACGCGAGCATCGGGCTCGTCTACACGCCCGCGGACGAGCCGATCCTCGACGCCACGAAGGGCGCGCGCTACTTCCAGGTCGTCGACACGAGCGACAACGCGATCCTGAAGCGCATCGACATGGGCGCGAAGCTGGCCGAGGCGGGCTACCCGGACATGAGCGCCGCGGTGCGGCCCATGGCGCTCTCGCCGGACGAGCGCTTCGTGTACTTGCAGGTCTCGTTCTTCCACGGCTTCGTCGAGTACGACCTTGCCGAGGACAAGGTGCTGCGGCTCGCGAGCCTGCCGAACCTCGTGCCCTTGCTACCCCGCGAGCTGTACGTGCTCGACAGCGCGCACCACGGCATCGCCATGGACCAGCAGGGCACGAAGCTCTGCGTCGCGGGCACGATGTCGGACTACGCGGCGATCGTGGACCGCGCGAGCTTCGCCATGGAGGGCATGATCCAGCCGGGCGACGGTGCGAAGCCCTACTGGTCCACGACGAGCGACGACGGCGCGCATTGCTTCGTGTCGTGGAGCGGGCTCGACCGCGTCTCGGCGATCGCGTACGGCACGGGCGAGGAGGTCGCGAGCATCGGCGTGGGCGACCACCCGCAGCGCATCCGGACCGGGCCGGTGCGCACCGATTGGGTCGCGGCGCAGGGCGCGGGCGCGGCAAAGCCATAGGCTGCGACGCGCGTAGCGGGCCGATGGCCGAGCAGGACGTCGCCGTCCACTTCGCGGCCTACCTGAAGGCGCGCCAGGCTGCGGACCCGCTCAGCCCCGTCGCGCGGGCGTGGGTGGCGCGGTCCGCGGCGCCGCGGGCCGACCTGGCCTGGCTGGACGGCTTCGCGCGGCGCGCACAAGGCGCGTGGGCGCGCGCGGCGGACCTGGCGGAGCTGCCCGAGAACGCGCCAAAGCTCCGCGACGGCAACGTCGCGCTGTGCGCGGCCACGCAGCAAGCTTTGGCCGAGGTGCACACCTCGGGCCTGTGGCGGGCGGACCTCGACGACCGGCTGCGCTACGCGGCCGTGTACGCGCTGAACCGGAACGGCGAGGGCGGCCTCGCGTGCAGCGTCGCGTGCACGGACGGCCTGCTGCGCGTCCTGCGCCGGCACCCCGAAGGCCACGCGGCCGCGCTGCGCCGGCTGGAGGCGATGGCGCCGCAGGCGTGGGCACACGGGGCACAGTTCGTCACCGAGATCCAAGGCGGCTCCGACGCGGGCGCCAACGCGCTGCGCGCTTCGCCGCGGAGCGACGCCACCTTCGCGCTCCACGGGCAGAAATGGTTCTGCTCGAATCCGACGGCGGACCTTTGGCTCGTGACGGCCCGGCCCGACGGCGCGCCCGCCGGTCCGAAAGGCCTGGGCCTGTTCCTCGTCGAGGCGGCAGCCGGCGGCTTCACCATCGAGCGCCTCAAGGACAAGGCCGGCACGCGCGCGCTGGCGACGGCGGAGATCCGCTTCGAGGGCGCGATCGGGCGGCCCGTCGGGCCCCTCGACCGGGGCCTGCGCACCATGGTGGCCGAGGTGCTGGTGCCGAGCCGCGTGCACAACATCATCGCCGTCGCGGGCTTCTTGCGCCGCGCCGAGCGCGAGGCGAGGGCTTACGCGCGCACGCGCCTCGCCTTCGGCAGACCCATCGCGGAGCAGCCGCTCGTCGCCGACGTCCTGGCGCGCCTGGCCGCGGCCGCCGACCTTGCGGAAGCGGGGGCCTTCGCGACCGTGGACGCGTGGCGCGTCGCTGCGCGACCGGGCGCGGCTGCAGAGGACATGATGCTTGCGCGCGTGCTGGTGAGCCTGCACAAGGCCGTCGCCGCGCGCAGCGCGCAGGGCTTGCTGGAGGAGGCCATGTCGGTCCTCGGCGGCAACGGCATCGAGGAGCGCTTCTCGGTCCTTCCCAGGCTCTGGCGGGACAGCGTCATCCTCGAGACGTGG
>DASYRW010000173.1:0-3097 GCA_036003985.1 Thermoplasmatota archaeon
CGGAGTACCT
This sequence comes from Thermoplasmatota archaeon, assembly GCA_036003985.1. Classification (GTDB taxonomy): domain Archaea; phylum Thermoplasmatota; class SW-10-69-26; order JACQPN01; family JAIVGT01; genus JAIVGT01. Next base: position 11 of record DASYRW010000173.1, read on the forward strand.
GGCCTTCGACCTCGGCATGCACGTCCTGGTCATCTTCACGGACGTGACGAACTACTGCGAGGCGCTGCGCCAGATCGGCGCCGCGCGTGAGGAGGTGCCGGGCCGCCGCGGATACCCCGGGTACATGTACACCGACCTGGCCATGCTCTACGAGCGGGCCGGCAAGATCAAGGGCCGCAAGGGGAGCATCACCCAGTTCCCCATCCTGACCATGCCCGGCGACGACATCACCCACCCCATCCCCGATCTCAGCGGGTACATCACCGAGGGCCAGATCGTCGTCAGCCGCGAGCTGCACCGCAAGGGCATCTACCCGCCCATCAACGTGCTGCCCTCGCTCTCGCGCCTGATGAACGCGGGCATCGGGGTGAAGAAGGACCACCACGGCAACCTGCGCACGCTCACGCGCGAGGACCACAAGGCCATCAGCGACCAGGCCTACGCGGGCTACGCGGAAGGCCGCGACCTCCGCGGCCTCGTGGCCATCGTCGGCAAGGAAGCGCTCAGCGACCGCGACAAGAAGTTCCTCGAGTTCGCCGACATGTTCGAGGACCGGTTCGTTCGCCAGGGCAGGGACGAGGACCGCGGCATCGAGCAGACCCTCGACCTGCTGTGGGAGCTCATCGGCGTGCTGCCCGAGGAAGCCCTCACCAGACTCGACCGCAAGTTCATCGAGAAGTACCACCCGAAGTACAAGGGCAAGGTTGCGGCGGCGCCGACGCCGAGGTAGCCCGATGGTGGACGCCGACACCGCGGTAAACGTGGTCACCGCGGTCGGCGTCCTGGGCGGCCTGGCCATCGTGGGCCTCCAGCTGCGGCAGACCGAGCGGCGCGACCGCGCGGCGCTCATCGAGGCGATCCATTCCTTCCGCAGCCAGGAGTACGGTGCGGCGTACCGGCTTCTCGCGTCGCTCCCCGACGGCCTTTCTGGCGAGGAGCTGCGCGGGCGCGGGCCCGAGATCGAGCGCGCAGCCTACGCGTTCGCCGGCACTTGCGGACCCTTGGGCCTCCTGGTGCACCGGCGCGTGCTCCCCCTCGACGATGTGGCCGATCTCCTCGGCGGCCAAGTGCGGCTCGGCTGGCGCAAGATGCGCGGCTTGGCCGAGCTGCGGCGCAGCGAGGTGGGCAGCGGCAAGCCCTTCGAGTGGACGCAATGGCTTGCCGAGCGCCTCGAGGAGCACGCGCGCCCCGAGGCCGATGCGGGCGCCTACGTGGTCCACAAGGCTTGGCAGCCGCAGGCGCGGCGGTGAGCGGGCCCGTCGGATTTCGGCAGGCTCAAGCCCCGCGCGGCCGCTCGCGCGCGCGTGGTCGAGGCCGGGGAGCTCGCGAACATCGCCACCGCGCTCGCGGTCATCGTGGCGTTCGCGCTCGGCTTGTTGCAATGGCGCCAGTTCGACCGCAAGCGGCAGGAGGTCGCGGCCTACGAGGTGCTGCACTCCATCCAGAGCCCCGAGTTCATCCGCGCGACGCGCACGCTCATCGAGATGCCCGAGGGGCTCACGGCAGCGCAGGTCCAAGCCCTGGGCTCCAAGGTCATGGACGACATCTTCCAGGTCGCGACGATCTTCGAGGCGCTGGGCCCGGTGGTGCAGCGGCGCATCGTGGACATCACCATGGTGGATGACATCTACGGCGGCTTCATCCGCATGAGCTGGCGGAAGCTGCGCGACTACGCCGAGGCGACGCGGCGCGAGATGGGCAACCCGACCTTCATGGAGTGGCTGCAGTGGCTCGCCGAGCGCCTGGAGAAGCTCGACCGGCTCGAGAAGAAGGTCGGGGCGCACGTGGCGCACCGCGACTGGAGGCCGTGATGGTCGAGGCCGGCGAGGTCGCGAACATCGCCACGGCCCTCGCCGTGATCGTGGCGCTCATCATCGGGCTGATGCAGATCCGCCAGTTCAACCTGAAGCGCCGTGAGGCCGCTGCGATGGAGCTCGTTCACACGCTGCAGACGCCCTCCTTCGCGCAGAGCGCCGCGGCCGTGATGGGCCTGCCCGACGGCGCGGATCCGCAGGCGATCCTCGGCGACCCCACGAGGCTCGAGGCGGTCCACACGCTCAACTTCGCGTTCGAGACCTTGGGGGTCATGGTGTTCCACGGCATCCTGCCGCTGCGCATCGTGGACGACATCATCGGCCAGTTCTGCCAGGTTTCGTGGCGCAAGCTAGGGCCCTACTTCGCGCACATCCGCGCGCGCGACCGCACGAACGGCTACGGCGAATGGTTCCAATGGCTCGCGGAGCGCCTCGCCGAGCTGGACCGACCGGAGAAGAAGGTCGGCGCCCACGTCGCGTACCGCGGCTGGCGGCCGCCCTGAGCCTGGGTGGCCGCGCCGCGGGCAAACGCTTAAATCTCCCGGGAGAATCCCGCCGTCGTGGCCATCAAGGACGTGAAGCCCACCCGCTCGGAGCTCATCGAGCTCAAGAAGAAGATCGTCCTGAGCCAGAAGGGCCACAAGCTGCTGAAGATGAAGCGCGACGGCTTGATCATGGAGTTCTTCAAGCTCCTCGACCAGGCCAAGACCATGCGCCGCGAGATGGCCGGCGCCCACAAGGCCGCGCTGGACAAGATCGCCATCGCCGAGGCGGTCGAGGGCAGCGTCGCGGTCAAGAGCGCGAGCTTCGCGCTGCTCAACGAGCCGCGCATCGAGATGGGCCGGCGCAACCTCATGGGCGTCGTGGTGCCCAAGGTGACGGGCTCGTCCGTGCGGGCGCGCGTGGACCAGCGCGGCTACGGCATCATCGGCACGAGCGCGCACATCGACGAGGCCGCGAAGGCGTTCGAGGGCCTCGTGGAGAGCAGCATCAAAGCCGCCGAGGTCGAGACCTCGATGAAGCGGCTGCTCGAGGAGATCGAGAAGACGAAGCGCAGGGTCAACGCCCTGGAGTTCCGCGTCATCCCCGACCTCCAAGAGACCCGCGACTTCATCACGTTCCGGCTCGAGGAGATGGAGCGCGAGAACATCTTCCGGCTGAAGAAGATCAAGGCCAAGGGCGAGGCCGCCGAGGCAGCGCTCGAGGCCGAGCCTCCGGTGCCGATCGCACGATAGCGTTCGCCGGCGTTGGGGAAAACGGCTTGCCCCTCCTG
>DASYRW010000174.1:0-12171 GCA_036003985.1 Thermoplasmatota archaeon
CGGTGACGCGGCCCACGAGAGCAGGACCGGGCTGAGGAGAAGGAGGAGCACGACCGGCAGCACTCGGCGACTCTGCGAGCGGCAACGCGTCATCCGGACCGCGCCCCCCGGGGCCTCAGCCGGGGATCAACATTGCGCAAACGGCGGGCTGCAGCCCAGATGTCCCCGAACCGGGGTCGACGGCGAGGGGACCGGTCCGGGGAGCAAGGGGCCAAGCACGCGCAGGGGCAATGAGTCGAAATCCTTCGGTGGTGCAGCAAGGGAACGGAAAGAGATTTGGCAACCCGCGGTTGCCCTTCGCCCCGCCGGGGGTTCCCGGGCGGCGCGCGACGGTGCGCTACTGCGCGCGGATGCGCATCTCGCGCTGGCGCTTCATGCGGCGGCGGAGGCGCTTCTTGTGCCACTTCCAGCGCATGTGCCCGCGCTTCTTCCACCGGCGACTCGAACGCTTCATGTTGCGACGCTCCCCACGGCACCCGCGAGGCGCCGTGAGGCGCTCCGCGTCCAGCGGGCGGGCGGCGAATGCTGAGGCTGGATATAAGGCTTGCCCGGCCGGGCGGGGGCGGCTCCCTGCGCTCGAGGCTCACCTGCGCAGATTTCGAGGCCCCGACGCGATCGCGCAGGAAAACGGAAAGGCGGCGGGCGCTTGAAGGGCCCGCCGACCGCGGCCGCGCTGCGCGGGTGCGCAACGCGCCGGTCACCAGCCGCTACTTCCACTCGGTGAGCTTGCCGTGGCTGTTGCCGGCCTCGTCGATCTCGTACTCGTAGACGATGGAGACCTTGTTCAGTCGCTCGAGCTTGCGCGAGGAGCCATGGTACACGATCCCGCCGCGCCAGCTCGCCGCTTGGCCCTTGCCCTTGGGGGTCCCGATGCCGAGGCCCCTCCAGGTGAGCGACTCGCCGTCCGGCGTGAAGAGCACGCCGTTCCCCTGGCCGGTGAGGATGCCGCCCGGGCGCGCGCGCGAGACGTACGTCACCACGGTCTGGACGTCCACGCCGAACAGCGTCCCGGTCTCCTGCATGGTCACTTCCACGCTGGGGCCTTCCGCGTCCGGCTCGAGCACGCGGATGTTCACGACCTTGCCCTTCAGTTCTCCGACTTTGTCGCCGAGCATGGCGGCGCCATGGGCCCCCGCCTACTTAAGGGGGTGAACGGGGAAGCCGCGTTGCGCCGCGGTTTCGTCGGAGGCGACGATCGCTGCGCGCGGATCCCGCGCTCACGTTTCGTGCGACGAAAGGTCCACAGGAGCCTGCCGCGGCGCGTCAGTTCTCGTGCCGGTGCGGCGGCGGCGGCTCGTGCAGCCGCAGCGCGTCGTGGGCCTCGACCTGCACGCCGTGGTTCATGTCGATGTCGCGGCTCTGGCAGCCAGGGCACTCGACGATGGGATAGCGGCGCATGTTCTTGGCATCGGCCCACGGGGTGCGGTCGATCACGGTCCAAGACGCCTCGGGCGCGACGCGGCCGCAGGCCTTGCAGCGGAACAGGAACTGCTCCGGCACACGCCCGTGAAGGCGCGCGCGACCAAAAGCCCTGCGCAAGCGCGGCGCGTCGGGCAGGCTCAGGCCACGACGACGTGCGCGAAGGCCATGTTGCCGTTGATCCGGTCCACCTTGACGCGAACCGTCTGGCCCTTCATGCCGCCCTCGACGAAGACGAGGAAGCCCTCGAACCGCGCGACCCCGTCGCCGCGCTTGCCTACGTCCTCGATGGTGACCTCGTAGGTCTCGCCCTCTTGGACAGCAGGCTTCACGCTCGCGGGCGCGATGCGGCTGGCGGCCTCGATGGGGCGGTGCGCGCCGCAGGCCTCGCAGCGCAGCACGTGGATGCGGCCCTGCTTCTCGATGTGCGTGTCGGGCGCGCTGCACTCGCTGCACAGCACCTGGGTGTTGACGAAGTCGTTGAGCACGCGCTCGAGCGTCGCGCGGGGCACGTTGCCGCGGAGCGTCAAGCGGCCGTTCTCGAAGTCGCCCGGCCTGCCGAGCTCGCGCAGCAGCCATGGCAGCACGACCTCCGGCTCGCGGCGGACCTTCTTCAGGATGTCGCCGAAGTTGCTGATGACGGTGTTGTTGCCCTCGACGAAGCCCTCCACCGCCGGCACCTGGAAGCGGCCGGTGCTGCTCTGCGGCGTGGCGCCGAGCTGGCGCGCGCGCTGCAGCAGCTTGAGGTACTCTTCCTTCGGCGGGCTCGCGGACATCGGCCGGGCAAGGCCGGCCCGCGTGCATAAACCTTTGCGGCCTGGGGGCCGTCGATCACTGCGCCACGACGAGCTGCTTGCCGAAGTACATGCCCGTCAAGGCTGCCGTGGGGCGTTGCAGGTCCACGTTGGGCGTGTGCGCCTCGCCGGGCGACATGACGCCCTGCAGCAAGAGACCCGCGTTGTCGTTGCGCAGCTCGAGGGTGAAGGCCAGCTCGTCGGCCGCGCACGGGTCCGGGTCCATGGTCACGCGCACGGGCACGTCCGCGTGGTGCGCGTCGAGGTAGATGGTGGCGAGGGGGAACTCCGCGCAGAGGTCGGGCACGATGACCTCGGCGGTGTTCTGGGTCGTCGGCCCGAGGGCGACGCCGCTCGCGTCGAGGGCCAGCGGGCCGTCCTGCTCGTGGGCCAGGCCGCCGCCCGCGAGGGCGAGTGCGGCGCAGGCGAGGACCAGGGCGCGCATGGGCCCGCAGCGGGGCCGCGAAGCTTGGGGGTTGCCTGCAGAGCCTTGCCGGGAAGCGTGTGGCCCCCGCGTGCTGGTCGGCCTTCATGGCGTGAGCTCGGCCGGTTCTACTTGCGGGGGCCAGCGTGGCCATGGCCTCGGGGCACATGAGCATGCGCCTAGATGCGGCGGTGGGGCCACCCGAACAGCGTCGCAGGGCTCAAGATGGGTCGGGGCGATAGATGCGCATGCGCGCTGCCTTCGTGCTGGTGGCGTTCGTGCTCGCGGGTTGTGCAACAGCTCCAGGGCCGCCCGAGCGGCCGCCGAGCAGCGAGCCGGCGTCCCTCGAACAGCATCCGCGGCTCGTGATCGCGCTCGCGCGGGCCACTTGGCCTGTGGGCGAGTCAGCAGAGGTTCGCGTCCGGTTCGAGAACACGGCGAACCGCAGCTTCAACTACGTGGCGCCCTCAACGTGCACATGGCCCCGGGTTTGGACGAGGTACGGCGAGCGGGTCTTCGACCTGCCGAGCGCGATGCCGCCTGGAACGCTCCAGGCTTGTGGGTCTGCCATGACCCCGGTCTCCATCCACCGAGGACGCGTCGTCGAGCGGACGTTGATCTGGAACGGCTCCTACCCGAACCCCGATGGCACGACCTTTGGCTTCGTCGCGCCTGGGACGTACAGGATGACCGCGGAGTTCCCCGCCCTAGGAACGTGGAATGCCACTTCCGCCGTGAACGTAACGGTCACGCCCGGCAGGCCACTGGCGGGTCCTCCGTTCATCCCCGCGTACATGCCGCACATCCACATCGCCCCAGAGCGGTCGATGTGGCATGTCGGCCAGCGCATCAACATCACCGCGTGGTTCAACAACACGTCGAGCACGCCGTTCACCTACACGAGCGGCGACGCTTGCGACGACATCCACGTGCGCGTGGAACCGAGCTCCGACGGCTCCGCGGCGGGGGGAATCTTGTCACCGCAAGGAGGCGGCTACGCTTGTGCAGCCGTGCTCACCACGTTCACGATCCCGCCCGGCGGGAACGTGTCCGCCATCGTCGTCTGGGACGGCACGGAGCCGTACGCGCGCGCAGGGACCCGCCTGTTTCGGGCGGATTTCGACGGCGCCGATGCCATATGGCCCAGCGAGGGATCGCTCAAAGTCGAAGTCCTCCCGTAACTTCATGATTTCGCGCGTCGCTGGTCGCGCGTGCTCCTCATCGGCACCTCAGGCTGGAGCTACGAGGATTGGGTGGGGCCGGTCTATGCCCCCGAGTTCAAGGAGCGACGCGGCGCGTGGCTGGAGCTGTACGCCAAGCGGTTCGACACCGTCGAGATCAACAGCACGTTCTACAGGCTTCCCGAGGCCCGCACCGTGGAGGGCTGGGTGCAGAAGGCTGCGCGCGTCGGCGGGCCCTTCGAGTTCTCGCTGAAGGCGCCGCAGGACGTGACGCACACCGCCATGGTGCAGGGCGATGCCGCCATGGTGCGCGACGTCCTCGACCAGCTCCGCGGGGAGGTGCTCGCGCCACTCGCGGACGCCAAGGTCCTCGGCGCCGTGCTGCTGCAGCTCAGCCCGCACTTCCACGGCGGCGAGGAGCAGACGCGCATGCTCGACCTTGCGCTCGGCGCGCTGCAGGGCTTCGAGGTGGCCGTCGAGTTCCGCCACCGCACGTGGGTCGAAGGCCGCAACCTCGCGCCCGAGGCCGCCGACGTGCTGCGGTCGCACGGCGCTGCCCTGTGCGCCGTCGATGGCCCCAGCTTCCCGCCGATGCTGCGCGACATCGGGCGGCACGCGTATGTGCGATTCCACGGCCGCCGCGCGGACGTGTGGTTCGCGAGGGGCAAGGCGCGCGAGACCGAGGACGGCCTGCCGGCGCGGTACGATTACTCGTACACCAAGGCCGAGCTGGAGCCGTGGGCGCGCGTGCTGCAGGCGAACGATCCCACGTTCGCGCGGGTCCGCGCGTACTTCAACAACCACCCGCGCGGCCAGGCCGTGCAGAACGCCGAGGAAATGCGCGGCCTGCTCGGGCTTTCGGCGCTCGTGCGGACGAAGCCCGACCTAAAGCCCGAAGGTCGCGCGCAGCGCACGCTCGGCGACTACTGACGCCGCCGCGCGACCAGCGCGCCCACGGCCAGGACGGCGAGGAGGAGGAGCGGTTCGGGGCCCGGGATCGGGCTCTCGTCGATGCTCAGGCCAGCCCACGTGTCGAACACCACGACGTCGTGCTCGAACATGGATTCCCACGCGGGGTTCCTGATGGTGAAGCGGTCGCCCTCGCCGAGCTTGCCGTCGCCGCTGTCGGTGAACTGGAAGCGGAAGCCGCCCTGCTCTTGGGGCTGGGCCGTGAGCTGGAAGGTCGCGAGGGTGACGTTGCCCTCCTCGGCGCGGTCCACGACGCGCACTTCGAACTCGCTCAGGGTTGCGTTGTCGCCCGAGCCCGTGGCCTCCCACGTGTACACGCCCTCGTCGAAGTCCACGTCGTGGTCCACGTCCGCGGGCGCGCGGCCGGTGGGCGTCGGGATCGCGATGGCGCGCTTGGGGCCGTACGTGAACGTCAGCTCCATGGCGCCGTCGTCGCCCGCGCTGGACATGCGGACGACGCGGTCGTCCTTGTCGAGCCAGAGGGTGCGCAGCTCCTCGCCGCCGGTCTCGTTCGTGTCGCGCACCACCACCGTGAGGCCGCCGTCCGGGGTGGGCTCGCTGCTCGCGATGCTGCTGCGATGGCCCTCTGGGCCCGTCAGGCGCTCCGTGCTCTCGTCGCTCCGGAATTCCCGGCACTGGCCCTCGCCCCGCGACGCGAGCACGCGTTCGCCGAACTGCATGACGCCCTTCCCGGGCTGGCAGTAGAACGTGGCGCTGAAGAACCCGCCGAGGGCGATGCCGAACTTCATGACATCCTCGGTGCCGAACTCGATCTCCAGCGTCGCGACGAAGCCGCCCTCGCCGCCCGTGCCGTTGATGCGGCTCAGGTCGCCCTCGCCGCGGACGTCGCGCAGGAGCTTCGTCTCGGCGGCGTCGAGCCGTTGCTCCGCGGTCAGCGTGGGCGCCGAGGGCGGGCTGCCGGGGCCGCCGGCGTCGGGCGCGGAGCAGCCGGCGAGCACGACCGCGGCGAGCAGCAGCACAGCGAAGGCGCGCATCGGGCCGGCAAGGGGCGCGCGGCGTTTGAGCGCTTCGCTTTTCCCGCGCCGGCTAGGACGGGTCGGGGTTCGCGGCGAGCTGGTACGTGATGCGGTCGGTCTGCTGCCCCTTGCTCTCGCGCTTCTGCAGCTTCACGCCGCCGACCTCGCGCGTGCCCGCGACGTGCGTGCCGCTGCAGGGGCAGAGGTCGTACTCGTTGATCTCGATGGCGCGCAGCGTGTCGCCCGGCGGGCTCAGCTCGAGCAGGCCCCGCGCTCCGGCCTCGCCCTCCTGCAGGCGCGCGCGGTCGAGCATGCGCACCCGCACGGCGCGGTCGCGCGCGATGGCCTGGTTCACCTCGTCCTCGATGCGCTTGAGGTCATCGGGCGTGAGCCGCGCGGGCCGCACGTCGATGCGCAGCTTGCCGACGTCGATGCTGTTGCCCACGCACTTCGCGTTGAGCAGGCTCCACACCGCCTTGGCCACCAGATGCCCCGAGGTGTGGCCGCGCATCAGCTCGAAGCGGCGGTCCCAGTCGATGCGGCCTTCGACCTCCGCGCCCACCGCGAGGGGCGCCGCGGCCGGATCGAGGAGGTGCTTGACCACGGCGCCGTCCTGCTTCACGGCGAGGACGCGCGCCGCTCCTGCCGGGGAGCGCAGCGCGCCGGTGTCGGTGGCCTGGCCGCCGCCCTCGACGTGGAACGCCGTCTGGTCCAGCTCCACCCACCCTTGCCCTGCAGCGACCACGCGCGCGCGGAAGTCGCGCAGGTATGCGCCTTCGACCGCGTCGTAGTAGAGGAGGCGGGTCATGCACCGTCGGAGCGGCGCTGCTGGAATTGAACGTTGCCCCTGCACCCCCCGATGCAGGGGCCTGGCGCGTCAGCGGTAGTCGAGCAGCCAGCCCTCGAACGTGCCCTGGTTGGTGCCGTCGGGGCTGGAGTAGTGGTACTGCACGTAATGCGTGCCGTTGGCCGCCGGCGCGCTCACCGACAGGCTCCACACATGCTCCGCCGAGACCTTGACGGCGGTCCAAGGGCCCTCGGGCCACACGCTGCCGGGCTGCAGCTCGCGGTAGCTCGGCTGGGCGCGCTGGCCCATGAAGCACGGGAGCAGGAAGCCCTCCTGGCCGAGCGCGCCGTCGTACGCGATCGTCATCGAGGGCTCGAGGTTGAAGGACTTGCGCGAGGCCTCCACCGTGGCGTGGCTCTCGCCCTCGCACGGTCCGGTGCGGCCGTTGACCGTCGCGGTCGCGTGGCCCTTGCCCATGAGCAGCAGGTCGTTGCCGCTGTCGGGCAGCGCCAGCGCGATGAGCGGCGTGAAGAGGTCCACCCAGGGGCCGACCGTCTGCTCGGCGCGCTCCACCACGGGCGTGGCCTGGCTGAGCGCGCATTCCGGCAGCTGGAGGCAGGCTGGCGGCTCGGGCACTTGGACCTCGGGCGCGGGCGGGAGCGTCGGCATCCCAGGAGGGCCTGGCAGCCAGGCCGGCGGCGGGGGCGCGCCCGGCGCGGGCGGCAAGTCCGGCACGTTGTCGAGCGCGAGGGCTGGTCCGGCCATGGGGACCAGGAGCAGCGCGAGCACGGCGAGCGGCAGGCGGGGGGCCATCGCGCGCCGGTGGTCGGCGCGGCTTATGTGGGTTTTCCTCACGGCCGCTTCGCGACATCGCCAGCGTCCACGGACGCGTCCGCGGGCGGGGAGCGATGCGAGGAAGAGGAACGGAACGCGCCCCTGCACCCCCCGATGCAGGGGCGCTCCGTTGGTCAATGCGAGCAAGCCTGGCGTCAGCGCCACTCGAGGAGGGCGCCCTCGAAGGTCGCGCGCTGCTGGCCGTCGGGGCTGCTGTAGACGTAGCTCACGGAGCGCGTCCCATCGTAGGACGGCGCGCCCAACGAGACGGCCCAGACGTGCCCGCCGGCGGTCTTGACGGCGCTCCACGCGCCGTCGGGGTAGTCGCTGCCGTCCGCGATGTCCTTGTAGCCGGGCTGCACGCGCTCGCCTTCGAGGCAAGCCGAAGCGGCGCTCGGCCACGCGGCGCTGGCGCCGCCGATGGTGAAGGTGATGCCGGGCTCGGCGCCCAGCGGCTTGCGACCCGCCTCGAGCGAGGCCAGGCTGGGGCCCGAGCAGTCGTAGGTGACGCCGTTGAGGGTGACGGTCTCGTGGCCTTGGCCCACGAGCACGGCCTGGTCGGGGCTGTCGGGGGTGGCCGAGGCCGGGAACCGGTTGGCGTAGTCGATGCCGTCCGCGGCGAAGGCGCGCTCGTGGCTGTAGGGGCACGCGAGCGGGACGTCGTTGACGGGGCACGACGTCGGCGCGCCGAACACGGGGTCGGCGTCGCTGCAGAACGCGAAGCCCGGGCAGTCCGTCCAGACCTGGGTCGGGTGCGAGATGGAATCCGCGGCGAAGTCCACGACCTGGTCGCCGATGCCGAGCAGCACGGACGCGCAGTCCGTGCCTTCGCAGGTGGCGAGGGCAGTCGGGGCGACGGTCAGCATGAGCAGCACGGCCGTGGGAGCGATCCACCGGCTGGGTGCCTGGGCCATGGCCGGCCTGTGCGGAGGCGGGCTTAAGCCCCTTTTCGCGGAACAGGCTGCGAAGTCCCGTCGCGAGGGGACGCGTCCTCGCGCGCTACTTGCCCTTGTACTGCGGCGCGCGTTTCTCGAGCATCGCGGTGATGCCTTCCTTGAGGTCCTCGCTGCCCGCGACCGCGCCGACGCTCGCGAGCTCCAGGCCGAGGCCCTCCTCGAGGGGCAGGTCCTGGCCCTTCGTGATGGCCTCCTTCGCCGCGCTCACCGCGAGGGGCGCGCACTTCACCCCGATGAGCTTGGCGATGTCCATCGCGGCGCGCACCTCGTCGCCGTCGGGCACGACCTTGTTCAGCAGCCCGATGCGCAGGGCTTCCTGCGCGTTGATCCACTGGCCGGTCAGGATCAGCTCCTTGGCCTTGCCCACCCCGACGATGCGGGTCAGGCGCTGGGTGCCGCCCCAGGCCGGGATCAGGCCCAGCTGGACCTCGGGCGCGCCGAACCGCGCGCGATCGGAGCTGATGCGCAGGTCGCAGGCCAGGGTCAGCTCCAGGCCGCCGCCGAGGGTGAGGTTGTTGATCGCAGCGATGACCGGCAAGCGGTGGGCCTCGATCTTGTTGAACACGCGGTGCCCCAACAGGACCACCTCCTGCGCGCTCTTGGGGTCGAGCTTCGCCAGCTCGTTGAGGTCGGCGCCGGCGCTGAACGCGTTGGTCCCGGCCGCGGTGAGCACGATGGCGCGCAGCTCCTCGTTGGCCGCGAAGCCGTCCAAGGCAGACTCGAGCTCCAGCAGGATCTTGGGGCTGAGCGCGTTCACGGGCGGCGCGTTGAGGGTGAGGACCGCGGTCGTGCCCTCGACCTTGGTCTTGAGGAACTGGAAGTCGGCCATGGGGCTCAGGGCGACGACGTGCCAGGGGGGCCAAATAGCTTCGGTGAACAGGGCGACACCCCACGCGCGCGTGTCCCCGACGGGCCGCGGCTCGCCGTCCACCACCTCGGACGAGGTCAGGCGCTCGCGCAGTGGGGCGCCGCCCAGGCGTCGTCGGCGAACTCGCTCACGGCGCAGAACTCGCGCAGCACGACGGCGTGGCCCGCTGCGAGCAGCTCGGCGTTGAGGTTCCGGCCGCCGCAGAAGAGCACGCCGACGAGCCGCGTGCCGGTGCGGTCCAGGGGCTGGCCCGCGTCGAGGTCCACGGTCGCGCGCGAGCCCTCGGGGCACGTCTCCGCCGTGAACGCGCTGGCCTCTGCCGAGCCGGCCTCGCCGCGCTCCGGCGTGTCCACGAGCGCGAGGCGGATGCGCGTGCAGCCCGCCACGTCGAGCGTGTCGCCGTCCACGACCTGCTCGATGGTGGCCTCGAACGTGTCCTCGCACACGACGCGCTCGTCTGCGCCCGTGCACCCGCCCACGACAGCGAGCAGCCCGAGGAGCGCGAGGGCGCGCGACATCGCAGCGCCCAGCCCTCGGCGAGCCAAATAGCTTGCGCGCACCGGGCCACGCGCTGCCCTCTTGAAGCGTTCCCCGGGTTGTCCGAAACGGGGAGCGCGGCGAGCCGCGGCGTCTTGTCCGCGGACCCTGTTGGAGTTGCGTGAGCCCCATGTCCTCGACCAAGGCTTTGGCAACGACCGTGCAGGCCCCCCTCAACGCCGAGCAGACGAAGCGGCGCGACGAGCTCGCGGGCAGGCTCTTCGGCGCGTGCAGCGGTGCCCTCGACCTCGTGGCCATCTACATCGGCCACCACCTCGGCTACTACCGCGCGCTCACGGAGCACGGCCCTGCGACCTCGGCCCAGCTCGCCAAGCGCACCGGCACCCACGAGCGCTACGCGCGGGAGTGGCTGGAGCAGCAGGCCGTGAGCGGCCTCCTGCACGTCGACGACCCGCGCAAGGACGCCGCGCAGCGCACCTTCAGCATCGATGCCGGCACAGCCGATGTGGTCCTCAACCCGCTCGGCCCGTGCAACTTCGTGCCGGGGATCCGCTGCTACATCGCCGGCGTCGCGCAGCTGCCGGCCATCCTCGACGCGTACCGCACCGGCGGCGGCGTGTCGTGGGCCGAGATGAGCGCCGAGGTCGTGGAGGGCCAGGCCGGCTTCAACCAGGCTGTGTTCACGAACCTCTTCACGCAGCAGGACATCCCCGCCATCCCCGACGTGCACAAGCGGCTCCAGGCCGACCCGCCCGCGCGCGTCGCGGACGTGGGCTGCGGCGCGGGCTGGAGCGCCATCGCGCTCGCCAAGGCCTACCCGAAGGTGCGCGTCGACGGCTTCGACTTCGACCCGCGCGTCATCGCCCTGGGCAAGCAGAACGCCGCCGAGGCCGGCGTGGCGGACCGCGTGGCCTTCGAGGTGCGCGACGTGGCGAGCCTTCCCGCGCGGACCTACGACGTCATCACGCTGCTCGAGTGCCTCCACGACCTGCCGCACCCCGTCGCGACCCTGAGCGCGGCGCGCAAGGCCCTCGCGCCGGGCGGCGCGGTGGTGGTCATGGAGGAGCGCGTCGGCGAGGCCTTCACCGTGCCCGGCCAGGAGTTCGACCAGTTCTGCTACGGCTGGAGCATCATGCTCTGCCTGCCGGGCGGCATGTACGACAAGGGCTCGGCCGGGACCGGCACGGTGCTGCGCGCGCCGACGCTGCGGCGCTACGCGCAGGAGGCGGGCTTCGCGGACGTCGAGGTGCTGCCCATCGACACCGACCCGCTCCGGCGCTGGTACAGGCTGAGGGCGTGAGCGTCGTGGCCTCGCGGGGGCTATGCTGCGGGTTCGCCCCGCGGCGCGCCCCCGCGAAGCATTATGCCCCGAGGAGCATGTCCAGCCGCATGGACGCGCTCGACATCCGCATCCTGCGCACCATGGGCATCCAGCCCTACAGCAGCGCGCCCCGCGACCCCGCGAACCTCCGGCCGGGGCGGCTGGCGAAGCAACTCGGCGTCACGAAGAAGACCGTCGCGGAGCGCATCGTGCGGATGGAGCAGGACAAGCTGATCGGCGGCTACGAGCTGTACCCCAACTTCCGGCACCTGGGCTACGAGGCCTCGTGCTACAACCTCGACCTCGACGACGAGGAGGTCGCGACCCAGGCCCTCGAGAGCCTGAAGGCCGAGCCCGGCTTCGTCGCGATCTACACGTTCGTGGGCGGGCCGATGTGCGCGATGGTGGCGTACCGCGACCCCGCCGAGCAGGAAGCCTTGCTGCGCAGGCTCATGAAGGTCGCCGGCGAAGGCGGGGCGCAGAAGTTCTACGACCTCGCCATGCCGCAGGTTGTGCGCCCTCTCAGCAGCCTGGACTGGCGCATCCTGCAGGGCCTGCGCGGCAACGCCAAGCGGCCGCTCAGCGAGGTCGCGCGCGAGCTGAAGGTGAGCGCGCGCACGGTGAAGCGGCGCTTCGAGCGCATGGGCGCGGAAGGCAGCTTCCTCATCACGCCGATGCTCGACCCGAGCGTGGCGGAGGGGCTGATGATGTTCGTGCTGCTCTTCCACCTCGACGCCGACGCGGGCCCCAAGGCCTACAACGCGGCGCGCAAGGCCTTCGACGGCCAGACCATCGCGGTGGATTTCGCCGCGAACCCGAGCATGGGCAGTTTTGCCTTGGTGCTGTTCGCGCGCTCCATGGCCGAGGCGAAGGCCCTGGAGCGCAAGGCGCGCGCGGTCCCTGGCGTCGCAAAGGTGCAGCCGTTCTTCTTCACCGGCGCGGCGGAGTCCTTCGCGTGGGTGGACGAGGCCATCGCGGAGCGTGTCGAGGCCGCCGGGACGTGAACCGCCTACTGCGGCCCGCTGAGCTTGAACCGTCCCGCCGAGCTGTAGCGGCCCTTCACGTTGGACGAGAGGCCGGCGACCTTCCCGGTGAAGGTCTCGGCGATCCCCACGGTCTTCTCCATCGTGGGGCCGAAGAAGA
>DASYRW010000175.1:0-6439 GCA_036003985.1 Thermoplasmatota archaeon
TGGCCTGGCACTCCTCCATGGTGCGGCCGAGGATGGCCTCGACGATCTCGCGCGGCAGGAACACCGTGATGGCGCCGGTGCCGTCGTCGAGCACCCCCTTGACGCGCAGGTCCGGGGCCCCTTTCTGCTTGCCGTGCAGCCGGCACTCGCTCTTCTGGAGCACGCGCTTGCACTCCGGGCATCGGAAGATGAGGCCCGAGCCCGGCTTGATCTCCAGCAGCGTGCCCTGCAGCAGCACATCCGCGCCGCCGCCGACGTTCTCGAGCTCGCCGATGCCCATGGGCTGGGTCGCTTGCAGCTGGGCGCGCGGCGGCAGCGCGTTGGACGGCAGCACCTCCACGGTCGCGCTGTCGCCGAGGTTGAGGTCGGGCATGCCGCGCCAGCTCTTGGTGTAGCCGTTGCTGATGCGCACGACCACGTCCTCCTGGAGGCCGAGGTCGCGCCAGGCGGTGAAGCGCACCTTGCCCGTCTCGTCGGCGACCTCGCCGCTCCACAGCTGGCGGGGCTTGCCCTCGATGGTCAGCGAGCGCGGCTGCACCTTCAGCACGCGCACCGCGAGGCTCACCGAGGCCATGCCGCCGCGCAGCTCGCGGACCTTCCGCTCTTGCGACGCGCGGGGGCCCAGGCCCTCCTGCGGGATGTCCTCCTCCGCGGCCGCGATGGAGGCGCGCTCGCCGAGGTTGAGCTGGACCTCGCCCCGCCACTCGGTGGCGTAGGCGTTGCGCACGCGGATCGTGGCGCCCTTCTGCAGCCCGAAGTCCTTCCAGGCCGTGTAGGGCAGCACGCGGGTCGCGTCGCCGAGGAGCCCGAAGTAGATGGTGCGCTTCTCGCCTTGGAGCGTGACCTCCTTGGGGTTCACCGTGACGACGCGGGCCTCGAAGTCCACGTTGCCGTCGGTGCTCGTGATGTCGCGCAGCTGCTTGGCCACCGACGCCATGCCGCCGGGGCGGCCGCCGTAGTTGCGCACGATGTCCCGCTTCGCCTGCGCGAGCGGCACGCCGAAGTCGAGGTAGCGCTGCAGTTCCTCGCTGACCTGCTGTTCCTGGATCTTGCCTTGGAGCGCCCGGGTGATGTCCGTGACATGGGGCGCGAGTTCTTCTTGGAGCATGGGGACTCCTCGGGGCGCCAACCCGGAGGTGGCGCTTAAGGGTGGACAGGGGGGGTGGGTGAAACTACTTGCGCGCTGGCTTCCGGTGGGGCGGGTCCAGCGCTGGTTCGTGAACTGGGGAGGGCTTCCGGGGCGGCGCGGCGGGTCGCCGAAAGGCACCGAAAGTACCCGCCGGGCGCAACGGCTTTCCGTGGCGCGGCCATGGCGCGTTGTGCGCGTCCTCGGCAACGCGGCCATGAGCCTCGACGGGCGCATCGCGCTCCCCGGTGGGGGCCGCGCGCGGCTCAGCGGGCCCGAGGACAAGGCGCGCGTGCACCGGCTCCGGCACGAGGCCGATGCCATCGTGGTGGGGGTGGGCACGGTGCTGGCCGACGACCCCGAGCTGCTCGTGGATCCCGCCCTCGCGGGCGTCGCGCAGCCGAGGCATCCGCTGCGCGTGGTGCTCGACAGCCGCCTGCGCACACCGCCGCGCGCGCGCGTGCTGCAGGGCCCAGCCCGCACGCTGGTGGTGGTGGCGCGCGGCCGCGAGCAGGCCCTGGCGAACGCGGAGGTGGCGGCGGCCGGCGAGGGGCGCGTCGATGCGCGCGCGGCGCTCGCCCTGCTCGCGGCGCGGGGCTGTGGGTCGGTGCTCGTAGAGGGCGGCGCGCGCGTGCACGCGAGCTTCCTCGCCCAAGGCCTGTACGACGCGTTCACGGTGTACGTGGCGCCCGTCCTGCTGGGCAGCGGCGCGCCGTCGCTGGTCGAGGGCATGGCGGCGAAGGACATGGCCGATGCGCTGCGGCTGCGGCTCGTGGCCACACGCCCGCTCGGCGAGGGTGCGCTGCTCGAGTTCGTTCCCCAGGGCCGCGAGGCCGGGCTGCGAGGCCGCGAGGCCGGGCTGCGAGGCCGCGAGGCCGGGCCATGAGACTGTTGTGCGACGAGATGCTCGGCCGGCTCGCGCGCTGGCTGCGGCTGCTCGGGCTCGACGTCGCGTACGTGCAGCACGTGCACGACGACGAGCTGCTGCGCGTCGCAGCGGCCGAGGACCGGCTCCTCCTGACGCGCGACGAGGCCCTCGCCGCGCGCGCGGGCGGCCGCGCGGTGCTGGTGCGCGCGCTCGAGCCTGAGGAGCAGCTGCGCGAGGTCGTGCGCTCCCTGGCCTTGGCCCCGGACCCCGCCGCGATCATGAGCCGCTGCAGCCTCTGCAACGCGCTCCTCGTCGCGGCGACGCGCGACCAGGCCGCGCCCCACGTGCCCGCGTCCGTGGCGGCGGCCCACGAGCGCTACTGGCGCTGCCCCGCCTGCGACCGCTACTACTGGCGCGGCACCCACGCGGTGCGCATCGAGGCCGTGCTGCGCGACCTCGCCGGCGAGCGGGGCCCTTAAGGCCTTCCAAGCCCTGGCGGGAGCGTGGCCGCGCCCGCGCTCAACCCGATGCTGCCGCTCATCGAGTTCATCCGGCAGACCACCGCCGTCGAGGACCCGATCCTCGCGGCGTGCCGCGCCGAGGCGATGGCCCCGCAGGCGCGCACGGCCCAAGGCGGCGCGCCGCCCATCACGCCCGAGGCCGGCAAGTTCCTGCACGTGCTCGCGCGCGCGGTGGGCGCGAAGCGCATCCTCGAAGTGGGCACAGGCGTGGGCTACAGCGGCGTCTGGCTGGCGCGCGCGCTGCCGCGCGACGGCCAGCTCGTGACCGTCGAGCTCGACCCCGCGCGGGCGCGCGCCGCGCAGGGCTGGTTCCAGCGCGCGGGGGTCGCGCACAAGGTCCAGCTGCAGGTGGGCAAGGCCCTGGGCGTGCTGCCGGCCATGCCCACCAAGAGCTTCGACCTCGCATTCATCGACGCGAACAAGGACGACTACCCGCGCTACTTCGAGCTGGCGTTGCGCTTGGTGCGGTCCGGCGGCGTCGTGTGCGCGGACAACGTGTTCTGGTTCGGCGCCGCGCTCTCGGACGAGGACGGGAGCCCCGAGGCGTCGGGCGTGCGCGCGTACAACCGGCTCGCCGCGTCGACGCCCGGCGTCGCGACGATCCTGCTGCCGCTGGGCGACGGGTTGAGCGTGAGCGTCCGCTCCGATTGAGCCCTTGGGCAGGAGGGCGCGGCGAGGCACCGCTGGCGCAGCAGCGCGCGCTCCAGGCACGGCGCGCGTTGCCTTGCGACCTGGGCCATGCCGGTGCGCGCGCGCTCCGCCGCGCCGACGCGCGCGAGGGTGCGCAGCGCGCGCGAGGCTCGCCCGCGCGGCAGCTCGAGGCGGCGCTGCAGGCGGCCCGGCTGGAGGGGGCCTTGGAGGAGCAGCGCGGCCGCCGCGAGGCAGGCGGGGTCGCGGAGCGCGGGGAGCGCGTCGCGCTGCCAGGGGCAAGCCCCTTGCCCCGGCGCGAAGAGCGCGACGCAGCGGCCGGTCTTGTGGACGACGAGCTTGCCGCGGCGCGCGAGGAGGCGGGCGTGGTAGTTGGTCGTGGAGGGGTCGAGGCCCAGGGCGCGCGCGGCTTCGGCGATGGTGATGCCGGGCTCGCGGAGGGCGAGGTCGGCGAGGCGCGCTCGGATGCAGTCGCCAGGCTGGGTCATGGGATCACCGTGAGCCGCGGGGCGCCGGTGGGCTTCAAGGCCCGTCGGAAGGGGGTCTCCGGGGAGGGTGGCAGGCTGCGATGCCGGCGCCCCGCGGTGCGCCCGAAGGCGCGGGCTGCCAGTGCGCAGGTGATTAGATGCCGTTTTCCTCAAGCGCGCCGAACGGGGACCCAAGGGCCCTGGGGGCAGGGGCCCCTGGCGCTCCTCCGCGTCCCCCAAATGGCCAGGGCGGTCAGGTCAAGGCCATGCGCGCGCGCACCGCGGTCGCCCTCGCTGCCATGCTGGCCGCTCCGATGGCCCTCGCATCCCTGCCGCACCCGAACGCTCGCCTGGAAGCGCACGCGGGCGTGCAGCTGAGCGCGCAGCTCCAAGCTCTCCTCGCGCGCGCGCAGAGCCTCGAGGCGCCCGCGGCCCCAACCCTCGGCCAAGGCTTGGTGGTGCACTGGCTCGCGGGCGCGCGCACGTGGACCACGCCCCTCGTGCCCGGCCAGGCGCAGGCCGTGGACCTGGACGGCGACGGACGCGCGGAGCTGCGCGCGCTGGCCATCGAGGGCGCCTGGCCGCGCTTGGCGGTGGAGGGCCTCGCGCCCGCCGCGCAGCCCTGGACCGCCTGGGTCGAGGACGGCGCGGGCCGCTGGGGCCTCGCCGGGGCGGGGACGCCGCCGGCCCACGCGGACGCGCGCCTCCTCGGCGGCACCCTCCAGGTCCGCGCCGCGCCCGGCGCGAGCGCGGGCTGGCACGCGGCGTTCGCCATCACCGACCAAGCGCAGCGCAGCGTGGCCTGGCTGGCCGAGGCCCGAGGACCGCGCGCCTTCGAGGTCCAAGCGGGGGAAGGCATCGTGCTGCGGACGCTCGCCGAGGCCGAGGGGGGCCTGCGCGTCGTCGTGCTCGACGGCGCGCGCGCCGTGGACTGGACCTTGCGCGGCGCTCCTGCGGGCGCGCTGCTCAGCCTCGACCCCGACGGAGCCCTGCGCTACCACGCCGCGCGCGCGGGGGGCGCGCTGGCCCACGTGGGCGATGCGGCGCCCCTCGGCCAAGCGGGCGCGCTGCAGGCGCTGCTCAGCCCCTTGCCCGCGCAGATGGTGCTGCAGCCGGCCGGGGATGGCGCGGCCCTCGCGGCGTCCGAGCCCACGGATGTGCTGCTCGACTGGGTGCCGGAGCAAGGCCGCGGCGACGGCGTGCGCGTCGTCGGCAACGACGTGCGCGACCTCACGGTCCAGCCGGGCGCGACCGGCGGCGTGGTCGTGCGCGGCAGCGAGGGGCAGGCCGCGATCGAGCGGCCGGCCGGCGGCGCGCCCGTGGAGCTCGGCGTCCAAGTGGCTGCGGCGGGCCAGCCGAGCCCGTGGCCGGCCGCCCTCGCGGCCGGCCTGCTCGCCGCGGCGGTGGCGATGGCGGGGCTGCAGTTGCGCAAGGAGCGCGCGGCGGCCCGCGCGGGCTAGGCCTGCCGCGCCACCCACACGTGCGCGTGCCCGTCGTGGCCGTCGGCGACGTCGTCCGCCCACGCCACCCACGCCGCGCCGTCGGGCGCGAAGGCCACGCCGAGGAAGTCGAGCAGGTCGCGGTCGCCCAGGCAGGCTGCGCCCGTGACGCACAGGTCGTCGCGGTGCACCACCTCGCTGGGCGCGCCGCGGTCCCAGACGGGCAAGGCCGCGTCGGCGTCGCGGCTCTCCGCGTACGCGACGGTCCAGTCGCCCTCGAGGGCCTCGGGGTCATCCTGCACGTCCGCGTGGTACCACGCGAGCGCGACGCGCCCGCCCTCGCGCGCCGCGATCCAGGGCAGCACGTTGGTGCCGCCTTCGCTGACCTGGGTCTCGGACCACGTCGCGCCCCCATCCACGCTGCGCGCCAGCCAGACCTCGCGCGCTGGGCCATCCACGCGCTGGGCCGCCCACGTGACGTACAGGGTCCCCGCGGCGTCGATGGCCGAAGCCGGGAAGATCGCGGGCACGCCCGCGCCCCGCGCGACGGTCTTGAGCTTCCACGTCAAGCCCCCATCGCGCGAGATGCCCGCTTGGATGAGGATGTCGCCGGTGATGAGCGTCGGCTGGCCGGGGGTGAGCTCGTTGGCCGCGCTGAGCATCGGCACGAGGATCGTGCGCCCGCTCGGGTCCGCCGCGGGGTGGCCGGGCGGGCAGACGCAGAAGCGCGGCGCGTCGAGGGCCACGAGGGTGCCGGGCGCGCAGGCCATGGCGTCCAGTGGTGCGGGCAGC
This sequence comes from Thermoplasmatota archaeon, assembly GCA_036003985.1. Taxonomy (GTDB): domain Archaea; phylum Thermoplasmatota; class SW-10-69-26; order JACQPN01; family JAIVGT01; genus JAIVGT01. Next base: position 5,862 of record DASYRW010000175.1, read on the forward strand.
GGAGCGCGGACGCACAGCGACGCGAGGATGCCCGTGCCCAGCTCGTGCGTGACGTGGAGCACGCGCCCCGGGGCCAGGGGCAGCAGCCATTGGCGGTCGTCCAGGGGCGGCAGCAATCCGGCCGGGTTCGTGAGGGTCCACGTCGCGCCGCGGTCGTCGCTCGCCGCGATGCTCGCCGAGACCACCCAGAGGTCGCTGTAGTAGAGCGTGCCGCGCGCGTCGAGGGCGAGGTCGGTGTCGTAGCCCCCGATGGGTTGCTCGCCCAGGCTCGGCCGCGCGAGCCGCTCGAAGGCGCCGCCGCAGCTTCGCCAGAGCGTCGCTGCCGTCAGCGCGATGGCGTTGACGTACACGCACCCATCGGGCGCGACGTCGATGCCGGGCTCCGCGCCGTGCCGGCCCGGCTCGACCTCCACGGGCGCCGCGAAGGCGACGGCCATCGTCGCGGCGGGGACGGGCCCGGCCTCGCTCGGGGGCAAGACGCGCGGCGGCGGCGCGGGCAGGGCCAGCAGCGCGGGCGTGGCCAGCAGCGCCAGGACCAGGAGCGGGGCGCGGGGCGGGGGCACGCGGCGCGAGCGGCG
>DASYRW010000176.1:0-2882 GCA_036003985.1 Thermoplasmatota archaeon
TCTGCGACCGCCAGCGCGCGGTGATGGAGCGCGTGCGCGAGATCGCCCCACCCTCGGTGGCGTTCCGCGACACGGACATGACCGAGAACCAGGAAGCGGCGGCGTTCTACCGCGCGCGCGAGCACCCCACGACCGTGCTGGAGAAGGACGGCCACGAGGTCGAGCGCTGGGTCGGCGTGGTGCCGGCCGAGAAGCTGCTTGCGGCCCTCCGTGAGCACGCCGAGGTCCAGCCCGGTCGGCCGACGGCCGTGCCGGGCGTGCCCGTGGGCGGGATGGGCCGCCGCGGAGTTCCGGCGCCCGGCCCGCTGACCGAGCCCCCCACCCCCGCGCTGCCCGAGGAGCCGCCGAGCCCGCCGCGCTGATCAGCGTCGCAGGTCGGCGAGGAACAGCTGCACGCTGCCGCCGTCGCCGGTGCAGCGGCAGCCCGGCAGCGCCTCGACCCTCGCGGTGTGGAAGTGCTCCAGCGCGAGGGCGGCGATCCGCTCCGGCGGGAAGCCCAGGTGCAGGTCGCCCATCGCCCGGAACCGCTCGAGATCGTGCTCGACCAGGTCCACGAGGGCGAGGGGCGCGCCGAACCGCAGCACGCGCGCCGCGCCCGCGAGGAGCAGCGCCGGGTCGCTGCAGTGGTGCAGCGCGAGGGTGCTGAAGGCGCCGTCGAACAGCTCCGGCAAGGGCTGGAGCTTGCGCGCCTCGCGCACCGAGCCCTCGAGGTCCTCGAAGGCGCCGAGGAACGGCACGGCGCGCACACCCTTGGCGCCCAGCACGCGCAGCATGGCGGGGGTCGCGTCCATGGCGAACATGCGCGGACGCAGGCCGCGCGCGCGGAGCGCCTCCTCGACCCGCGCCGTGAAGAAGCCGCTGCCCGCGCCGATGTCCAGCAGGGCAGGGGCAGGGTTCATGGCGCCCGCCGCGAGCAGCGCCTCCACGATCGCCTCCGTCACCTGGCGCGCGCCGTCCTCGCCGAGGTAGCCGAGGACGATGGCGTCGCGTTCGGCCGCCTCGCGCTCCGTGAAGTGCGCGACGTTGCGCGCCAGCGCGTCGGGGTTTGGGACCTTCAGCTGGCGGAACAGCGCGGCAGCGTCGACGTGCTCCAGGTACTGCGCCGCGGCGAGGCTCATGCGCGTCGCCTCCCCGGCTTGGCGTCGGGCGGGGGCAGGGCCAAGGGCCGCTCGAAGTGCGTGCTCAGCACCACCATGGTGTTGACGCGCGCGACGCCCGGGATGCCGGAGATGTCGCGCATGACCAGCCGCTCCAGCGCGCGCACGTCGGCGGCGCGCACCTTGACAACAGCGTCCTCGCTGCCCGCGAGGGTGTGGAACTCCAGCACGCCGGGCAGCTTCCGCAGCGCCCGGGCGACGCGGTCGCAGCAGGCAAGGCAGTCGTTGCCGTCGCGCCCCGTGCCCTCGATGCGCAGCAGGACGAAGGCGGCGACCTCCGCGCCCACCGCGGCGGGGTCGAGGTCGGCGCGGTAGCCTTGCACCACCCCGGCGCGCTCGAGGCGGCGGAGGCGCTCATGGACAGCAGGCCTGCGCAGCCCGACGCGGTCGCCGATCGCCTGCAGCGTGGCGCGGCCATCGAAGGCCAGCACGGCGAGGATCTTCCGATCGAGGTCGTCGATGCTGCCGTTGCCGCGGGGCATGCTGGCAAGAAGGCCGGACAAACCATCAGCCTTGCGCCTGGTGGGTCGTTCGTTTGTTCGCCTTCTAGCCGCTCTGGAGGTTGTTTGTTCACGGCCCTTCGACGCTGTCGCGCCGCGGGCCGCGGTACATGGCCATGAGGTCGTGGACCTTGGGCGGCAGGTCGGTGCGCACGGGCAAGCCGAGGGCCTGCAGTTCCTGCGGGCTGAGGGGATACGCATGAGCGAGGCCCCCATCCACGAGTCGCTGGAGCAAGGGTTCCGGGTCCTTGACCTTGCCCTCGACGAGCTCGCGCACGGCGTGGCGCGTGCCCTCGAGGAGCTTGCCGCTCACGTCGCCCAGGGCCAAGGTGGTGTCGTCGGCCTCCTTGCCCTTCTCGCGCGCGACCTTGACCCAGCTCGCGGCGCTATGCCAGCCCCGCACGAGGTCGCCCACCTGGGGATCGACCGCGCCCATGACCGCGTCCGGGTCCATGACGATCTCGTCGGCCCCGAGGGCGATGAGGGTGCCGCCGCTCATGGCCACGTGCGGCACCAGCACGCGCGTGCGCGCCTTGTGCCGGCGCAACGCGCGCGCGACTTGGAGGGAAGCGTGGTACTGCCCTCCCGGCGTGTGGAGGATGATGTCCACGGGCCGGTCGCCTGCGCGGCGGAGCCCGCGCAGCAGCGCCTCGGCGTCGTCCATGTCGATCATGCTGTAGAGGGGCCAGCCGAGCAGGCTCAGCGGCGCCTTGCCGTGGACCAGCGTGAGCACCATCGCGCCCTGCTCGCGCTCCAGCCCCTCGAGCAGCGCGCGGCGCCGGGCGCGGAAGCGCGCCGCGCGCAGACGCGGGACCCCGACGGCCCACGCCGCGACGAAGATCACCAGGAGCGCGACGAGGTCCCAGCCGGTCAGCCCGCCGGGCAGCGCCATGGCTCCCCCACCCCGCGCGGGGCGAAATAGGTTCGCGTCGGGCGCAACGTCCAAGGCCTGCGCCGGCCTTCGCGGGCCGTGCGCGTGCGCTTGTGGTACAACCCCCGCTGCACCACCTGCCGCAAGGCGAAGGCGCTCCTCGACGGTGCAGGCGCCGAGGTCGAGCTCGTCGAGTACCTCAAGGGGAAGCGCACCGAGGCCGAATGGGCGGCGCTCGTGGACGCGTTGGGCGGCGACCCCACCCGCTTGCTGCGCAGCCGGGAGCCGCTCTACCGGGACCTCAAACTCGAGCAGAAGATCGCCGCCGGCAAGATCGGCCGCGCGCAGGTGATC
>DASYRW010000177.1:0-17932 GCA_036003985.1 Thermoplasmatota archaeon
GAGCGGCGCGCGCCCACGTGAAGCTTGCCTGGCGCATCCCGCCGGGCGCGCCGCGGCCGGGACGAGGCCCTCCGAGGGCTCGGAACCGACACGATGTCGCGACGAGGCTTCGCAGGCAAGGATGAACTTTGCTGGCTGCGCTGGACGGGGCGGGAGGCTTGCCATGCGCAACGCAACCTACGTTCTGAGCGCCCTGCTCGTGCTGGCATCGGTGGGGGCTGTGTCCGCGACCGCGAACGATCTCGTGCCGGACGCGCCGCCGTCGACGGAGTTCCTGGCGTGCTACTCGCTGGGGATCCCGTTCAACTACTGCTACCAGCTCTACTTCGCGTGCGTCTCGATCTTCGGGGCGTTCCCGGGCGGCTACACGTTCTGCTACTACGTGTAGGGACGAAGCACCGCGCGCGATCGAGCGCGCGTCTCCTTTTCCTTTCCAAGCCAACGCAGCGCGAGCGGGCTACCGCCACGTCGCGTAGCGGTCCACGAGCACCATGAGCCGGTCGCGCAGCTGGGGCGTGATGACGCCCTCCTGGGTTTTCTGCTGCACGAAGTCCTTGGCCTCGTCGAGGCTGATGCGCGAGCCTTTGGAGAACACGGTCGCGTAGATGGCGTTGCGTTGCTCTTCTGGGACATTGGCCTCGTCGAGGGCCTGGCGCATGTCGTAGCGGAAGTGCTGCTCGCGGCGGACGTCCAGGAACTTGCGGCGGGGCTGGGCGTTCGTGCGGCGCTGCCAGGGCGGCGGCCCTCGTCGGGGCGGTTGATTCATCGTCCGTTCGGACGGAGCGCTGCTCTACTTATAACTTTGTGTTGCCTCTCGCTGGGCTGAGCGGGCCACACGCGACGCGCGCGGGCGTCGCGCGCCGTCCCCAGCGCGGGGTTCCGCAGGGTTCAGGTAGCGCCGGGCCATGGCAACGCGGTCCCATGGTGGGCGCGCTGGAGGCGAACGCGGCGGCCTTCGTGGCCGTGGCGGTGCTGGGCATCGGCTGCCTCATGCTCGCGGTCTCGGCCCTGAGCTGGCGGCGGCTCCGCCATCCGAGGCTGCTGTTCACGACCGCGGCCTTCGCCGCGCTGGCGCTGAGGGGAGGCCTCGCCACGTGGCGCGCGGCCCAGGCCCAACCCCCCGACTTGGCCGCGGGCGCGCTCGACCTGGCCTTGGTGCTGCTGCTGTACGCGGTGGTCGCGAAGAGGTGAGCTTGCCCGACGAGGACGCCCTCGCCCAGGAGACGCGGCGGCGCGTGTTCGCGTTCGTGCGCGAGCACCCCGGCACGCACATGCGCGAGATCCAGCGCCGCCTCGCCATGAGCGCGGGCACGCTCGAGTACCATCTCCATGTGCTGGTGCGCGGCGGCCTGCTGACGTCGCGCCGCCAGGGGCGCTACCTGCGGTACTACGTCACGGCGGACGTGGGCCGGCAGGAGAAGGACGTGCTGGGCCTGCTGCGCCAGGAGGTGCCGCGGCGGCTGTGCGCGCACCTGGTGGAGAAGCCCGAGCAGAGCCACGGCGAGCTGCTGCAGAAGTTCACCATCGCGCCCTCGACGCTGAGCTTCCACCTCAAGAAGCTCGTGGACGGCGGCCTCGTCGAGGCCCAGCGCGTGGGCCGCGAGACGCGCTTCCGCGTGAAGGACCCGGCGGTCGTGGGGAGGGTGCTCGTCGAGTACAAGGCGAGCTTCCTCGACGAGGTCGTGGACCGCTTCGCCGAAGGCTGGCTGAGCGTCAGCGCGGGCCTCGAGGCTGCGCAAAGCCTGCCCGAGCCGGGCTTGCCGCCCGAGCTGCCGCCCGAGCTGCCGCCGCCGGAGCGGCCCAAGCCCGCGGACGAAGCTCCCAACGAGGAGGAGCCCGCCAAGGAGAAGGAGCCCGCCACGGAGGAGGGGCCTGCCAAGGAGGGGGAGAAGAAGGGGAAGGGGCCCGGCGGAGCTTCTTCCGAGGGCCCCTAGCGGCGCGCCCGAACGGGGTCCGCGGGCGCGCGCTTCGGCAAGGGATCAGTTGGAGCGCCTGCGGCGCGTGAGCCCGGCGGTGGCCATCGCCACGAGCACGACCCCGCCCACCAGCCCAGCCAGCACGCTCGGCGGCACGTCGGCCGCGAAGCCGAGCACCTCGAAGGCGTGGATGCTCCAGTGGTCGATGCTCACGTACACGACCGCGCCGTCGGCGTCGTGCTGGACCCAGTACTCGGGGCCGGCGTCGTTGGTCGGGTCGAGGACGTCCGCGAGGTCGTCCGCGGCCGTGATCGTCGCGTCCGTGAACGTGCCGGCGTCCTCGTCGAAGTACCGCACGACCACCTGGTCGCCCTGGAGCAGGCCGGGCGCGATGTTGACGATGAAGGTCTTGGGCTCGCTGCCGTCGCCGCTCACCACGACGCGCACGCGGCCCTCCCCGCGCTCCGTGTCCACGGTGAGGGTGTCGTCGAGCACGGCGGTGTCGGTGTCCGCGTCGTCCTCGCCGGCGACGTTGATCTCCGCGCCCACGTCGCCGTCGGCGATGGCCTCGTCGACCTCCTCGTCGTCGTCGTGGGCCGCCGCGGACTCCGCGGGGTTGGCCTCGTGGGCGAGGAAGATCGCCTGGTCGGTCGCGCTGGCGTCGTGGCCGTCGAGGGTGAGGTCGTGGCCGGCGAGCGTGCCGCGCCAGTCCTCGCAGCCGCTGATGTTCACGCGCGAGCCGTTGCCCTGCCCGGCCAGCGCGGCCGAGAGGGCGCTGCTGATGGTGAAGTCGAGGGAGCCGTCGTCGGCAGCCCGGCCCACCAGGACGCCGCGCGGGTTGTCATGCGCGAGCAGCGACGCGCCGCCGCCGCGGATCTGGATGGCGCGGCCGTGCTCGTCGAAGCTGAGCTCCGTGCCCTCGGTCAAGCCGGTGAGCGTGACCGCGTCGAACACGAGGCAGCCGCCCACGGTGTAGTCGGAGAGGGTCGCGGTGCCAGGCTCCCAGTGGAAGCTGACGAACTTGCCCACGAAGTCGCCGTCGGCGAGCACGAAGCCGCCGAGCGCGTCGGCGGGCGGGCCGTGCTCCAGCGAGGCGAGGGCGTCCTGGAACTCGTTCCGCTGCTCCGTGTTGAAGGCCTTGATCTCGGTGGTGACATCGCTGAGGCAGGCCTCCTCAGCGGCGTCGTCGGTGAGGTTGTGGCACGCGTCGCGCGCGTCGCGCATCTCGTCCTGGAAGGCGGCGCGCTCCTCGTGCTGCGCGCGGGCGAGCTGGCTGGCATCGCTGCCATTCGAACCGCTCGTGCCGCTGGCGTTGCCGCGCGGCGGCCCCGTGTCGTTGAGGTCGTCGCCGGTGGTGTTGTTGCCGCGGCCGTGGCCCTTGCCGGGGTTGGTCGTCGGGCTGTCGCTGGTGTCCTGCGCGGCCACGACGACCGCGAAGGCGGAGGCGAGCACGACGAGCGACGCGAGCAGCGCCGCGAACTTCCGGAGTGCCATGGGGCTGTCCCTACAACCGGTAGGGGGTGGGGTTCTTTTAAATAGCCTATCCTTCGAACGTCGAAGGAAGCGACGAGATTCGAGGGTTGTTTGGCCCTGTCCCCGTCAACCCACAGCCAGCATCCGTTCGATCGCGCCGCGCGCCCGCCGGGCCGTCTCCGGTGGGACGGTGATCCGGTGGACGCCTTGCTCGAGGCTCGCGACGACCTTCTCCAAGGTGATGCGCTTCATGTACTGGCACACCGCGCGCTCGCTCGCCGCGAAGAAGGCCTTGTCGGGGTGCTGCGCGCGCATGCGCGGCAGGATGCCCACCTCGGTGGCCACGATGAACTCCTTGGCGGGGCTCTCGGCCGCGCGCCGCACCATGCCCTCGGTGCTGAGGAAGCGCGTGTTCGTGCGCGGCAGGGCCCCCGACGCCATGGCGGCCATGACGTTCGTCGAGCAGCCGCACTCCGGATGGACCAGCAGCTCCGCGTCCGGGTGCGCGGCCTGCAAGGCCAAGAGGTCCGCGGGGCGAATCCCGGCGTGGACGTGGCATTCGCCCTGCCAGATGCGCATGTTCGCGCGGCCCGTCTCCTTCCTCAGGTACATGCCGAGGAAGAAGTCCGGCAGGAACAGCACCTCGCGCTCGGCCGGGATGGCCTTCAGCACGCGCAGCGCGTTGGCGCTGGTGCAGCAGTAGTCCAGCTCGGCCTTGACCTCGGCGGTCGTGTTGACGTAGCCGACGGCCACGGCGCCGGGGTGCTCGGCCTTCCACGCGCGCACGTCGTCGGCGGTGATGCTGGCGGCGAGGCTGCAGCCGGCCTCGAGGTCGGGGAGCAGCACGGTCTTGTCGGGGCAGAGGATCGCGGCGGTCTCGGCCATGAAGTGCACGCCGCAGAACACGATGAGGTCCGCGTCGGTCTTCGCCGCCTGTTGGCTCAGGCCGAGCGAGTCGCCCACGAAGTCCGCGACGTCTTGGACCTCGGGCACCTGGTAGTTGTGCGCGAGGATCACGGCGCCCTTCTCCGCCTTCAAGGCGCGGACGCGCGCCTGCAGCTCTGCGACGTTCGGCGGCGGCGCCGGGGTCACGGGGGGCACGCGCACGTGGAGCGGCAGGTCCTTCGCGGCCATGGCTAGGTCCCCAGCTGCAGCGGGTGGACGATCTGGTGCAGCAGCGCGATGGCGCTCAGGCTGGCGAGGTGCGACGTGGCGGGGTTGTGGGGGCTCGGCTCGTTCTCGACCTTCAGGGTCAGCAGCCCGAAGTCGCCCTCGACGCGCAGCTCGTGGGTGTTGCGCGCGACGCGCGGATCCGCGACGATGCGCACGCGCGTCTGCTCCGCGCCCAAGCCTGCGAGCGCGAGCGACGCGGCGATGTTCACGTTCTTCGGGAAGAGCCGCATCGCCTCGTCCGCCGGGCCTTCATAGACCACCTTCGCTTGCTCGAGGCCGTTGAGGCCCAGCGCGGCCGGCGGCTTCGTCGTCGTGAGGGTCACGCTCTGGAGCCTGCCGACCCGCGCGGCCTTCAGCGCGTCGATGGCGCCGATGGCGCCGCTGGGGACGTAGATGTTGCGGCCGCGCCGCCGCGCGAGGTCGGTCAGGGAGCGCACCAGCGCGTCGTCGGCCAGCGCGCTCACGCTCAGCAGCATGACGTCGCGGCCCGCGTCCAGCGCGAGGGCTGCGACCTGCCGCACGGCTTCCTGGCTCGCCGCTTCGACGACGAGCGTGGCCTCGCGGATGCCGTCCTCGAGCGTCGCGACCGCGTAGCCCTTCTCGAGCTGCCGCGCGAGCTTCTCGGCCGCGTCGCGGCGCACGTCGTAGAGCGCGATGCGGCCCACCTCGGGCATGCGCTGCGCGGCCCGCGCGATCTCGGAGCCGATGGCGCCGCAGCCCACCAGGAGGAGGTCCACGATGAACGTCAGAGGGCACTCGGCCATCAACGTTGCGGTGCTGCCGGGTAGCGGTTCAAGTGGCGCGCGGTCCTCGTCGCGCCCGCGCAACCCTTATCCGCGCCCTCGCTCGTGGCGCCGCGTGGACGACCTCGACCGCTTCCTCGCGGAGGACCTCGGCCCCCAAGGCTTGGAGGGCGACGTCACCACCCGCGCCGTCGCGCGCGGCGAGCGCGTGCGCGCGCGCATCGTGGTCCAGCAGGAGGGCGTCGTCGCGGGCCTCGCGGAGGCGAGCGCGGTGCTGGCCAGGCTTGGGAGCAAGGCCGAGCACGGCGCGCGCGACGGGCAGCGCGTCGCGGCCGGCCATGAAGTCCTCGTGGTGCACGGCCCGGCCGAGGCGGTGCTCGCGGGCGAGCGCCTCGCGCTCAACTTCCTCATGCGCATGAGCGGCATCGCCACGCTGACGCGCCGCTGCGTGGACCTCGCGCAGGCCGTGAACCCGCGCTGCGAGGTGGCCGCGACGCGCAAGACCACGCCCGGCTTCCGCGCGTGGGAGAAGCGCGCGGTCGAGCTTGGGGGTGGGGTGCGGCACCGCGAGGGGCTCTTCGACGCCATGCTGATCAAGGACAACCACATCGCGGTGGCCGGCTCGCCCGAGGAGGCCGTGCGCCGCGCGCGCGAGGGCACGACCCTGGCCTTGGAGGTCGAGGCCGACGACGAGGCCCAGGCCGCGGCCGCGGTCAAGCTGGGGGTGGCGTGGGTGCTGCTCGACAACTGGACGCCCCGCCGGCTCGCGGAGGCGGTGCCGGGCCTGCGCAAGCTGCGCGACGGCGTGAGGTTCGAGGCGAGCGGCGGCATCGCGCCCGAGGACGTCTCGGCGTACGCGCCCTGGGTGGACCGCATCTCCCTCGGCGCGCTGACGCACAGCCCGCGCGCGCTGCCCTTCAGCTTGGAGGTCGCGCAGGTCGAGCGCTGACGCTCGCCCGCGAAGGAAGAAAAAGGGATGGCCCCCGGGCCCTCCGCCCGGGAGCCGACGATCCATGCGCTTGAATGGCTCAGAGCGTCGGCAGCTCGGGCGCGGAGCTGGCGAAGCAGCCGCCGCGCTCGGCCGCGAAGGCGCCGAGGGCCTCGACGTCGGGCGCGGTGGGGTCGACGTCGCCCACGTCGAGCGTGGGCAGGGCGTCGGGGTCCACCTGCAGGCCCTGCAGCTGGTCGAAGATGAGGGGCTCGAAGAGGCGTTCGTTCCAGCGCTCGAAGACGGCCTCGGTGTTGGCCCAGCCGTCGCGGAGGGCGTGGTCGCCGCCCGTGAAGGGGCCCACGTCGCCGCTCGCGTCGCTGGCGAACTGGCCCGCGACGGTGCCCTGGTCGCCGACGTACTGCAGGTTGCCGTCGATGGCCGGGCCGGGGTCGTAGCCCAGGGGCAGGACAGGCAGGGGGCCCGGGCTCGGGGCGGGGTCGAGGCACGTGCCCGCGTCGCCCGCGACGGTGCCGGCCCACTCGCCCAGCGCGCCGCCCTGGCCGCCGAGCTCGTCCTGGGCCGCGTCGGCCGCGGCGCCCGCCGCGTCCTGGGCGCCGTCGAACGTGCCCTGCAGGCCCTCGAGCTGGCCGCCGGTGTCGTCGGTGGCGCCGTGGATGATGACGTACGCGTTGTTGCGCTCGTTGTAGTAGATGTCCATCACGCAGCTCGTGCCGCTGATGAGCGTGCACGCGCTGGCGGTCGGCATGCTCGCGATGAGCATGATGCTGAACATCGCGGCGGCGATGCCGATGGTGGCGGCCTTCCCGGTGCGCATGGTCGATCCCGCACCAGCCGAGCCCCGCAGGCTACATAGCCAGTTTCCCAAAACCGTATCGCAAGCGACCCGTCCCGGCCGACGCGACCCCGGCCCGGCCCCGCAGCTGGCGGCGCCCGGCGTGGGCGATGGGGCGTGCCGGGGCTTGAAGGCGCGCCCCGCACGGGGGACGGGTCCTAGCGCGGCACGAGCGCGACGTAGGCCTGGCTCGTGCCGTCGCGCGTGTCCGCCCAGATGGGCACGGCGCGGTCCGCGCTGGACGCGACCCCGATGTAGTCGCCGATGAACGCGAACCCGCCTTGATGGCGGCCGAGGTCGCCGTTGAACTGCGCGCTGCTGACACGCTCGTTGGGGAACGTCGCGCCCCCGTCCGTCGAGCTGGCCAAGTACACGGTCAGCAGGCGGTTCGCCGGGTCGTCGCGGCGGTCGTAGAATGCCACGTCGACGCGGCCGTCGGGCGCGACCCCGATGGCCGGCATGAAGTTGCTCTTGCCCGGCGGGTCGTCGTTGACCTTCTGCGCCGCGGTCCACGTGGCGCCGCCATCGGTCGAGCGCACCATCAGCACGTCGGAGCTGTCGTAGCGGCGGTCGTGCCACACCACGTAGAGGTTCCCGCGCGTCGGGCCGGCGGACGTGTCCACGGCCATGGCCGGCATCGTCAGCGAGCGGAACGCCGTGTTCGGCTGGCCGTTGACCGTGCTCGCCGTGCTGATGATGCGCGGCGCGCTGAACGTGGTGCCGAGGTCGGTGCTCTTGGCGAAGCAGATGCCGCTGGGGCCGAAGCTCGTCCAGACGACGTACACCTCGTGGTCGGGTCCCACGACCGGATAGGAGCCCTGCGCGGAGCCGCACTGGCCGAGGGGGCTGAAGCCGATGGGCTGCGGCGGCCCGCAAGCCTGGCCCAGCACGCAGCGGAGCATCCAGATGCCGCTGACGCCCGGCAAGCCCACGGCGGGGAACACGGTCCACGTCACGTACGCGATCTGCAGCACGGGGTCGAAGGCGAACCATTCCTTGTCGTTGAACCACGCTTGGCCTGGCATGGTCATATGCGTCGCGATCACCGGCCATGAAGCGCCGCCGTCGGGGCTCGTGGCGGTCCAGAGCGCGTTGAGCTGGCCCGGGCCGTTGATGGCGATGCCGAGGTAGTGCGCGAGGCCCAAGCCGTCGAAGGCCACGACCGGGTCGCTGCTGCAGCCGTAGGCGGAGAGCGCGCTGGGCGTCGGGCTGCCGGGGTAGCCGGGCACGAGGGTGTTGCCCCACGTGGCGCCGCCGTCGCTGCTCGCGTACGCGCCGGCCCACACGCGCGTGACGCCGCATGCGTTGCTCGCGCCGAGCGTGTAGTCCTTGGCCCCGGCGACGAGCCGCTGCGCGTTGTTCGGGTCCACCGCGATGTGCACCTCGTTGGCCGGTCCGTTGCTCGTCGTGACGCGGACGTTGGCCGGGAACGCGTCGGGCCCCACGGCGAGCAACGACGGCGCGAGGAGCAGGGCGAGCAGGCAAGCCGCGAGGACGGCGCGCATGGCGGCCAGCACCCGGCCCGAGGCCAAGAAGCTTGCCTGAACACCGTTGGAGGGTGCGGCTGGGGCTAGGCTTAAGGCGGGCAGCGGCGGTGCCCGCGCCGTGCGCTTCGAGCTCCTCGCGCGCGGCGGCGGCGCGTCGCGGCTGGGCAAGTGGCAGACGCCCCACGGCACCGTCACGACACCTGCGCTGCTGCCGGTGATCCACCCCGGCTCGCAGACGATCCCGGCGCGCGCGATCGCGGAGGAGCTCGGCGCGCAGATGGTGATCACGAACAGCTACATCGCCTGGCGCAACCCCGCGCTGCGCGAGCGCGCGCTGCGCGAGGGCATCCGCAAGCTCATCGACTTCCCGGGCCCGGTGATGACGGACAGCGGCACCTTCCAGATGTACTTCTACGGCAAGGAGCTCGAGGTGGACAACGCCACCATCGTGGCCTTCCAGAGGGACATCGGTTCCACGGTGGGGACGATCCTCGACATCTTCGCGACGCCGGACATGACCGAGGAGCAAGCCAGCCGAGCCGTGGACACGACGCTCGACCGCGCGCGCGAGGCGCAAGCCCTGAAGGGCGACATGGGCCTCGCGCTGCCCGTCCAAGGGGGCACGTTCCCGGCGCTGCGCGAGCGCTGCGCGCGCGCCATGGCTGGCATGGACGCAGCCCTCCACCCCATCGGCGGCGTGGTGCCGCTCATGGAGGGCCAGCGCTACCGCGACCTCGTCGAGGTCATCGCGGCGAGCCAGCGCGCCTTGCCCGCGGGAAGGCCGGTGCACCTCTTCGGTGCAGGCCATCCGTTGGTGTTTCCGCTCGCGGCGCTGCTGGGCTGCGACCTCTTCGACAGCGCCTCCTACTCGAAGTACGCGCAGGACGACCGCTACATGCTGCCGGATGGCACGGCGTTGCTCGCCGAGTTGGAGGAGCTGCCGTGCGCGTGCCGCGCGTGCGCCGCGATCACGGCGAAGGAGCTGCGGTCGTTGGCCCAGCAGGCGAGGGTCGAGCGCCTCGCGCGGCACAACCTCGCGCTCAGCTTGGCCGAGGTGCGGCGCGTGCGTGAGGCGATCCGGCAGGAGCGGCTGTGGGAGCTGGTGGAGCAGCGCTGCCGGGCCCATCCAGCCCTGCTCGACGCGCTGCGCTCCCTGCAAGGCCACGGCAGCTGGCTCGAGCGCCGGGAGCCCACGAGCAAGGGGCCGGCGATCTTCTACACCGGCCCCGAGACGCTCGCCCGCCCCGACGTGCAGCGCCTGCGCGCGCGCCTGTGCGAGCGCTACACGAGCCCGTGTCGCGAGGCCGCGGTGGTCGAAGCGCAGCGGCCCTTCGCGCGCGAGCTGCGGGGCTTGTGGGGCAAGGCGCGTGCCGCGGGCATCCAGCTGCTGGTCAAGACGCCCTTCGCGGCGATCCCCCTCGAGCTGGACGAGATGTTCCCCGCGGCCCAGAGCGCGCACCCCGCGCTGTGGGACCGCGAGGCCGGCAAGGGCTTCACGCGCCACCTGGACGAGCTGCAGGCGGCCCACGCCTGGAAGCTCGTGGACGCGGCCGCGCTCGACGCGCTCCCCACCCCGGCGGAGCCGCCGAGCCTCGACGCGGCGCGCGTCGCCGCCACCGCGGACATGCAGTTCGGCCGCGGCGCGTCCGACGCGCTGCTGCGCGCGCCGCTGCGGTTCCGCCGTAGCCACGGCACGGGCCGCGTGCGCAACGTCTTCAGCCAAGCGGCGCACGTGCTGAGCCTGCGCGCCGGCGACGGCCTGTTCACGCTGAAGCTCGAGGGCGCGCGGCGCCTGCACGAGGCTTGGGCCGCACCGCGCCTCCGGATCCAGGTCAACGAGGACAGCGCGCCGTTCCAGAAGGAGGGCCGCAACGCCTTCGCGCGGTTCGTCGTCGGCATGGACCCCGATCTGCGGCCAGGCGACGAGGCGATCCTCGCGGGCCCCGGCGATGCGTTCCTAGGCGTCGGGCGCGTGGTGCTGACGGCGGACGAGGTGCGCAGCTTCCAGCACGGCGTGGCGGTCCAGACGCGGGAAGGCATCGGCGCGCCCGCGGCGGAGGCCGACGACGGAGCGGAGCGTTGAGAACGGCAAGCGCGCCGCCTTGGCCTGCGGGGACTTCGTCGCGCTCGCGGCGGCCGAGGCCCCCGGGTCGCTCGCGCGGGGACATGGCCCCCTCGACGCGCTCGCCGCGCAACGCGCGGAAGTGCGGGACCCGGTCCCGCAGTTTCAACGGTTGCGGAAACGGGCCATATAGGCCGTGCGCGAACGTGCCTGCGTGGGCGACCTGCGGGAAGGCGGGGGCCCGGCGGGGGCGCCGCGGCACTCCGGGGGCACCGTCATCGATGCGGTTGCGCGGTCCCAGCGCGGGGACGGCGTCCGCGTTTCGACCATGGGTACCAGGAAAATGTTATGTAGTCCCAAGCCCCACGCCGGCGCGGGAAGGGCCGGCGCTCTCGTGAACCAGGGGGCCGTCCGCGCACGTGGAGGCGATGCCGAGATGTCGAGGAAGATCCGCGCTCAAGCCGCCCTGCCGCTCGCGCTGGCGGGCTTCCTGCTCTTGGCGGGCGCGGCCGTCGGCCAAGCCCCGGACACGTTCCTCATCAGCCTCGACCTGGTGACGCCGAGCGGCGGCCACCTGGTCGCAGGGCCCCTCGCGGTCCCCGACCCGATCCTGCCGAACCCGGCCTACGACGCGCTCTCCGCGATGCCGGAGCCGCCCGCGCCGCTGCCCCTCCGCATCGAGGACAACCCCGATGGCCTGTACGTGCTCGCCGCCAACGGCGCACCCATCGAGATCCTCGGCTGGACCGACGGCCTCGAGCAGCGCCAGATCGCCCCCGTCGAGTTCGTGGCCAACGCCCTCGACCTGCGCTACGAGCTGCCGGTGAACGTGGACGGCCACGCCGGCAGCACCGCCGGCTTCGCCTTCAGCGCGCGCCTCGCGGCGCCCCACGCCCTCGCCGACCTGCCCGCGGACGGCAGCGGCGTCGCCGAGCACCTCGGCATCGCGGGCGACGAGGTCGTGCCGCGCCAGGGCCCCGTGGCCATCGAGGCCATCGCGCCCGCGGTCTACCAGGGCCAGATGGCGGCGCCCGTGAGCACCGCACCGCCCACCCCGGCGGCCCGCGCGGGGGACGCGTCCCTCGTCGCGGCCGAAGCCGTCGCCGTCGCGCTGGCGGCCGGCGCGGCCCTCCTGGCGCTGAAGCTGCTGCTGCCCCTCTACCATCGCTTCAAGAAGAAGACGGCCCTCGACAACCCCACGCGCGCGGGGGTCTATGAGCTGCTGCGCGACGCGCCGGGCTCCAGCGCGGCCGAGCTGGGCGAGCGCGCCGGCCTGCACGTCACGACCGTCAAGTACCACCTCGACGTGCTGCGCCGCGTCGGCTTGGTGGGCGAGCAGACGGTCGACGGCCGCCGCCGCTTCTTCAGCTACGAGAACGGAGACCGCGTCGAGATGCTCTCCAGGGCGCTGCTGGACGAGCCCGCGGCGCGCGCCGTCTACCGCCAGATCGAGACCCACCCCGGCCTGCCCTTCATCGAGGTCGCCCGCTCCCTCGGCATGCGCAAGGAGCACGTGCACTACCACGTCCAGAAGCTCGCGCGCCACGGCCTCATCGCCGACAAGTGGGAAGGCGGCCGCCGGCTGCTCTTCATCGCCACGCCCCAGCTCCCCCCGCCGCCCCAAGCGACGGAGGTGGAGGGGTGAGGCTGCTCGCGCTCCTCGTCGCGCTCCTCGCGCTGGCGCCCCTCGCGGCCGCCGGGCCCGTCGACGACGCGAACGCCGCGCTCGGCAGCGCCGGCTCGCCCGTGACCATCGGTCCGCTGCCCGGCCCGCCCGGTGTGCCTTCCCCGCCCGAGCCGCCGGAGATCTTTCCCGGCGTGCCGGAGGAGCAAGCGAGCTGCGGCGGCACCGCGCCCCTCATGACCGCGTGCGACGCGTCGCTCAGCGGCGCCGAGGGCCAGACGATCTCGGTCTGGGTGGTGCTGGGGACGCCCTTCTCGGGCACCGCCGTCGCCACGCTCACCGACTTCGACGGCCACTTCGCGCGCGTCACGTGCTCCACGACGCTGTACGTCAGCGCCGTCACGCCCTTCCCCGACTGCAGCGTCGACCAGAGCGGCGAGCTGCACGCGGGCGCGTTGAGCCTGCACGGCGAGACGCAAGGCATCACGCTGGGCTTCTGGGAAGTCCACGCGTCGACCGAGTGATCAGGCCGCGGGCGCGCGAAGCTCGCCGAGGGTCGTCACGCGCTCCGCGAAGGCGTTGTGCTTGTGGATGCTCTCCTCCGCCTCGCTGCGCACCAGCACGAGCGTGTCCGGGGGCAGCTGAGGGTAGCGCCGCACCACGCCGTCCAGCACCTCGCGCACGACGTCCTCCACGAAGAGCGGCCGCTCGTGCGCTCGGATCACGAGCCGCGCCTCGTCGCCGCGCTTCAGGATCTCGTAGGTGGGCGCGCTGAGGCCGGCTTCGGCGAGGTCGATGAGGTCGTCGGCCTCGACGCTGATGCCGTCGGTGGTCTCCACCAGCAGGAGGGTGCGGTTGCGCTGGTTGTGGGTGATGTTGGGGCCCTCGCGCGCCATGCCGCGCTCCTCGAGCAGCTGGCGGGCCGTCTCCATGGCGCACGGGCAGGCGTTGATGCCGGTCACGAGGGCGCCGATGCCGCACCGGAGGGGCTGGCCGCGCCGCGCGCGCGCCGAGGCGAGGAGGTTGTACGGCTCGAGGGAGCGCTGGCCGCTGGGCTGGGTGCGCTCGAGGAAGTAGTCCGCCTCGATGTCCACCTCGGCGATGCTGGCGTAGTCGTGCCGCTTCAGCAGGTCGGACGCGATGCCGCCCGCCAGGTCCTCGAGGCCGCGCACAGGCGCACGAACGGCCTGGTCGATGGCCTCGTTGATCGCCTCGACGTTGCGGCTCATGTGGATGCCGCGCTGCCGGCCGGGCAGGTCCACGAACGCGTCGACGACCGCGACGAGGGTGATGGGGTCCTTGCGGGACGGGCGCTTGACCTGCACGGGCTTGCGGATGCCCGTGACGCCCACGCGGGTGAGCTTATAGTCGTGGGTGCTGCGGAGCGCCTGCACGTCGGGCAGCGGCTGCATCGCGGGTCATGAGGGCTTTGCCTACATAAGCTTGAGGTCACCATGAGGGCAGCGGAACCACGGAGCCTGAGATGGGCTCGCGGTCACGCGGCGGAGCATATCGCGCTCGGCCTCGCCTGCGACAGGCTTGCGCAGCGCCGCGAAGGTGCCGGCCGCGAGGAAGTCCTGCACGTCGGGGTGGGGGAAGGGCAGGCCCGCAACGACCTTCGCCGCGGGGTCCACCTTGCGGAGCCGGTTCAGCGCGTCGGCGCCGTTCATGGTGGTCTGCACGTCCTTGTGCCCTAGCAGGATTCCCGTCCTTGGCCTGCTGGACTTGCCACGGCTCCTTCTCGCGACCAAGGATGTCCAGGAATCTGGGGACCGCCTCGCGTGGGTCTGCATCCGGAGGAACGAAAGCCAGGAACCGCTCCGCCGAGTGGACGTAGAAGCGGATCTTGTACTCCGGAACGGCGCCGCGGTCGCTGAGGAGGGTGGCGTAGCCGAGGCGCCAATCGGTGGACATGCGTTAGCCTCAGTTCGCTGGTTTTCCACATAACGCCTCCCAGGGGAGGTGATCGAAAGTACGAGGGAGCGCCCCCTTTAGGACGAAGAGAGCCGGCACCGAACGTGCTCGGAAGGGTTTAAGGGGCGGCCTTCCCGTGCCCAGGCGAACACGGAAAACCGGTGAATAACAAGTTCGGTGTCGCAAACCGGGGGCGCGGCTGACAGGGAGATTCATGGGGTGCCAGCGCATCAGACTTTCGTGTTCCATGGTCGAGGTGAAGGCCGGGCCCGGATGATGGGGATGGACCCACCGTGGTCGGACTCTCGGCAGCGAACTCTGGTCGGGCCCGCGGTTGTCCTGCTCATCGCGCTTCACCTCGCGGGCTGTCTCGGCGCGGCTCCTGCGCCGCCCACCGGCGCTGTCTCGGCGACGCCCTACCTCGCCTGCCCGGCCCCCTGCGGAGTGGAGGTGGAAACAAGCCCCGACGTGGCCTGGGAACCTGCGGTTGCGGTGGACCCGTTGGATTCGCAGCACATCGTGGCCGCCAGCATGCAGTTCCCGCCAGGCACCATCCCGGACGCTCCTCGCGCCACTTTGAATCCCATCCGGTCGTACATCCACGTCTCCTTCGACGGCGGCGCGACGTGGGAGACGCAGCGGGTGGAGGGCGGCCCCGGCTCGGCGCCCACGGACGAGCATGGCATGGAGTCGAAGATGGGCGACGTCGTGGTCGCGTTCCTGCCCGACGGAGCGCCGCTGGTATCGTACCTCGCGAACACGAGAGTCGCCCTGCCGATACCGGTCGCCGATGAAGTGCAAGACGACAACTCGGTGTACGTCTCACGCTCCTCCGATGGCGGGCGGACGTGGCCGCAGACCGTGGTGGTGGCGGCGAGGGGAGGCGGGCTCCACGCAGGAGGCATCGGCACGACAGGTGACGTCCAGAGTTATGTCTACCACGACCGGGAGTGGATGGTCACCGGCGCTGACGGGGGGATCCTCATGGCCTGGACCGCGTACACGCCCGACGGGACGCGCATCATGTTCGCGGCGTCGCACGACGGCGGCCTCACGTGGAGTCCGTACCGCGCACTCGACGAGGCACCCGGGGAGTACAACGGACTTGCATTCCCCTTGATTCAACGCGATGGAACGTGGCACATCGCGTACCACCGGCCCAGCACGGGCCGGCTCATGCTCGCATCCTCCTCCGACGAGGGGGCGTCCTGGGATTCCCGCGAGGTCGGCGAGCCTTCCCACGACAGCTCAAGCCTCGGCAGCCTCGGCGGCACGCCCAACCTCCGAGCGGGCGTCCACGGGTCGGGAGAGCGCTTGTGGCTGTCCTATGCGATTCCAGGCGATTCGGAGGAGACCGAGATTCCCACGGTGCGATGGAGCGACGACGGCGGTTCGACTTGGACGGCCCCCTTGGCCCTGGATGGGCAGTTGCCAGTGGGCACGTCGCTTCTCACTCTCGACGTCGCCACCGATGGCACAGCCTACGCAGCGTGGTTCCACGACCACGACACGACCACGGACCTGCGCGTGGCGGCATTCCAAGGCGACCACATGATACCTCCCCTGACAGTCCAAGGGGACCTTGCCGGCAGCGGCAACAACGTCGGCCACTATTTCGGCCTCGCGGCGCTGCCTGGCGGAGCGATGGTCGCGTATACGGTCGAAGGGGCGGCGGGGCGCGGCGTAGTCGCAGCGCGGCTGACCCTCGGGGGCGGTTCGTAACGGCGTTCTCGCCGTAGGGGAGGCGAACCTCGCGCCGGGAACGCCACACTCTGCAGCGATCAATGAACCCGACACCGAACAAGTCGCTCGACCCGACCGCTCGCCCTGCGGGGCTCGCGGCGGGTCAGCTCCGTCGTTATCACGTGATCAGATCTGGTGAAAGTTCATGCGTCGCATCAGGAGTCGCTGACCTGCGGCAGATTTCGAACGTCACGCAGAGACTGCCGTGACCAATAAGTATTTGTGGTCGGTAGGCAACTATCTTACAGGTAGGAAACTTGGCCGAGACCGCTGACGATGTCGAGGTGACCACGATGGGGGAAAAGGGACAGGTCGTCATCCCCAAGACCATCCGGGATCGCCTCGGCCTAGGGAACCGCGCGAAGTTCGTCGTGCTCGGTCAGGGCGACACCATCGTCCTCAAGCGCTTGACGGTCCCGGACCTTGAGCGGGAGTTCGAGCAGGTCGTTTCGGCCATGAAACACAAGGCCTTGGGCCTGACCGAGACGGACGTCGAAGCCGAAGTCAAGGCGCACCGGGCAGCGCGTCGGCGCCGCAAGTAGGCGGATGGCATGCTCCGAACGGTGGCGGACGCCAACGTGCTGATCAGCGCGTTCATCGCCAGTGGGCCGCCGCACCGGTTCTTCCGCCATTGCCTCGCGAGGCGTGTCACGCTCATCGTCTCGCCCCCGATGCTCGAAGAGCTCACCGGCGTCTTGCGACGGCCGAAGTTCAAGCTCAGCCCCGCGGAGGTCTCCGGCGTGGTCCAAATCGTAGCCGAGGCGGCTGAGATCGTTGAGGCGCGGGAACGCCATGGCATCGTGCCGGACGACCCCGACGATGACGTGATCATGAGTGCGGCCATCGATGGACGAGCTGCGTACATCGTGACGGGCGACAAGGCGCTCCTCGACTTGAGCACCTACGAAGGTATCGATATCATGCCAGTCGCGAAGTTTCTGAGGGAGATCCTCAAGGAGTCCTAAGGTCTCGCAAGGATGACGCTGCGGGATAACAAGTCGCTCCAGCGGACGGCGCTCGCCGCGGCTCGCGCCGCCGCTGAGCTTCGTCGTTACACCGCGACAACGTGGGAATCCGCCGAGGATTTCCAAAGCACCAAGCGCGGCGGCGGTCACCTTCGGTAGCCAAACAGGCGCTCATACCGCTTGTGATCTCCGATGAACACGATCTCGACGCGCCCTTCCCCCGGTGGCTTGGTGTGGACGACGTAGAGGGCGCGCCAGCCGTCGGGCAAGGCCAAGCGAAACAGATTCGGCGCGTCTCGAAACTTGCGGGGAAACAGCGTCCTTTGGATGCGGTCGCCTACGGCGAAGGGATCCGTCTCCAGCCTCGTCCGGAATCGGAGGAGCCCCTCCCGGGCAAGGGCGGAGGCCCTGGACCACTCCTCCTCATCGCGGACAATGGACCATTCCATCCGGACCCCTCACAGGGGTTTCCACTTGCGCGACCGAACGTACGCGCCCCACTGCGGAGTTGCAAGGGTCCACATGACGCCGCTCGGTGTGACGGCGACCTTCCCCACCCGAACAAGCTCGTCGACGCAGGTTCGAACCGTGGAGTGGCGAATCCCCCGGCTTCCCATACGACGCTTGATCTCTTCAAAGCTCAACGGACCGTCGTCGCGCGCCCAAGCTTCGTGGATGATGTTCTCCACCACCCACAGGGTGGTCAACCTTGGAACCGGGCCCTTGAGTGTTGTG
The DNA here is from genome assembly GCA_036003985.1 of Thermoplasmatota archaeon. GTDB lineage: Archaea > Thermoplasmatota > SW-10-69-26 > JACQPN01 > JAIVGT01 > JAIVGT01. The sequence goes on from DASYRW010000177.1 coordinate 17,620, forward strand.
GGCGGTGCCGTCCAGGCTTCATCGCGCGCTTCCGCCATATGGCACATATGCGTCTACGGCGTGCTTAAGTGTTTCGTCTGGATGGATCCCGGCGTGACAAGTCGGTGCAGCGGACGCGCGTTGCGCGCCGCTGGACTCCGTCTTGGGCAGCACGGCAGCAGAGGTGGGCGCCATCCAGCGCGCGACGGGCAGAACGGATGTTGTCCTGTGGGGCCCTTGGCCAGCCCTTCCGCGAAGGGCCCATCGTTCCCCGGGCCTTGGCCTGCGGGAGGGCTTAAGCCGCCCCCGCCCATCGCCCCTCCGTGGAGCTGCG
>DASYRW010000178.1:0-7586 GCA_036003985.1 Thermoplasmatota archaeon
GGCTGTCGGCGGTCTGCACGACGCTGAGGTCGTCGCTCGCGAGGTCCCAGCTGCCGTTCTCCGGCCGGCCCTCCTGCTGCCAGGTCGAGAGGTCGGCAGGCACGTCCACGGCGAGCGCGGCCGGGGCGAGCAGCACGGCGAGCGCGGCGAGCCCGAGGAGCGCGGGCGGGACGACGGCTCGGCGATGCTGGGTGCTGGCCACGGCCTCCGCTCCTGCCGCGGACCAATCCCTCGGACTACTTAACGGTTTGCTCCGCCGCCAGGTCCCATCAGGCCGACCCTGTCAAGGCGGACCCGAATCGCTCTCAGGTTGTGCCGCCAGCGCGACGGCCTGCTCCTCGCGCACGCGCCGCGCCGCGTCCTCGGCCAGCAGCTGGACGACCGCGCCGCGGTTGAGCACGTCGCTCTCGTCGGCGAGCACGAGGTTCTGGTCCGCCTCCTTGCGCAGCAGGATCGCCACCATGCGCTCGTCGATCGTCGCGGGCGTCACGAAGAAATCCACGAAGACGGGCTTGGACTGGCCGATGCGGTGGACGCGGTCCATGGCCTGGAGGTGCACCGCGGGCGTCCAGCCGAAGTGCAGGAACACCACGTGCCGCGCGCCGGTGAAGTTGAGCCCGATGCCCCCTGCTTCCATCTGCGCCACGAGCACTTGAGGGCCGCCTTCCTGGCCGAGGGTGCGCGCGATCTGCTGGCGCTCGCGCGGCGGCGTGGCGCCCTCGAGCATCGCCGCCTCGGCGCCGAACTGCTGCTTGAGCGAGCGCAGGGGCTCGAGGTAGTGGGCATAGACCACCACCGCCTCGCCGGCCTCGCGCAGCTCGCGCACGCGCTCCGCCACCACCGGCACGCGGGCCATGGCCAGGGCTTGCCGCAGGGCGTGGATCGCGGCGAAGATGGCGACCTCGCTGCCCGGGTTGCGGCGCAGCGTCTCCTCGGCCCGCGCCTCGAGCTGGCGGTAGGCCACCAGCTCCTGGGGGGACAGCTCGTGGTGGCGCACGCTCACCGTGCGCGGCGGCAGGTCGGCGAGCACGTCGTCCTTGCGCCGGCGGAGCAGCACGCCCCGCGCCGCGCGCTGCAAGAGGTTCGCGGTCGCGACGCGGACCTGCGCGTACTTGTTGAAGAGGACGGGATCGACGAGCCACGTGTCGCGGAAGAGCGCGCGCGTGCCCCACTTCGCCGGCTCGACCTGGCGCAGCAGCTCGTAGTAGTCCTCGATGCTGTTCACCATCGGCGTGCCGGTCAGCAGCACGCGCTGCTTCTGCGGGAGCGCGCCCACGAGCTTCGCGCGCAGCGTGTCGGGATTGCGGATGTAGTGCGCCTCGTCGAGCACCAGCACGGGCCTCGAGGCGATCTCGTCCTCCACGGGCCCAAGCCGCTGCAGCGCGTCGTAGGTGGTGAGCAGGAAGCGCGCCTCCCGCGGGCCCATCAGGCGGCCCTCGTGGTACACCGCGGCCGGCTCGTCGGTGAAGCGCTCGACCTCGTCCTTCCAGTTGTACAGGACGTTGGCCGGCCCCACCACGAAGGCGCGCGCGTCGGCGGCCTCGACCGCCGCGATCGTTTCGATGGTCTTGCCGAGCCCCATCTCGTCGGCCAGGATCGCGTTGAGCCCGCGGCCCAGCAGGAACCGCACGCCGTCGACCTGGTAGGGCCGAAGCTTGCCGCGGAAGTGCTGGATCGCCTCGGGCACAGCCTTGGGTTCCACGGGCGCGGCCTCGAAGCGCTTCGCGACGTCCTGCAGGCGCTTGAGCGCCGCGTGGGCCGCATACGCGTCGCCGCCGGCCACGCCTTTCAGCTGCACCGCCAGCTCGCGGGCTTCGAGGGCCTGCTCGTGCGCGGCGCGCTCGCGCAGGGCCGCGCGGGCCTTGGCGAGGCCCGCGTCGAGGGCCGCGAGGTCGGGCCGCGCGTCGTCGGCGAAGCCAGGATGGGTGCGCACCCACCCCACGAGCTTGACCTGCGCGTCCTGGAGCAGCGCCTCGCCCTGCGCCGCGTCGGCCTTCGCCGCGTCGAGCACCGGCGAGGGATCGAAGGGCCGCGCGGCCTCGTACGCGGCGCGCGCCTGCGTCGGGGTCGCCACCACCGCTTCCCCGGCCTCGGGCAGCAGCTCCCACGTCAGGAGCCTCGCGGCGCGCTCGAGCCGCGCCAGCTGCGAGGCGTGCACCCACCGCTCCCACACGAGCGACGTGCCGACTTGCTGGCTCTGGGTCGGCGCGCCCATGGTGGCCAGCAGCTTCCACACGCGCGGCTCGTCGTCCACGCTGTCCTCGATGCGCAGGACGAGGCGCTCGCCGTCACGCCGGTAGCGGAGCCGCACGCGGCCCGCAGCGCGCGCGTGGGCATGAACCTCGCGGCGCGTCGATCGGCAGGGCCAAGAGGGCGGCGGCGCGTGCCGGCGCGTGGCGGCCGCGGACCTCGCCCTGGGCGTGCTGAGCGCGGCGCTCATCGTGCTCGCGGCCAAGGCCCACGGCCGCCAAGTGCGGCTGGAGCGGGAGCTGGCCGGCTACCACGACGTGGACTTCACCCAAGACAACCCGCCGTGGGTCGAGGACCTGTGGAAGCGCGACCGGCGGCGGTTCCTCGAGGGATTCGGCGCGCTCGCCCTCGTCCTGCTCGCCGCGTGGTTCGTCCTCGCAGGGTTGCCGCGGGGGCTCGCCGCGTGGCCCGGAGCCCTCCTCGCGCTGGCCTGGGCGTTCGCGGGCGCGTTCGTCGTCGCCGGCCTCAGCAGCCTGCGCCGCTGGATGGCCGCCCTCGTCGCGACGACCGCGCACGGCACGGCGCGCGACGAGGAAGAAAGGCTGGCGAGGCCCGGCTGGCTGCGCGCGGCGGAGCGCGGCCATGGCCTGTGGTGGGGGCTCGTGGCCGTCCTCGGCGCGCTCATCGCCGCGCTGGTGAGCCTGGGCGCGGCGCCGCCGTGATCGCGGGCCGGGCAAACGCTTATGCGCGGCCGGCCTGCTCCGCGCCCCATGCGCGCCGCTGCGGGGCTTGCGCTCGCCCTCGCGCTGGTGGCGGCGGGCTGCACGGCCCCGGCGGCGCCGCCGGCGAACGCCCCGGCGCCCGCGAAGCCCCCCGCGGCGCCAGCGGGGAACGCCACCGCGGGGGAACCCGCGCCCCACGCGGCGAGCAATGCCACCGCGTTGCAGAACCTCACGTGGTACCTCGATGCGCAGGCCCACATGGGCCCCGCGGTGCCGGGCGAGGCGCGGCTGGCCCTGACGGGCGGCTCCGACCCCAGCCACGCGCGCGACCTGCTGAGCTTCACGGCCGATGCGGTCGTGGTCCCGCAGCGCGTGCTGAACTTCACGGTCCACCTCATCTTCGACTCGGCGCAGGCGTGGCGTCAGCCCGCTGGCGGCATCGAGACCTGGTTCGGCTACGACGGGCTTGCGTTCCCCATCCAGGCGGTCGCGGACCCGCTGCCGGAGCAGGCGCCCAACGCCGCGTTCGACGTGCGCATCAACGCCACCCTCATGGCCGGCGGCGTGCTGCTCCCCGCGGGCGCCACACCCACGTTCCTCGTGGCCTTGCCAGGCACGCAGAACCCCGCGGCGCCCCTCTTCCTGCACATCGGTGGCACCAACGCGTCGCACATCCATCCGCGCAGCGTCCATTGGAGCATGCCGCGGCTCACGACGCAGCAGCTCGCCGAGCTCAGCGGCGCGCTGACCCCCGATGCGGGGCCGGGCCCGAGCGCCAGCGAACCCATCGCGGTGGAGCTCCCGCCGGGGGCCCTCGGGTTCGTCGCCACCGTGACGCCCGGGAGCAGCGGGCCCTTCGACTTCGACGTCGAGGTGCGCGATGGCAGCGGCCGCTTCGTGGCCGAGTCGAACGGGCCGTCGGGGTCCGACCAGCTCGCGCTGCATGCGTTCAACCTCGATGCGCTGCCCGCGGGGCTCACCGTGCGCGCCGTGAACGCAGGCCTTGCGCCCGGACCCTTCCGGCTCGTGGTCGAGGCCCTGCTGCCGGCGTAGCGACCGCGCCTTCTAGAGCCAGGAGCGCCATGCGGCCGCGTGCTCGTCCTCGCCTCGGCTTCGCCCCGCCGCGCGGAGACGTTGCGCCGGCTCGGGCTCGCCTTCCACCACGTCGCGCCGCAGGTCGAGGAGGCCGTCGAGCCGGGCCTCGCGCCCGCCGAGGTGGCGCGGCTGCTCGCGCGCGCGAAGGCCGAGGCGGTCGCTGCCGATGTTGCGGAGGGATGGGTGCTCGGGGCTGACACGATCGTGTGGTGCGAGGGCGAGCCCCTCGGCAAGCCAGCGAGCGCCAAGGAAGCCCTCGCGACGCTGCTGAAGCTCAATGGCCGCGCCCACGACGTGTACACGGGCGTGTGCGTGGCGCGCCGCCCCGACGGCAAGCTGTTCGAGCACGTCGAGCGCACCACCGTGCGCTTCGCGCGCGTGCCCGAACCCACCCTCGAAGCCTACGTCGAGACCGGCGAGCCCCTCGGCAAGGCCGGCGCGTACGCGGTCCAGGGCATCGCCGCGGCCTTCATCGAGGAGGTGCGCGGCAGCGTGGACAACGTCGTCGGCCTGCCGATCCGGCCGACGGTCCAGCTCCTGGCCAGGGCGGGCTTCCCGCTGCCGGCCCACCTGGGGCAAGGTGCGCAGCCTTAAGCTCCCCAGCCGCGTGCGCGGCGCGTGGACCTGCTGCGCCCGCTGCGCCTCGGCGATGTCGTGGTGCCGAACAACCTCGTGCTCAGCCCCATGGCCGGCTACACCGACCAGGCTTTCAGGGCCCTCTGCCGGCAGCGCGGGGCGGGCCTGGTGTGCACGGAGATGGTCGCGGCGAACAGCATCCAGCACGAGGGCAGCGCGACGTGGCGGCGCATGCGCACGACCGACGACGAGCGGCCGGTGAGCATCCAGATCGTGGGCAACGAGCCCGACGCGGTCGCCGACGCGGCGCGCATCGCTGGCCAGAAATGCGAGGTGCTGGGCTTCAACCTCGGCTGCCCCGCGCGGCAGGTGGCCAAGGCGGGCTGCGGCGCCGCGCTGCTCGACCAGCCCGAGCTCGCCGTGCAGTTGGTCGCCGCGATCCAGGGCAGCTCGCCGGCGCCGCTGCTGGTCAAGATGCGGACCGGCACGAGCAGCGTCATGGACTGCGCGGCCTTCGCGCGCCGGCTCGAGGCGGCGGGCGCGGATGGCCTCATCGTGCACGGCCGCACCGCCGCGCAGGGCTACAGCGGCCGCGCGGACTGGGGCCTGGTCAAGGCCGTCAAGGACGCCGTGGGCATCCCTGTGGTGGGCAACGGCGACGTGCGCACGCCCCTGGACGCGGAGCGCGCGCTGCGCGCCAGCGGTTGCGACGGCCTCGCCATCGGCCGCGCCTCGCTGGGCGACCCGCGCATCTTCGAGCGCGTCGCGGCCTGGCTGGAGCGCGGCGAGGCGCTGCCCGAGCCGACCCCCGCGGAGCGGTTGGAGGACTTCCGCGCCTACGCGGCCGTCGCGAGCGACGCGGGCTACGGCATGAGCCGCGTGGTCCCGCACGCGCACGGCTTCACCAAGGGCCTGCACGGCGGCGCGCAGCTGCGAAGCAAGCTCATCGCCGCGGCCAGCCCCCAAGAGGCTGTTGCGATCTTCGCGGCGCACGTCGCTGGCCTGCCGGCTGCTGCGATGGGGATCGCTGACGAGCCCGCGGCCCTCACGCCGTCTTGAAGCCGCGCTCCACCAGGAACGCGAGGGCGCCCTTGCGCTGGTCGCCTTGCAGCTCGATGGTGCGGTCCTTGACCGTTCCACCCGTACCGAGGCCGCGCTTCAGATCCTTCGCGAGCGAGTCGAGGTCGAGGCCGGGATCGAAGCCTTCCAAAACCGTGACGTTCTTCCCGTAGCGCCGCGAGTCCATGCGGATCCGGATGCGGCTGGCCTCGACAGCCAGGGTGTCCTCGATGCCGAGCTCTTTCTCAAGGTCTTCGAGCTTGACCACTGGCCCTGCAGTGGACGCACGGTCACTTGAATCTATTGTTCAAGACCAGGTCGGCGGAGCGGGCCGCGCGGTCGCCTGCGCTGACGGGGGCCGCCGGCGCGTTCGTGCGCGCGTACTCGACCTGCTCCCAGGGCTGCAGGCTGAGCTGCGTGGTGGGTGGGATCTTGGGCCCGGTTTGGCGCACCCAGGCCGCGTGGGCCTGGCCTTGGCCGTCGAGGGCCAGCCCGATGAAGTCGCCCGCGAAGCGCGCCTCGCCGAGGCAGCTCAGCGAGGAGCACATCGCGCCGTGGTGCACCGGCTCGGGCGTGAGCAGCGTGGGCGTCCAGTGCTGGCCGTCCGCGGTCTGCGCCGCGACGAACCGCCAGTCGGCGCTGCCGTCGTCGGCGCTGCCGGCCGCGGTCTCGTACCAGCCGGTCACGACGCGGTCCGCTGCGCCGGCCGCGATGAAGCGCAGCAGGAAGGTGTTGGCCTCGGATGGGATCGCGGTGACGTTCCACGTCGCGCCCGCGTCCTCGCTGCGCGCCACGCCGGGCTTGCAGTTGGAGCCCGGCTCGCCCTCGGCGCACGCGACGGCCCACCATGTGCCCGCCGCGTCGACCGCGACGGTCGCGTCGCCGAGCGGCGCGGGCAAGCCCATGGGCGCGAAGCCCTGGAAGGCGCCGTCGGGCGTGAAGGTGCGCACGCCCCAGCCGCCGCCGTCCGCGGCGGTCGCGGCCTCGACGATGAGCTGACGCACGGGATCCCACGCGAGGTCGGCGCCCTGGCTCTCCACGTCGGGCTGGAAGCTCGTGGTCGTCCAGGTGCGGCCCTCGTCGTGGCTCACCGCGAAGGTGGGGCGGTCGAGGGTCTGGCCCGTGATCAGGTACACGTCGCGGTCGGTGGGCGCGAGGATCCACATGCGGTCCGTCGCGCCGGGCACCGCCGTGGGGTTGCAGTCCCAGGTCGCGCCGCGATCGCTGCTCGCGCAGACGGCGGTCGAGCCGGCGTAGGGCCAGTCGAAGGCCACGTACGCGCGGCCGCTGGGCGCGACGCTGAGGGCGCTGTCGCTCGCGTAGACCGGGATCATGCCCTTGAAATCCACCTCGCGGAAGCTGGCGCCCTGGCCGGTGCTCACATACACGTGGTGCAGCGCGCCGATGTACACGGTGCCGTCGGGCCCGACGCGCACGACGGGCTCGTTGCCCTGCTCGCCGACCTTGACCGCGTTGCCGAAGGCCGGCACCGCGGCCGGCAGCGGCGGCAGCGGCGCGCCGCCTTGGGGCGGCTGCACCGCGGGGGTGACGCAGCCCGCGGCAAGCAGGGCGAGGGCCATGGATAGGACGAGGCGCATCGCGGGCGAGCAAGCTCGGCCCGCCATAAGGGTTCTGGTCGCGGGCTGCTTCCGACGCCCCCGTTGGCGGCGGCACACCGCAGCGTTGAAGCCGCGCGAACGCGTGCCCACCGCGGGATTGCCGTGAGGGCGTTCATCCTCTTCCTCGGAGCCGCGATCGCGACCGCTGCCTTCGTCGCGCTGGCCTTGCCGGCCGACGCGCACCAGTGCTCCAGCGGCACCGCCGGGGCCTGCGGGCCGTGCAAGCAAGGCGAGAACCATCAGCACGCGGACCCCACGAACCAGTGCCAGTCCACGCCCGGCTTCGAGGTCGCCGGGCTCCTCGCCGGCATTGGCGCAGTGGCCC
>DASYRW010000179.1:0-3714 GCA_036003985.1 Thermoplasmatota archaeon
CTGGGCCTGCCGCACCTGCTCAACCTGGCCTTCTCGCTCAGTTTGGCGCGCAGCGGGCTGCGGGCCGCGGACTTGGAGCAGCTCGGCGGCCCCACCATGGCGGCGCAGCTGAAGGCCGCGCGGGGCGTGGCGCGCGAGAACAAGGACCTCTACCACGGCATCCAGGCCCTCAACCCCCACGCGCCCATGGCGCACCGCGAGGTGCAGCGCGCGCTCCGCGAGCTGCGCGAGGCCACGCGCTCGCCGGCGCAGTTCAAGGCTCTCATGGCGGTCTGTGAGCAGTTCTACGACCCGCCCGCGCCGCGGCCCACGAGGAGGCGCCGACCATGAGGGTCATGAAGTTCGGGGGAGCGAGCTTCACGCGCGGCTCCCAATTCGGCAAGGTGGCGGACATCGTCGCGGCGGCGCCCGGCCCGCGCGCGGTGGTGGTCAGCGCCATGGAGGGCGTGACCGACAAGCTCCTCAAGGCCCTGCCCAGGGCGCGCGCCGACGACAAGGCCGTGCCAGGGCTCGTCAAGGAGCTGCGCGACCACCACGCCGCCGCGGTGGAGGAGATGGGCCTCGCGAAGGACCCTCGGCTCGCCAAGGAATTGGACGAGCTCTTCGCGCGGCTCGAGCGCTTGCTCTACGGCATCAGCTACACCGAGGAGCTGACGCCCAAGACCCAGGACCTGGGCGTGAGCTTCGGCGAGCGGTGGAGCGCGCGCATGCTCGCAGCTTGCCTGAGGGCGCGCGGCGTGCGGAGCGAGCCCTTCGACGCGGACAAGCTCGGCGTGCTCACCGACGGCAAGTTCGGCCAGGCCACCCCCGTGCTGCAGGTCGTCGAGCAGCGGCTGGGCCAGAGCCTCGCGCCGCAGGTCCAGCAGGGCCTCGTGCCCGTCATCACGGGCTTCTTCGGCGCCGACGCGGAGGGCCACGCGACCACCTTCGGCCGCGGCGGCAGCGACTACGCGGGCGCGATCGTGGCCTACGCGCTGCACGCCGAGCGGTTGGAGGTGTGGAAGGACGTGGACGGCTTCCTCACGGCCGACCCGCGCCTCGTGCCCGACGCGCAGCCGATCCGGCGCATGAGCTACGACGAAGCCGCAGAGCTTGCCTACCTCGGGGCTGAAGTCCTCCACGCGCGCACCGTCGAGCCCGTGATGAAGGTCGGCATCCCGATCGTGGTGCGCAACACCAACAAGCCCGAGCTCGACGGCACCGTCATCGGCCCCAGCAGCAGCCTCGACAAGGGCCTGCGCAGCGTCGCCGTGCGCGACGGCCTGGGCATCCTCAAGCTCTACGGCCCCGGCATGGGCTCCACGCCCGGCATCGGCGAGCGCGTGTTCCACGCGCTGGCCGCCGCGCGCGTGAACGTGATCAACATGGCCGCGAGCGCTGCCTCCTTTGCCTTGGTCGTGGACCAGCGGGACCTCCAGCCCGGAAGGGAAGCGCTGCTGCGCGTCATGAACGGCATCATCCAGGACGTGCAGGCCATCCCCGAGCAGAGCATGGTGCTCGTGGTGGGCAAGGGCATCGGCGAGACCCACGGCACAGCAGGCCGCATCTTCAGCGCCGTCGGCGCCGCGGGGGTCAACGTGGAGATGATCAGCGTGGGCGCGAGCGAGATCGCGCTGGCCTTCGTGATCCGCACGGCCGACCGCGACGCGGCGGTGCGCGCGGTCCACGAAGCGTTCCTGAAGCACGAGGACAAGCGCAAGCTGTGAGGCATGGACATGAAGGCAGCGGTCGTCGGAGCCACGGGCGCGGTGGGGCAGCGGTTCATCGCGCTGCTCGCGAGCCATCCCCAATTCAAGGTCAGCGAGCTGGTCGCCAGCGAGCGCAGCGCGGGCAAGCGGTACGGTGAGGCCGCGACGTGGGTGCTCGACGAGCCCATGCCTCCTGGCTTGGGCGACATGGAGGTCAAGCTCACCACCGCCGACCTGGACGCGGACGTGGTCTTCAGCGCCATCCCCGGCGGCGCGGCTGGCCCAGCCGAGGCCGACCTCGCCAAGCGCGGCTACAAGGTCTTCAGCAATGCGCGCGACCACCGCATGGATCCCAAGGTCCCGCTGATCATCGCCGAGGTGAACCCCGACCACGCGTCGCTGGTGAAGCAGCAGGGCACCGACGGCTATGTCGTGACCAATGGAAACTGCACGACCATCGTGCTCACGATGGCGCTCAAGCCGCTGCTCGACCACTTCGGCCTCACCGACGTCGTCGCCGTCAGCATGCAAGCGCTGAGCGGGGCCGGCTACCCTGGCGTGCCGAGCCTCGACAGCACCGCGAACGTCGTCCCCTACATCGGCGGCGAGGAGGAGAAGGTCGAGGCCGAGACGCTCAAGTTCCTCGGCACGCTGCGCGGCAATGCTGTGCAGAATGCCAACATCAAACTGAGCGCGACGTGCACGCGCGTGCCGGTGGTGGAGGGCCACTCGCTGGCGGTCAGCGTCAAGCTCAGCCGCTCCACGAACCCGGAGGAGATCATCGGCGCCTGGAACTCCTGGCGCGCGAAGCCGCAGCAGCTCCACCTGCCGAGCGCGCCCCAGCAGCCTGTCCACTACTTCCCCGAGCCCAACCGCCCGCAGCCGCGGCGCGACTGGGGTCTCGAGCGCGGCATGGCCATCGGGGTGGGCAGGCTGCGCAAGGATCCTGTCTTGGGCTGGAAGTTCTTCTGCTCTGGGTCCAACACGATCCGCGGCGCCGCTGGCGGAAGCATCCTCAACGCGGAGCTTCTGAAGGCCGAAGGGCTCCTGTAGCGGGGCGCGGGAAAGCCGGATAACCCTCAAGTGTTGGCAACACACATGTGTTGCCGTGGCCAGCCGCACCGTGAACCTGTCGGAGGATGCCTACCAGGGTCTCGCCAGCCTCAAGCGCGAGGGCGAGAGCTTCAGCGACGTCGTGAACCGGCTCACCGGGAAGCATGCCATCCGGCATGTGTATGGCATCCTCGCGCCCGCCCAGGGCAAGGCCCTGTCCCGGGCCGTCAAGTCCTCCCGCGCCCGGATCGACGCCGATTTCGCCAAGCGGCGGGTGCGCCTCTGACATGACGGTCCTCGACACCGATGTGCTGCTCGACGCGATGAGGGGCGGCGAGACCGCCATCGGATTCATCGATGGGCTCCTGGTCGGCCCCGATCCTGTCGCTGTGAGCGAGGGGCTCCTCTAGAAAACAAGGGCCACGCCCCCGCCATTCAGCGTGGGCAGACTCGCTGCGGCCCTGCCTTGAGCCCTGATTTGAATGTTTTCAAAACGTTGACGCCTGCACCAACAATGCAGGAAATGCTCGGAATCCGTTGGCCCCAAGAAGGTATAAGGCGCGGCATCTCGTGCGAGCCCCCGGGGGGTCCTAGGTGCTGGAAAGCCTAGAGAAATGGCGTTCCGCGAATCCCGCGAAGCTGGCGTTGGCGCGGTGGTGGCCCGTCGGCGCCGCAATGCTCGCGCTAGTGACCGTCGTGCCGTTCGGAGTTCTGATTCTCGCGGATGCGTCCTTCGAAGGCGGCGATGCCGACCTGAGCGTCCCCGTGCGGTGGTGCGGCATCGAGGGCGCCGTGTCGATGGAGATGCCGAGCAGCATCCCGAACACCTGGGGCGGCTTCGAGGGGACGACCGACGACGTCCTCTGGCGGCGGCACGAGCGGCCGAGCGAGTTCATCTACATCCCGCTGGCCACCCTCACGTTCCGCTCCGCGGCCACGGGCGATATCAAGAACGGGCCCCAGAGCTTCCCGA
>DASYRW010000180.1:0-5913 GCA_036003985.1 Thermoplasmatota archaeon
GCGGGCATGATCCTGCGCGGGGGGGGCGGTCGCTGGAAACCGAACGTACTGCAGAGAAGGACGTAGCACGCCGCCGTACCTTCGATCCACTCCAAATCGAAGCTCCTTATACCTCCGCCAGCGTGCGGGCCGCCATGGAGGCGCTCCTCGCCCGCACAGCCCTGGCCGCGGAGCGCGTCCGCCGCGCGGGCGAGGTGCTCGTGGTCGCGCACATCGACGCCGACGGCCTCACGGCGGGCAGCATCGCCGACCTCGCGCTCGAGCGCGCGGGCGTCGAGCACCGCGTGCGGTTCGTGAAGAGCCTCACCCCCGACGAGCTCGAGAAGGTGCGCGACCTGAATCCCGAGCTCACGCTCTTCGTCGACCTGGGCAGCGGCATGGCCGACCGCCTCGACGGCATGGAGGTGGTCATCTGCGACCATCACCACAGCGGCAAGGACCTGCCGTTCCACCTCAACCCGCGGCTCTTCGGGCTGGATGGGAGCACCACCGCCAGCGGCGCGGGCATGACCTACCTCCTCGCGCGCGCGCTCGACCCCGCGAACAAGGACTTGGCCGCGCTGGGCATCGTCGGCGCCGTCGGCGACCTCCAGGACCTGCACGCGCGCCGTCTGACGGGGATCAACCGCGAGGTCCTCCTCGCCGACGCGCGCGCCGCGCGCGTGGTGGAGCCCTTGCTGGACACGCGGCTCTTCGGCCGCGAGAGCCGGCCCCTCGCCAAGCTCCTGCAGTACGCCGACGACCCCCACCTTCCAGGGCTGAGCGCGCGGGAAGAGGCCTGCCTGCGGTTCCTCGGCGACCTCGGCATCCCGCTGATGCAGGGCGATCGATGGCGCCGCTGGATCGACCTGAGCGCTGCGGAGCGGCGCCGGCTGCTGAGCGCGCTCGCGTCCCACCTGCTCCGGGCAGGGCGCGGCGCGGAGCAGGCCCGCCGCCTCGTGGGCGAGGTCTACACCCTGAGCCGCGAGACCCCGGGCCAACCGGTCCACGACGCCAAGGAGTTCGCGACGCTGCTCAACAGCACGGCGCGCTACGGCAAGGCCGGCGTCGGCCTCGCGGTGTGCCGGGGTGACCGCGGCGCTGCCTACCAAGACGCGCTGGGCCTGCTGCGCGACCACCGCATGAACTTGGTCAACGGCCTGCAGCTGGTGCGCGAGCGCGGCATCACCACCCTCGGCGCGCTGCAGTACTTCGACGCGGGCGACCAGATCCGCGACACGGTCGTGGGCATCGTGGCCGGCATGCTCTACGGCCTCGAGGGCGTGCGGCGCGACCTGCCCATCGTGGGGTTCGCGCGCACCGAGGACGGCCAGACCAAGGTCAGCGCGCGCGCGAACCGCGACCTGGTGCGGCGCGGCGTCAACCTCTCCGCCGCGCTGGGCCAAGCAGCGAAGGTCGTCGAGGGCATCGGAGGGGGCCACGACGTCGCGGCCGGCGCCACGATCCCGCGCGGGCGCGAGCCCGAGTTCCTCGCGCAGCTCGAGCTGGCCCTGCAAGCGCAGCTCGCCACGGGCGCGAAGGCCGCGGCGTGACTCACAAGCCCAGGGAAGGAACGACGTCGACGTCCACGCCAAGCCCCGCCGCGGACGGCCAAACGTCGTCGTTCGCACCGATGGTCTGGCTGGCCGGCGTGTCCGCGTACGTGTCGGTGCCGCCGGTGTCGAGGTAGACCGCGAACGTGTCCAGCAACTCCATGCCCGTGCCGCGGCCCGCGATGACGGGATTGTTGCCCAGCGAGCGCATCTCGTGGTGGTCCGCGCCGCTGACGTCCCAGAACAGCGACACCGCCGCGAACGAGAAGCCCTCCGACATGGTCGAAGGGTGCTGCACGAAGTCGATGGTCTCGCTCACGTAGCTGTCGTCGCCCGCGACGTCGAGGAAGGCCGCGAAAGCCCCACCGTAGAACGCGGAGCCGTAGGCGCAGTTGAGGCTGACGCCGAAGGTGCCGGGGCCGTGGCTGCGCGCAGACTCGAAATAGGCGTCGTCGCCGAGGAGGTCCACCTGCAGGCCAAGGCCTCCGAAGGCCGCGAAGCCCTGGCTGTAGTAGTCCTCCTGGGGAGCCACGACGAGCCCGTTGTAGGCATCGTTGCCCGCGGCGTCCAGCAGGAGCGCGACGCCCGGGTAGATCGCCGTGCCCTGGATGTAGACGCCGCACCAGTAGCGCCTTGCGTTGGGGCAATCCACGACGCCAGCATAGTGGTCGTCACCCGTCGCGTCGAGCAGCGCGCCGAGGCCGCCCAGGCCCGCGAAGCCTTGGCCCTGCTCCCAGTTGGTCGGGGCGTCGGAGGTCATGGTGAACGCGTAGTGGTCATCGCCCGCCAGGTCGAGCAGCACGCCGATGCCGGCCTCGCCCGAGCCTTGCGCCACGCTGGTGTGGTAATTGAGGCTCACGCCCGCGATCGTGGGGCTGAACAGCGTGGCCTGCGTCACGGTGTACGTGTCCGAGCCGACCGCGTCCACGAGCACGCCCAAGCCGCCGACGCCGCCGGCGCCCTGCGCGACCTCGTGGGGGCGCGTGAAGAGGTACGTGTCGTCGCCGCCGAGGTCCACGCGCAGCGCCGCGGCGAGGCCGTTGCACAGCATGATGCCGTTCGCGTTCGTCGCGTCGGGGCATGCGCCGCCCGCGCTCGTGAGGTCGAGGTCGTTGCCGCCGAGGTCCACCAGGAGCGCCGGGTCGCGGAACGCGCCGTCGGCCACGAAGGTCTCGTCGGCCGTGCTGCCGAGCTTGACCACGCCGAGCGGGTCCGCGAAGGGCACCGCGCGCGCCTGCGGGGGCAAGGGTTCCACCATCGCGCGGAACGCCCGGACCGCCCCGAGCAGCGCGTCGGCGTTGGCCGCACCGGCCGCCGCTGCCACCTGGGGCAGCAGGGGCCGCGCCTCCATCGGGTCGCGGCCCAGGGCATCCCAATCCAAGGCCGCGACGACGTCGCCCTGAGCTCGGTAGACCCGGTCGAAGGCCGCGACGAGGCCGCCGAACGCCCGCGCCAGCGCGGGGTCGAGCAGGGCCGCGCGCGCTGCGAGGTCCGCGCGCTGCGCGCCGGTGGGCACGAGGCCGAGGGTCGCGTAGAGGTGCTCGACCGCGTCCGGCAAGGGCGCGGTCGCCAGCGCGCCGGGCGCCGCTGCGAACTGGGCCTGGCCCCAAGCGATCCAGCCGCGCGGGTTCTTGCCGAGCCATGCGCCGGCGTCGAGCGCGGCCTGCGCGCGCGCCACCGCCCCGCCGGCGTCCGGGCCCTCCAGGCTCGGCCCGAGGGCCATCGCCGACGGCACCAGCACGAGCGCGGCGAGCAGCACGGAGGGAAGCCGCATGGCCCCTGGGACCTGGCCCGGGCGATTTAAAGGCTCTCCGGAACGCCTTGCCCCTCGTGCCTGGCAGGGGGGGCGCGCTACACCGTCGGGACGACGTTCAGGTCCGCTCCGGTGAGCCACGCGTCCATGTCCGCGCCCACGGTCTGGTCGGCCGGCTCGTCCGCGTACACGTCCAGGCCCCCGGTGTCGAGGTACAGCGCGTGCCGGTCGAGCACCGTGCCGAGGGCGCCGCGGCCGAGGACGATCGACTCGTCGCTGCCGAGGGCGCGCATCGTGTGGTGGTCGTCGCCGCTGACGTCCCAGAAGAGGCTCGTGCCCGCGAGGGAGTAGCTCTCGGACGTGATCTTGGCGTCGTTGACCAGGTCGTACGTCTCGGAGAGGTAGTCGTCGTTGCCCGCCGCGTCGAGGAACAGCGAGTGCGCGCCGCCGTACATGCCCGACGCGTAGGCGCAGTTGAGGCTGGGGCTGTACTGCGGGTTGTACGACGTCGCGGAGTCGATGTACACGTCGTCGCCGAGCAGGTCCACCTCGATGCCGACGCCGCCGAAGGCCGCGAAGGATTGGCTGTAGTAGTCCTCCTGCGGCGCGCGGACGTAGCCGCGGTAGAAGTCGTCGCCCTCGCCGTCCAGCGCGATCGCCACGCCCGGGTACAGCGCGGTGCCGAGGATGTACACGCCGCAGAACACGCGGTTCGCCGTCTGGCACACGAGGTCGGCGTTGTACGTGTCGGCGCCGGTGCCGTCCACGAGGGCCCCGAAGCCCCCGAGCCCGGCGAAGCCCTGGCTCTGCATGAACACGTTGCGCCCACCGCTGGTGTAGCTGAGCACGTAGCGGTCGTTGCCCTGCAGGTCGAGCAGCAGGCCCGCGCCGCCCTCGCCGGAGCCTTGCACGCCCGCGGCGATGTAGTACATGAATTCGCGCTGCGTGCTGACCTGGCTCGCCTGGTAGAGGTCGTCGCCGGCCGCGTCCACGAGCACGCCGAGGCCGCCGAGCGCGCCAGCGCCCTGCGCGACCGCGTACGTCGCGCTGGCTGTGTAGGTGTCGTCGCCGCCCGCGTCCACGCGCAGCGAGGCTACGAGGCCATTGCAGTCGAATTGCCCGAGCTCCGCCTCAGCGTCGAGCGGCACGGGGCAAGCCCCGCCCGCGCTGGTGAGGTCGAGGTCGTCGCCGCCGGGGTCCGCCACGAGGATCGGCTGGCCGAGGGCGCCGCCCGGCACGAACACGTCGCTGCCCGGGCTCCCGAGCACGACCAAGCCCAGCGGGTCGGTGAAGGGCCCCGCGAGCTCGAAGGCGCCGCCATCGGCCGCGGCGCGGAAGGCCATCGCTGCCGCGACGAGCTGCTCCGCGTTCGCGACGCTGGCCTGCGCCGCGGCGGGCGGGAGCACGACGCGCGTCGCGTCCGCGAGCGCCGGGTCGAAGTGGCCGTCGAGGGCGTGCAGCTGCTCGCTCGCCCACGCGCCGGAGGGCACGAACAGGCCGTCGCGCAGCGCCGGGGCGAGGTCCACTTGCGCCGCGACCGCGCGTTGCTGCGCGTAGACCTGGGCCATGGTGGCGACCAGCGGGGCGAGGCTCGCCGCCGCGGCGGGGTCGAGGGCCGCCACGCGCGCGTCCAAATCCGCGAGGGTTGCGTCGTCCGCGACGAGGCCCGCGCTCGCGTACAAGGCCGCGATGGCCCCCGCGAGGTCGGTCGCGTCCGCGGCGACCGCCGGCGCGCGCAGCTGCGCCTCGGCCCAGTCGATCCAACCCTGCGGCGAGCGCCCGAGCCGGACCGGTTCCAGCAGCATGGCCTGGGCGCGAGCGACGAGGTCGCCGTCGGCCAACGCCGGGGCCGGGGCCGCGTCGAGGGGTCCGAGCGCGAGGGCAGCGGCGGGCAGGGCGAGGAGCGTCGCAACCACGAGGGGGGCCAGGCGCATGGGGGGCCAGCCCTGCGGGCGGGCATAAAGCCTCTCCGCATCCTCTCGACCTGCCGCACAGCGCGGCGAGCCTCTCCAGCCAAGGTCTTCGCGGCGAGGCCGGGACCCGTCCCCCGCGAAAGCTTGATGAGCCCCAAGCGCGTCGCCGACCCTGCACCCCGAGGTTGCCGCCTCCCTGGCAAGGGCGCGGAGAATTCGGGGCGTTGTACCCCGTGAGGGACCTGCCATGCCCCAGACAGCCCGCATCTCGCTCGCCGGCACCGACCCGAAGAAGATCGATGGGGTCTGCTTGCAGATCAAGCAGATCGCGGAACGCACCGGCGTGTCCATGGCGGGGCCCGTCCCGCTGCCCACGAAGCGCCTGCAGGTGCCGGTGCGCAAGAGCCCCAGCGGCGAAGGCAGCGCCACCGTCGAGCGCTGGGAGATGCGCGTCCACAAGCGCCTCATCGACATCGACGCCGACGAGCGCGCGCTGCGCCAACTGATGCGCATCCAGGTGCCGGACTCGGTCAACATCGAGATCGTGCTGCGCAGCTAGAGCTTCTGGCTGAGCACGGCGCCCGCGACCCAGGCGAGCACCAGCGCCAGCCCCGCCGCGGCACGGAGCACGCGCCAACCCAGCGGCGCTGCCGCGACCGCCCTCGGCGAGGGCAGCGCTGGCAGGGCCGGCGCGGGCGGCAGGGCTGGCAGCGGC
>DASYRW010000181.1:0-9141 GCA_036003985.1 Thermoplasmatota archaeon
TGGAGCGCCGCGCGACACGCTCGCGCTCGTGGACGGCGGCGCGCACGGCACGAACCTCCTCGCGGATCCCAGCATCACCGCGGCCATCACGGGCTGGCTCGCGACGCGTGCGTAGGGCGGCGCGGCTGCCCAGGCAAGCCAAGCGCGGCGCGCCAGCTTCGCGGCCCGGGAGGCATCTTCCATGCGCACCATCCTGGCTATCGTCCTCGCAACGCTCCTGCTCGCCGGCCCGCTCGCGGCCGCGAGCACGGTCCGCACCGGCATCATCGGCACGCAAGCACCCCTCGTCGCACCGCTGCCCGCGGTCACGAGCAACCCCCTCGTGCAGAACGCCGACACGCACACCGTGACGCTCGCGCCCGGCATGCGCATCGTCGCGGCGTTGTCGTGGACCGACACGTCGGGGCTTCCCCTGGCGAACGACCTCGACCTGGGCTTGGGGCCGCCGAGCGCGCCGCCCACGCCGCTGCTGCCGCCTGCCGACCCGGCAGGCGCCCTCGCATGGACCCAGCTGACCGTGGCGGCGACCATCGTGCGCGCGACGTGCTCGAACTTCGTCGCGCAGAGCCACGAGCACCTCCCCACGGCCAGCGGCGCCGAGGCCATCGACTACACCGTCCCAGCGGCTGGCGAGTCGGGCGCGTACCGCCTGACGGTCAACGGCTTCCTCGTGACCTTCGACCAGCCCTACACGCTCGCCATCTCGGTGTTCGACGCGGGCGGCGCGGACGTGACCTCGAGCGCGCTGGGCGCGCAGACCTACACGCCCTTCGTGCGCACGAGCGCGCTGTGCCAGTTCATCCTGCCGCCGCCTTGATGCAGCGCGGCGCGACCGGGGGCCCGCGCGCCCCCGATGAACTTTAATAGCCTCCAGCGCGTAGGCCGCGCCAGCATGGACGAGTTCCAGAAGGCGCGGCAGATGGTCTTCCCCCGCAGCGTCCTCGTGGGGCATGGCGTCCTGGACCAGCTCGGCAACGTGTGCAAGGAACTGGAGCTCGACGGTCCTGGCCTCGTGGTCACGGGCCCGCACACGCGCGCCATCGCAGGCGACCACGCGGGCAAGGTCCTGGCCGGGGCTGGCGTGAAGTTCGAGTGGGTCACCGTCGAGGGCGCGAGCGAGGCCAGCGTCGCGCAGGTGCAGCAGGCGGTCAAGCAGGCGCGCGCGACCTTCGCGGTGGGTGTTGGTGGGGGCAGCGTCATCGACGCCACCAAGCTGGGTTCGTACCGCGCCAAGGTGCCGTTCCTGAGCGTGCCCACCTCGGCCAGCCACGACGGCATCACATCGCCGCGCGCGAGCATCCGCGACGCGCGCGGCAGCGCCAGCATCGCCGCGCAAGCTCCGCTGGCCATCCTGGCCGACACGAGCATCATCGTGAAGGCTCCCTTCCGCATGCTGGCCTCGGGCTGCGGCGACGTGCTGAGCAACATCAACGCGCTCCTCGACTGGGGCTTGGCGCACCGGCTGCGCGACGAGGAGTTCAGCACCATGGCCGCGGCCTTGAGCCAGAACGCCGCCGACACCATCCTCGACAACGCCGAGGACGTGCGGCCCGGCCTCGAGGAGAGCGCGTGGGTGGTCACGAAGGCGCTGATCGTCAGCGGCGTCAGCATGAGCGTGGCGGGCTCGTCGCGCCCCGCGAGCGGCGCGGAGCACATGGTCAGCCATACCTTGGACAAGCTCGCTCCGGGCCGCGCGCTGCATGGCGAGCAGTGCGGCGTCGCCACCATCCTGGCCCTGTACCTGCACGGCGCGGACTGGGAGCACGTGCGCAACGCGCTGCGGGCCATCGGGTGTCCCACCACGGCCCGCGAGCTGCAGATCCCGCGCGAGACCCTCGTGGAGTCGCTGATGCAGGCGCACCGCGTCCGTCCCGACCGCTACACGATCCTGGGCGACCGCGGCCTCAGCAGGGAAGCGGCCGAGCGCCTCGTGCACGTCACGGGCGTGGCGTGAGCCCATGCACCGCGCGTGGCCGGCGCTGCTCGTCCTCGCGGCGCTGCTCGCGGGGTGC
The DNA here is from genome assembly GCA_036003985.1 of Thermoplasmatota archaeon. GTDB lineage: Archaea > Thermoplasmatota > SW-10-69-26 > JACQPN01 > JAIVGT01 > JAIVGT01. The sequence continues at coordinate 2,013 of DASYRW010000181.1, forward strand.
GCCGGCGGCGACGAGGAGCAGCTCCCAACAGGCTCGCCCACGATCGCCAGCTTCGACCGCTTCCCCGCCGGCGCGCTGCCGCGCAGCTTCAGCATCCTCGAGGGCGACTGGACCCTGACCAATGACACCGCCGCGCCCTCGCCGCCGCGCGTGCTGCAGGCGACGGGCAACGGCACCGCGCTCGTGCTCTTGGGCGCGGGCAGCTTCGCCGGCATGAACACCACCCTGCGGCTCAACGTCAGCGCGCCGCACGCCGCGGGCTTCGTGCTGCGCTACCGGAGCCCCAGCGAGTACGACGTCGTCGTCCTCGACCTGGCGGCGCGCGAGCTGCAGCTGCTGCACCGCGACGCGGCCGGCTTGCGCGTGGCCGCGCGCGCGCCCACCCAAGCCCAGGACGGCTGGCACGCGCTCTCCGTGCAGGTCGTGCAAGGCAACCTCGACGTGCTGCTCGACGGCCACGACAACCTGGTGGTGCCTGCGGGCTCGCGCCAGCCGGGGTTCGTGGGCGCGTGGGCGCGCGGCGGCGCGGCCTTCGACGAGATCCACGTGCTCCCCCTGTAGCCCAGCTCAGAGCAGGAGCAGGTCGCGCTCGATCAGCGTGGGCCACCGGCAGAGGTCGTTGTGGTCGAGGTCGAGGCCGAGGATCTCGTCCGTGGCGTACTCGCCGCGGCCTTCCTGCAAGCCGGCCAGCTTGCCGGTCTCGATGTAGAACCAATCGCTCAGCGCGTGCTCCGAGTAATCCACGTAGTAGAGGATGATCTCGCCGTTCGCGATGGAGGGGTTGTCCACGACGGGCGGCCAGGCGACGCCGGTGGCTACGGTCGTGATCGTGTGCAGCTCCGTGCAGTTGAGCGAGCTGTGGCTCGCGGCGCCGGTGCCGGCGATCAGCGCCGGTGCCAGCAGCGTGCCGAGGAGGATGGTCGTGCGCATGGGAGACCAGAGCTGTCACGCCACGGGCCCTGCTTGAACCATGCGGTGGGCGCCCGCGAAAGGGCCGTCGCTGGCAGGGTGGAGAGAAAAGAAGCGCGGGCGCGCGGGCCCGCAACGTCGCTGTTCAGAGAACCAGCAGGTCGCGCTCGGATGCCGTGGCCCACCAGCACTGGGAGTTGGCCGGGTCCACGCCGAGGCCGAGGATCTCCTCGGTGATGTACTCGCCACGGCCCTCCTGCAGGCCAGCGAGAGCGCCACTCTCGATGTAGATCCAGTCGTTGAGGCCCCCGGGTGGGCCGGTGAGGCCGTTGGCGTAGTTGATCACGTAGATGATGATCTCGCCGCTTGGCAGCGACGGGTCCAGCTGAGCGGGCCACTCTACGCCAGTGGCAACGGTTGTGATCGTGTGCGCGTTCACGCAAGCGTGGAGTCCGATCATGTTCCCGTGGCTCGCAGCGCCCGTGCCGGCGATGACCAGCGGGGCGAGCAGTAGCGCAACGATGCTGGCAGTCTTCATGTTGGTACCTCCCAGGGCCTAGGCCCAGGATGAACGCACACTTGGCGCGGCCGGTTTAACGGTTCTGTGCAGAGTCTGGGCCCGGACGCCGAGGCCCTGCACAGGCGGGTGGTTCGCCCTACACGGCCCGCACGACGAAGTGGTCGATGGCCACGAAGCCGCTGCCGAAGTCCACCTGCGGCTCGACGGCATAGGCGCCGGCGCTGCCGAAGGCGGTGTTGCCATTCACGCGGTAGCCGCCGTTCGCGTCCGCCGCGACGCTGCTGGCGAGGAAGCTGACGCTGCTGTCCGGCGCCGTGATGCGCCACCGCGCGGCCTGGCCCACGCTGTACGGGTAGAGCGCGGCGTTGCCGCTGGTGAGGGAGCGCTCCGAGAGGATCACAGCTTGCCCCACAGGCTCGGTCCACTGCAGCATGAGCGTGCCTGGGATGCCCGCTGCGAAGCTCATGGCGTCCGCGCCGCCGAAGTACACGTGCGGCGCGGTGCTGGTCTGGACGAGCCGCGAGCCCAACCCAGCCAAGCCCAGCACGCGCGCGTCCTCGAGGGCCGCGATCGCATCGACGAGCCCGTGGCCGCTGCCGTAGTTGATGCCGGTGGTCGGGTTGCTCAGGTCCGGGACGTAGCCGCCGCCGGTGCTGAACGGGAGCGCCGTGTCCTCGAGGATGTCCTCGACGCCGCCGGGGGTCAAGGAAGGGTTCGCCTGGATCAGGAGCGCCGCGATGCCCGCGACGTGGGGCGAGGCCATGCTCGTGCCGCTCGCGGCCGCGTAGTAGGGCATGTAGGTCGGGGAGGCGCCGGGCGCGATGATGGTCCCCGACGCGGTGAGCGTGGACGTGATGAGGTCGCCGGGCGCGCTGACGTCGGGCCAGTTGTCCGTGTTGGCCTCGCCGCTGTCGCCGCGGCTGCTGAAGGCGCTGAGCGCTCCGCTGCGGGTCGCGCGGCCCTCGTCGTTGTAGGACGCGACGCCGATCACGCCCGGAGCGGGGTTCTTGGCGTACGTGTTCACCATGTTCTGGCTGCCGTCGCCCCCGCTGTTGCCGGCACTGAAGGTGATCACGAGGCCCTCGCCCGTCAGGGCCGTGACGGCCGCGTTGATGGGGTCCGCAGGGTCGAAGTCGGGGCCGTCGATGCCCCAGCTGTTGGTGACGATGCGGATCGGCGGGGTGGCGGTGGCGTGGTGGCAGAGCACCCAGTTGTAGGCCTCGAGGGGATAGAGTATGTTCGTGACCTCGCCCGAGCCGAAGCCGTACAGCCGCGCGCCAGGGGCCGCGCCGGTGAAGCGGCCGTCGCTCGCGGTGCCGCGGCCGGCGACGATGCCGGCGACGTGCGTGCCGTGGCCGCTGCTGCTGTCGGTGCTCGGCAGGTCGGCCCACATGAAGTCGCTGCACCCCGTGACCGGCTGCCCGCCCGTCAGCAGCATGCCGACGGCGTTGCTCCCGATGAGCGCACCGACCACGAATGCGGCGTAGCACGTGTTGGACACGCCCGACACGAGGAAGGGCGTGGGGCACACGAACTTCTTGTTGCTCACCAGGGCCGACGCGAGGTCGGGGTGGTTGCCGTCCACGCCGCTGTCCACGACCGCCACGCCGACGCCGGTGCCGTCGAGCAGCTGGCCGCCCACGAAGATGGGGTTGGTGCTAGTGCTCTTGGCGTCCCACGCCTCGCGCGCGCGCGTCGCGATGGTCGCGGTCTCGCTGTGGAATTGGATCGGGTCGAGGCCGCCGACGCGCAGCACGCGCGGCACCTCGCCCAGGGCTTGAAGGTCGCGGCCGTCGCCCTGCACGAGCAGCACGCCGAAGCCCTCGTACACGCGCAGCACCTGAAGACCGCGCTCCTGGAGGAGGGCGACGTCCGCCGGCGTGGCCGCGCCAGCGACGGTCACAAGCGCCGCATGGAACCCTGCAGGATCGGCCGCGATCTCGGCCGCGAGCGCGCCGCGCACGACGTCGCGCGCGGGGCCGGGCACGACGGCGCCCGCGGGGAGCGCCAGCACGATCACGAGCAATGCCACCGCTGCCGCCTTGACGAACCGCATCGCGCACACACCCGGGGACCCCGCTGGTGGGCCGTTCGGCAGCCTCGCTCCAGCCGGCGAGCGCGACCAACGCGGGCTCCTGCTATGAAGATGATGGTCAAGCCATGGTCAAGATCCGAATCTCCTCGTACATGCGCGTCCGAATCCCCTCGAACGCGCGCGCGCGCGCAACGAGCGTCCGCAGCACACGCGGATCGGTCCCCCGTTGGAGGTGGAGCCCCGGCATGGAGGGGAGGGACGGGAAGAGCGAGCGCCCGCGCTGGGCCAGCGAAGGATGAAAAAGAAGACCGTGGCCGGGCGGGGCCCGGCCGCGTTCGGTTCCGACTACAGGATCACGCCGGCGACGGCAGTGATCGGGACGTCCGCGGGGTAGCCGCAGGCGACGCCGCTGCAGTAGTAGGCGTAGAGGATGAAGTCGCCGGGGCCGATGATGGGGGTGCCGCTCCCGGGGTTGCCGGGGATGCTGAGCAGGCAGCTCTCGGGCACGGGCATGACGTTGCCCATGCTGCAGGCGTGGCGGTTCAGGGCCGCGCCGGGGGAGCAGACGACCATGTCGACATCGCCGACTTGCGCGGCGACGATGTAGTGCTCGCCAGCGCCGAGGGTCATGCTGAACTTGATCGGGTTGCCTTCGTCGCCAGCGGCCGCGCCGAAGCCGTTCGCGGGGGTCAGCGTCGTGCTGAAGGCGAAGGCGCCGGTGCCGCCGAGGTCGGTCACGGGGCTCGCGCCAGTAGCGTCACAGGTCGCGTTGTGGAATGCGTTCACGGGGCTCGCGATCGGCAGCAGGAATGCCGCCGTCAGAAGGGCCAGCTTCAACTTCATGGTGGGTTACCCCCGGGCGGAGACTCCGGCCACGCGATTTAACGGTTTTCAGGGAAGTCTGTTCACGTCTTCGTCCTCGTGGAAACGGTTTCATGAAGGACACCGACGAGGGGTCGAAGGCTATCGCGGGAGCCGTCCCAGCGTCGGCTAAGGCGCCTCAGACGATGGCGCGAAGACGAAGCCGGGCGACGACCATGCCACGATAGTTGGCACCGATGGAGCCTGGCGCGGTCCGCGGGCCCTGTCCCGGGCTTGGCCGGCGATCTCGTTCGCGCGACGAGACCGCGATCAGCGGCCTCGGGTGGGCAGAGAACGCTTACCAGCGGCTCCAGAGCCTGGATGCCCTGGGAGTTTCGTGCGCGGCGCTCAGGCGTGCTGGCTGTGGGGCGCGTTCACGCTCGCGACGTTGACGACGGCGCTGCTCGTCGCTTCAGCTGCCGAGTGTGACAATGGCACGCACGGACAGGGTTGCGACCTTCCCTACCTCGCGCTGCTCGTGCTTTCGAACGGCCCGGCTTCGGTGGAGCATTCCGTGTCGTGCGCGTCCGAGGCGGACTACTCGTGCGGCTCGTTCGGACTCGGGCCGAGTTCGGTGTACGGGGACGCATCCTGCGAGACCAGCGGCAGCATGGCATGTGGTTTCGCGGGCGTGGGAGCGGCGAGCGTCTTTGGCAACGCATCATGCACGAGCCAGGGGGGCCTCCACTCGTGCGGGGCAATCGGCGTGGGCGCCGTCAGCCTCGCTGGCAACACGTCGTGCCGGACGAACGCCACGCACGGTTGCGGCTATCTCGGGCTAGGACAAGTGAGCCTGCTTGGCAGCGCAGCTTGCGAAGGCCAAGGCACGGGAGACTGCGGCGCGCGAGCGGGCGTCGGGCAGGTCAGCGGCCTCGGCAGCGCGACCTGCAACGCCGAGGGGCGCCGCTCCTGCGGCTACATCGGCGCGGGCCCCTCCAGCGTGGCAGGCGACGCGTCGTGCAGGAGCGAGCAGGAGAACTCCTGCGGCTCCATCGGCCTCGGCGCGACCAGCGCAGCCGGCGATGCCCGTTGCGAGAGCCACGGCATCCAGTCCTGCGGACAGACCGGCGTCGGGGCGGCCTCGGCCCTGGGGAACGCTTCCTGCGACTCCACCGATACGGTCTCTTGCGGGCGCGTGGGCGTCGGGGCCGCCGCGTTCGTCGGAGGCGCGAGCTGCTCGGCCGTGGAAGAGGATTCGTGCGGCTTCTACGGTCTTGGAGCCGTGAGCGTCCTCGGCGACGCCCGATGCGATGGACGATGCGGCAGCGTGGGCCAGGACAGGGGGCTGGGGGCGTTCTCCGTCGCAGGAAACGCAGCGTGTGAACGGGAGGGGCTCGTGATGTCGCCCTCCAGCCTAATGGACATGCAGTGCATGAGTGTTGCTGAGCAATTGGACGACCTGCTCACGGCGCCATAGCTTCTGACCACGTTCGGCCGCACGTTGGGCAGCCCCTCACGCACGCACGATGGCCTCCAAGTCGTCCAGCAAGGCCTCTGCGGCCCTGAGAAGCTCCTCGAGCGACTCGCGATCGACGACGCCGCGCTCGGCACCACGCTACGTGTGGAGCGCGTGGAAGTCCGCTGCGCCGACGCACAGTTGGCGGTGGCCCTCGAGCGACGGACTGGACTCCACGGCGTCGTCGAGCAGCGCTTCGAGGTCATGGATGCGAGGGACAGCGCGCCCCCGCGCGAGGAGGAAGGCCTTGAGCGCCTTCTCGACGGACTGATGAAGCAGGTAGCCAACGACGGCGGGGAGCTCCTCGTGGTGCAACACAATCCGCGCGGCCTGGAGGTCGTCGTGCGCGCGCGCCAGCCAGTCGGAGGGGACGGCCGAGTCCTTACGCGCCATACAGCGTCCGACCCTCGCGCAAGACCATGGCCACGAACGGGTCCCCTTGCGCCAGCCGACGGTCCACCTCGGCATGCGTGTACACGAGGATGTCCATGGCGAGGCCACGACGCTCTGCGCGGATCAGCGCGCGCACCTCCGCCCCGCGCTTCCAGCCAGGCGTGTCCGTGTCCTTGACGATGAAGAGATCCACGTCGCTCCCCACGCCCGGCGTGCCCCACGCATGGGAGCCGAAGAGGATGATGCGCTCCGGGCGGTACCGGTCGCGGATGGCCGCCACGACCGCCTGGAGCTGCGGCGGCAGGCTCGGAACGCCCTTGTCAGCCGCGACCGCCATGCTGCGTGAACGCGGGGGGCCAGCCTTGATCCTTTCGGTTCCCTCCACAACTCCGCGGCACCGGCGGACCCTCGCCCCGCGTCACGCGCCCCGCTTCCGCGCCGCGAGCTGGCGCTCGACCTCGGCGCGGTCCTCCTCGGTCAGCTCCTCCTCGGAGCGCTCGGGCTCGGACGGCGCGGGCTCCGGCTCGGCCTGGGGCTCGGGCGGCTCGTACTCCTCGATGAGGCGGATCTTGGTGAAGCCCGCGTAGCGGCGCAGATCCGCGACGATGACGTACTTGGACACGGGCCAGCGCGGGTCGAACTTGCAGCGGTCCGGCACCAGCAGCTCGGCCGTCGCGCCCTCGACCTTGACCTGGAAGTCCGCGCCGCTGCCGTAGCCGTAGTCGTTGTCGAGGATCGCGCGCACCTTCTCCTCGGGCTTCTCAAGGACCTCGGTGACGGTGAACTTGTACTTCAGCAGCTTGCCCGCCAGCATGGGGTTGAAGTCGAGGCGCACGCGGCCCGCTGTCACGGTCATGACCGTGCCGCGCCCCTTGCCCTCCCACTCGACGCGCATGCCCGGCTCGGGCTCCACATCGCGCTTGAGGAACTCGCGCAGGGCGACGGTCTCGACCTT
>DASYRW010000182.1:0-8708 GCA_036003985.1 Thermoplasmatota archaeon
CTCGTTGGGGCCGTGCTCGGGGATCTCGGCGATCACCTGCTCCGTCGCAGGGTCCACGATCGCGAAGCGCGCCACGGCCTGCGGCAGCGCGGCGGGGCCCCAAAGCTTTTCGCGTCAGCGGCGCCGGCGCGCGAGGGCCAACGCGGCCGCGCCCAGCAAGAGCAACGCCAGCTCCGGGCCGGGCGCGCGCTTGCCCGCGGGCCCGTCGTCGGCAGGTGGGCTCGCGTCGCTGCGTTGCTGCGGTGGAGAGGGCTCGGTCCACAGGACGTGCGCCTCGGCACTCCAGGGTGAGAGGAGGTCCCCGTGCCAGCCGCGCACGCGGAGCGCGTGGTCGCCCGGCCCCCGGAGCGCGATGCTGGTGCCGGGTTCGAGGGACCGGTGGAGGTCCGTGAAGGTCGCGGCGCCGCTGTCGAAGCGCACCTCGAGCTCGTAGCTGTCCGCGTCGGTGTCGGTCCAGCGCACGCCCAGCGCGCCTTCGGAAACGCTCGCCGGCAGGCCGGCGAAGCTCGGGGGAGGCGGGCCGCCGTTGAGCACGCGCACCTGGACCTTGGCCGGCGCGCCCGTCGCGCCGTCGTCGCGCGCGCGGACTTGGAGGGTGTGGACGCCGTCGGCGAGCTCGGTGGTCGCGATCGTGGCGTGCCAATCCCCCGAGGGCAGTGCCGCCATGGCGCGCCACGCGCCGTCCTCCACCCGCGCCTCGACCGCTTGCAGCACATGGCCTGGCCGCGGGTCGGCGTGCACGAGCACCTCGGCGGTGCCCTGCAGCAGCGCGCCCTCGAAGGGAGCGCGGATGCGCACGAGGGGCTGGCCCTCGGGAAGCCACTCCGCGAGGAACCCGCCGACCCCCACGAGCAGCGCGCGCTGGCCCGCCGGGTGCCACGCCGCGCCGAGGAGGTCCGCGCCCGTGGCGCGCAGCGGCTCGTAGCCTTGGCCCGCGGTCTCGGCGAGGGGCTCGCCGCCGGCGCCCGTGAGCAGCGCCGTGCTGGCGCCAGGCCGCCACGCGATGGCGGTGAAATGGTCCGCGGTCTTGGCGAAGGCTGCCGTGAGCTGCGTGCCGTCCCAGCGCATCACGGGCCCGGGCCGGCCTGGCTCGGCGCCCGCCACGAGGGCCCACCCCTCGGGGGCGAAGGCGATGTCCTCGACGAGGGCGCTGCCCGCGCCGAAGGTGGCGACGTGCGCGAGGCTCGCGCCATCGTAGCGCAGCAGCCGGCCTGGGTGCCAGCCGGCGTCGTCGCGCACGGCCTGTTCCACGAGCGCGTAGGTCCCGTCGGGCGCCCACGCCGCCGCGCCGAAGGCCTCGTCCGCGCCTGCGCGCACGACCTCGAGGCGGTCGTCGGCCGCGATGTAGCGCAGAAGCGCTGAGCCCGCGAGCAAGGCCTCCGTGCCCTCGGGGTTCCACGCCACGGCGCGGCCCGCAAAGCTGCTGAGGCCTTGCGGCACGGCGAGCAAGTCGAAGGCCACGCCGTCGCGCGTGCGCAGCACGCCGCCGTCGCCCGCGATGAGCGCGGCGCTTCCGGTGGGGCTCCAGCCCACGGCCAGCCAGCGGTGGTCGTCCTCGCCCGCGAGGCTGGCCTGCCCGTCGGCGACGCGCACGACCACGCCCTGGCCAGGAGCGCCGCCCACCGCGAGGGCGGCCCGCCCGTCTGGCTGCCAGGCCACGGCTGCGAGGGGCAGGTCCGTGGGCGACGCAAGCACGGCCAGGTCGCCCCCGGCCGCGCGCGCAGGCGCGCAGCCGAGCAGGAGCGCGGCCAGCAGGAGCAGCGCAGCGGCTCGCGGCATCGAGGGCGGCTCGGGACCGGCAGGGGATGAACATTCCGGGAGGGGCGAAGCGCCCCCCGGCGCGGACCAGCACCAGTCCGGCGGCAAAGGCCTTGGGAATGTCAAGCTGCTGCGCCTCCGGACGCGTTTGGCCCGGGGGAGTCCCGCCGTGTCCACTTTGCACCTGATGAAATCGCCCAGGAGCCCACAATGCAACCATGAATGTACCCGCGGGGGCCACGCAAAGCCATGGCGCGGAGGGGCACCTGGGTCGTTGCGCTAGCGTTGGTCGCCCTCGCCGCGACGAGCGGGCTTCAGCCGGGGCCGACGCAGCTCGCGCGGCACCAGGTCGACGATGGGACGGGGCTGCCCGACGCCGGGGGCGCCCTCGACGGCCTCGCCGACGTCGCGCCGGCCGGGGGCGCCTCGCCCGGCGCGCCCGCGGTGCCCATCGGCCTGCCCGTCGCCGAGATGCCCGGCGCGCCCGCGGCGCCGACGGGCGTGCCGCCGGCCGCGGCCGAGCGAGCGGGCAACGTCTACGACGCGCTCCTCGCGGCCACTGGTTCCGCGTCGGGCCTCACCCTGTCCGGCGCCGCCACCGCGGAAGCCTCGGCCGGCGCCGCGCCCGGCACGCCCGCCGGGGCCGCGCAGGCGGGCGAGGCCACGGCGATGCCGGACGACGGCGACTACCAACGCCTGCTCCTCGAGCCCGCGCGCACCGCAGGCTTCGGTCCCGAGAAGGTGCGCTACGCCAAGACCTTCGGCGCCGACGGCCTCGAGCAGGCCGTGGTCGCGCTGTACACGGCCCTCGGCATGCCGCCCCCGACGGCGGAGCAACGCGCGGCGATGCACGAGCAGGCAGCCGCCCTCGACCCGCGCGAGCGCGACGCTGCGGCGCTGCTGCTGTTCGCGGCCGTCGACGCCCAGCTCGCGCTGGCGGAGTCCTTCGCGTCCCTGGACCCTGTCGACCTGCACCTGCTGCGGGCCTGCGCGCAGGTGTCGAAGCCTGCGGGGACCCTGCCCTGCGCCGACCCCGCGCGCGCGGCGCAGGTCGCCGCGGAGGAGCTGGACCGCGGCGCCGTCGCGCGCGCGGGGCTCATCGTGGCGAGTGCGCTGGAGCAGGCCACGCCCATGCTGCGCGCCGCCGCGCGCGACGCCGTGCAGCTGGCGAGCACCCCCCCGATGCCCTTCCAGCCGATGGATGCGAACCCGAAGGACCCCGACGACGACCCGTCGCCCTTCACGGACCCGTACCGCCTGGTCGAGATCGGCGGGAGCGGCGACGACGTCTATCAGGGCAACCTGCTCGGCAGCGCCGATGCACGCGTGCAGGTGCTGACGGTCGACCCGCTCGGCGACGACACCTACCTGAACACCGCCGGCGGCGCGATGCTGGCTCCGCCGACCGGGCCGCCGAGCCCGGGCGACCTCGCGCCGAGTTCGCCCACCGCGACGTGGAGCTACGGCGCGCTCGTGAGCATCAGCATCGACGTCGACGGCAACGACAACTACGTCGGCAGCTACGGTGTGCAAGGCTCGGGACGCCTGGGCGTGGGCATCCTGCTCGACCTCCAAGGCGACGACACGTACAGCGCCAGCAGCGAGTCGCAAGGCTTCGGCTCGACGGGCATCGGCCTGCTTGCCGACAGCTACGGCACGGACCAGTACAGCTGCAACTTCGACGGCCAGGGCCACGGTCGCGTCGGCGGTCTCGGCGTGCTGTACGACGGCGCCGGCAACGACCGCTACGCGGGCGACAGCTGGGTGCAGGGCGTGGGCGTGAACCAGGGTGCGGGCTTCCTCATCGAGGTCGGCGGCAACGACCAATACCTCGCGCAGCCACCCACGACGGCCGTGGCGCAGGGCGCGACCGACCGGGTCGGCGTCGGCGTGTTCGTGGACAACGACGGCATCGACCGCTACACCACCGCCTCGGGCGGACGCGGCTACATCGCGGGCATCTTCCCCTACAACGTCGGCGCGGCGGTGTTCCGCGACTACGGCAGCGATGCGGACCTCTACAGCACCGGCTCCCCGGGCGGCAACAACCGCGCCTGGCAGCAGGGCACGTATGGGAGCGGCGAGGACGCGTAGCCGAGGCCGCGCGGGCCAAGCCTTATGGGCCCGCGCCGCGTGCGCGGCGCCGGCGATCCAATGCTTGCTCCTTTGCCGGGCCGCGTGGCCCTCTTCGTCGACAGCGCCAACATGCACCACGCGTGCAAGCGCGCCGGCTATTTCATCGACTGGCGCAAGGCGCGCGAGCACTTCACGCAAGGCGCGTCCTTCGGTGGCGCGTTCTTCTACTACGCTGTCCCGCCCACCATCGAGGTCGAGCGCCAGCGCTTCCTCGACTTCCTCAGCTACAACGGCTTCATCGTGCGCACGAAGACGCTCAAGACGGTCTACGACTCGCAGACCGGGGAAGCCTTCCAGAAGGCCAACCTCAGCATCGAGATCGCGCTCGACATGGTGCAGACGAGCGACCACTGGGACACGGCGTACCTGTTCAGCGGCGACGGCGATTTCGACCGCGTCGTCGAGGTGCTGCGCGCGCGGGGGAAGCGCATCCACGTCGTCACAGCCCAGGGCATGCTCGCGCGGGAGCTGGCCTACGCGGTCGACAAGCCGGTGCTGTGGCTCGAGGAGCTGGAGAAGCACATCGGCCGCACCGACCGCCGGCCCGAGAAGTTCGAGCCCGTCGCGGCGGAGGAGCGGCTGGAGCCGGCGTAGGCCCAAACCAAGTGCTTTCTCCGAAAGTCGCGCACGTCATTCTGCCGGCTATCAGGCTTGACCAACAAGCCACTTGAACGGCCGCGGCCGAGGAAAGGACGCCAGCGCCGGTCGTGCAGGCCCCTCGGAAGGCGCGCTCCGGCGGCTGGCACACGATGCTGCCGAGGTGTGCGATGGCGTGGTACGCAGTGCTCGATCCGACGTGCGAGGTGGTGTCGGCCGTGTATGGCCGAGCCGCCGCGGACCTCCAGACGATGCGCCCCCAGGAGGTGGAGAAGCGGCTCGCGGCCTTCGAGCGGGCGCACTACCGCGTGTGCGAGCGCTGCCGCCGCCATGCGGGCACGCACACGCCGGGCGCCGGCGCCGGGGTCACGGCCTAGGCCCGGCGAGGGGCCTCAGACCCAATCGGGCAGCCAGCACTCGAGGCTGATCCAGTACAGCGCGGTTTCGCTCTGCCCCCCGTCGGGGATCACGTCGAGCACGCCGAGCAGGCGCGCGGTCTGGACGGTGACGTTGCCCGTGACCACGTCCTCCACCGAGAAGTGGGCCTCGGCGAGCACGGGGTGCGGACCGTAGAAGTCGCCGCGGCTGGCGGTGTAGTTGAGCTGGGCCTTGGCGAGGGAGGTCTCGGTGCTCGCGAGGGCCTGCCACTGGTCGCGGCTGTTGAACGGCTGCAGCGGGTCGAGGACCTTGACCTCGACGCTCCAATCGGCCATCACGACCCTGCCGCTCGTGGTGTTCACGTACGCGCTCACCCCGCTCAGCAGGCCCGAGAAGTCGGGCGAGATCTGCACCTGCTCGCCGATCTTGGCCTTGGTGGCGCTGAAGTCGAGGTGGCTGCGCGCGAGGCCGAGGCGCGTCGCCTCGCCGAGGGCCGGGAGGTCGCCGGCCGCGCTGACGGTGTAGGTCGCGTTGCCCGCAACGCGCAGCGCGCGCGCGTACCACTCGACGCCCAGGGTCGCGTTGCCCTTGCCGCCGGCGCTGAAGGAAGGCACGGCGTAGCCGCGCCCCGCGCTGCCGGGCTCGAAGCTGCCTTGGAACACGTACGGGCTCGACTGCTGCATCAGGCTGTAGTGCGCGCCGTTGCCGAATTCGATGGGCAAGTCCGCGCCGGGCTCGCTCGCCGTCAGGTTGGTGTCGGCGGTGACGTTCGCGACCCACTCGGTGACCGCGTTCGAGAGCAGCAGGGTGGTGCCGCTCCAGCGGAGGTGGTCCTTGCTGACGACGCTCCAGCCGTTGGTGGGGTACACGCCCTGGACCGCGCTGAAGAGGGGCGTGCCGTCCGCGCTCTGGAGGTCGACCTGCGTGATGCTCTCCGGCAAGCCCGCGAGGGACGTGGCCGCGGCAGGGAACACGAGGCCGAAGGTGCTCACCTTGCCCGCAGCCAGGGGCTTGGGCACGGTGAGGTAGCCGTCGCGCTGGATCGTGTTGTCGGGGCTCACGACCGCGCCGAGCGTGCTGACCACGAAGTTGGCGCGCGCGCTGGCGCCGTCGCTCAGCTCGGCCTGGATGTTGTACAGCACGTCCGCGCTCGCGGGCGGCTTCGCACGCACCACGAAGGTGCGCTCGCCGCTGGCGAGGGTGCTGTCGAACAAGGCCGTGACGATGGTCCCGTCCTGGGTGCTCTTGCCGGCGGCGATGCTCTTCCAGCCGCTCTGGGTGGTGTTCGTGGCGTCGATCGACTCGAAGAGATAGGGCAGCCGCACGGTGAGCTTCGTGCCCACGGGCAGCGCCACCCCCCCGCTCTCGCGCACCCCGAAGGTGAAGTTGAGGATGCCGTCGGTGACTTGGCTGATGGTGAGGTTCGCCTTCTTGGGCGTGATCAGGCCGGTGATGCTGCCCGTGGCGGTCACGGTCCACACGCCCTGGGCGCTCGAGACCACCTGGCTGAGCGACGCGGTGCCGGCGCCGGTGACCGTGTAGGGGTAGGGCGTGCCGTTGGGCGCGGTGAGCGTGATCAGGTAGCTGATGACGTCGCCCGTGAAGGAGCCCGCGATGCTGAGCACGCCGCCGGTGTGGTTGATCGTGAAATTGCCGTTGTGCAGGCTCGAGTTGCCGGTGTCGTTGTACGCGGGGCTGCTCTGGGTTCCGGTGCCGCCCAGCAGGTTGCGCACGATGAACGTGGGCGTGCCGGTGCTGTCCTTCATGTACAGCGAGGCGGCGCTGTCGCCGCGGATGGAGGTGATGCTCTCCTTGTGGTAGCTGCCGAGGGTGGTCGTGACGATCGCCTTGACGGGCACGCCGGCCTCCTTGATGAGCGCGCCCTGGCTCACGCCGAAGCCCTGCACGTCGAGCGGCTGGGTGGAGCTCACGAGGTCGAGCGAGGGCACCACCACGGCGTAGGCCCACGTGGGGTGGTAGAGGCGCGACGCGCCCACGGTCTCGCGCGCGCCGTCGTCCTCCGTGCCCACGAGCAGGCGCCGCTCCTTGCCGTTGTCGATCCAGAAGCGGCACGCCGTGCCCTCCGGCAGGGTGCGGTCGAGCAGGCGGTCGAGGTCGGTCGTGTTGCCGAGCACAGCCTTGCCCACGGCGCGCTCCACCTGGGTCATGAAGCGGTCCGAGGTGGGCAGCGCTTCGAGGCCGACGAGGATGTCGTTGAGCATCTCCTCGAGCTGGCTGCGCGTCTCCGTCTTCGCCGGGGGCTTGTCCTCGAGGGTGACCACGATGGCGATGCTCGTCACCAGGAACATGCCCACGAAGACGCCCTCGAGGGCGGCGAGGCTGGCGTGCTCCTTGCGCCAGCTGCGGCGCGCGCGCCGCTGGCCCACCGTCGGGGAGCGCGTCCGCCTCGGGTTCATGGGAACTTCGCACCTCGCGTCCGGCCCACGGGACAGCCTGCTCTCGGAAGGGCGCGCTTGAAGCGCTTTCGCGGAACCTTTATCCCCGCAAGGCCGCGCGCGCAGGCGGTTGTTCAAGGCGACGCGCGCTCCCCAAACCGCAGGCCTTTTGAAGCACCTTGAAGCCCCGGCGCTCCTTGGCTGGGACGATGGCGGAGCCGAAGCACAAGCGGCGCGACGCCGACGCGGACATGCCGCAGCCCCTCGAGGCCAGCCTCGAAGGCCCGCACGGCAGGACCGAGCCGCTGCCCGAGCGCGAGGAGGATTTGCCCCCCGACGAGTACCTGCTGCTGAAGATCGTGGAGGCGAACGGGGAGCACCTGCGCACCATGCGGTGGGGCCTCGGCCTGGGCATGCTCGTGGTGCTGTTCTACCTGACCTTCGGCTTCCTCCTGGCGAACGCAGTGGGTCCGGTCTTCGCCGCGATCGTGGTGTTCACCGTCGCCGGCGCGCTCCTCGGCGCGGGCCTGCACGCGCTCGCTCGCCAGCTCGAGCTGCTGCGGCGCGCGGTCGCGGGGTGCGACCACTTCATCTTCGGCCCGCCCGAGGAGCCGAAGGCCTGAGGCGCACGCCGCCGTTTTCGTCCAAGCGCGCGGATTCGTCGCGGCGACGGCGCGCGCGCTGGGCCTCGGCCGCTCTGCCGGCCATCGCGGGGCCATGATGGCCAATCCCCCGTGGGCGTGCTTTCGGCCAAGTCCACTTCCTTCCAAGCCGGGCCGGGCGGGACTTCCCGAGCCCACAAGGCGGGGACCCACCCTACGGACGCCGGGGTCACCCTATGGCAAAGGGAGTCGACGTCGGGACGATGAACATCACGTGCGCCCGCAAGAAGGATGACCGCGTCGTGTTCACGCAGCAGCGGAACACGTTCGTGGAGATCGAGTACAGCGACATCGCGGAGCGCATGCTTGCGCGCAGCGATGTGCTGCACATCAAGAAGGACAGCCACGTCTACATCGTCGGTGAGGACGCGCTGAACTTCGCGAACATCTTCAACACCGAGACCCGCAGGCCCATGAGCCAGGGCATCCTGTCGCGCAAGGAGAAGAGCGCGATCCCGATGCTCCAGCTCATCATCGAGCGCCTCCTCGGCAAGCCTGAGGGCAAGGAGACGGTGTACTTCGTGGTCCCGGCCAACCCTGTGGACGCGGAGCTCGACACGCTCTACCACACCAAGACGGTGGGTGCGCTCATTGACAGGCTCGGCTACAACGCCAAGCCCATCAACGAGGGCATGAGCGTGGTCTACAGCGAGCTGAAGGACAACAACTTCACCGGCATGGGCATCAGCTGGGGCGCGGGCATGACGAACATCTGCCTGAGCTACTACGCCGTGCCTGTGATGCAGTTCAGCGTCGCGCGCGGCGGCGACTGGATCGACCG
>DASYRW010000183.1:0-8881 GCA_036003985.1 Thermoplasmatota archaeon
TGAGCGGGTTGATGCCCGGCAGCACGAGCAGGTACTCGGGGCTCGGCGCCGCGGCCTCGAGGATGTCGCGGCGCGTCGCGAGCACGTAGATGTTGAGCACGAGCACGATCAGCATGAGCGCGCCCGCGAGGATGGCCATGACCACGCCCGCGTCGCCGAAGAACTTCCAGAAGCGCTTCGGCCGGCTGATCTTGTCGATGATCTCCTTGCCGTGCTCGGTGCGCCACAGCAGCAGCGGCCCCACGAGCTCCAGGGTCGGGCCCCGCAGCTTGCCCCGCTGGTGCAGGACGAACAGCGCCACGATGTAGATGTTGAGGAGGGCGAGCGCCACGAGGACGCCATCGACCATGGCAAGCGCTGCATGGTGGGCTCGCGCTCTTAAACGTTCTTGGATGGGCGGGCTTGGCCCCAACGGCCGCGCGCAAAGCTGCTCGGTTTTTATATTTCAGGCCCCATAGCGACCGGAGGATGGGCATGCACGCGCGCAGCGCGCCGTTCGCCCAGGCCAGCCTCTCCGCGGCGGCCGGCGCGGCGGCGGTGGCCTACGGGGCCTCGTGGCTGGGGCTCGGGTGGCACTACGAGGTCAGCGTCCAAGGCGCCCACTTCGCGCTCGACCCGTCCTTCCCCCTGGGCTTGCTCGCCGCTGTGCTGATGGGCGCAGCAGCAGGGGCAGCGCGCGGCGAGGGCCGGCACCGCGGCGCCGCGCTGGGCCTCAGCCTCGGCGGCGGTGCCATCTACGCGAGCGCGCTCTGGCTGCTGCTCGTGTGGGCGCCGGGCGGCGCGCCGGACGGCCAGCGCGCGCTGCTCGACGATGCGACGCGGGTCGGGTTCGCGCTGCTCGCGTTGTCGCTCCCGCTCGCGCTGCCGAGCGGTGTGCGGCCGCTGGTCCGCGGCGCGGCCATGGCGCTCGGCATCGTGCTGGCGCCGGTGCTGCTGTTCCCCGAGCACGTTGCCCAAGCAGGGTTGAGCGACGTGCGCACCACCCTGCCGATGCTGCTGTTCTTCCTGCAGGGAGCTTTGGCGCTCAGCGGCCTCGGCGCGCCCCACGGCAAATCGGGCTGGGGCCGCCGCACCCGCGCCTCGGCAGCAGAGCCAGAGGCGCACTTCATGCGCGCGCTCATGGGCCCGCGCCCCGGCCGCCGCGCGAAGCGCGCGCCGCGCCTCGGGCGCGAGCCGATGTTCCACGACACGCGCCCCATGGGTCCCGAGGGCCCCGCGCGCCCGCGGCCGCCGCTGCCCGCGATGGCGAGGGTCAAGCGCGCGGTGTGGTGGTTCCAGTTTTGAGGATCGTCTGGTCCCGTTGCGAAGCCTCCGCAGGGAACGTACAAGCCTGCGCGCGCGGGTCGCCGCGAGGGGCGCCCATGAATTCATGTATCCTCCTAGGACTGGCGATGGCTGTGGCGGTCGCAGGACCAGCGCTCGCGAGCGCGTTGGTTGGGGAACCCCCAGGAATCCATCCCGCCCTTGCGATTGAACGTGTGTACATGGATCGCACGGCGCGGGTTGATTGCGTCGGGGGAGTGCCTGTTGCGTTCAATGGGACGTTCCAAATCCCCGCGGGGAAACAGTTGGTCGTTACCGACATCCTTAGCATCGACGGTACGGCTTCGGCGCATGTGCGTGCTTCGCAATTCCACTTCATCGCGGCGCCGGCAGTCTCGTCCGCTTTCGGTGTGACGTCCACGGTGATCAGCCTTCGGACCCCCGTTGAGTTCCACGCCGGGGAGACGATCACGTTTTCCGCCTCGGGCGGCTGCGGCGCATTCGCGGAAACGGCACTTTCCGGCTTCTACGAGCCTGACGGCGGAGTTTGAGAAGCAAGACTCTTCAGCGCCCACGTCTTGGAAGCTAGCGATGTTCGCCAGCGTCTACGTCACCGCGTCGAGCATGGCCGAGGCCGAGGCGCTCGCCCGCAAGGCCCTCGACGCGCGGCTCGCGGCGTGCGCGAACGCGTGGCCGCTGCAGTCCTGGTATTGGTGGCAAGGCAAGGTGGAGCACGCCGAGGAGGCCGCGCTGCTGCTGAAGACGCGCCGCGAGCTCGTGCCGCAACTCACGGCGCTGCTCGAGCGCGAGCACAGCTACGACGTGCCGTGCGTGGTCGCGTGGCCCATCGCCGAGGGCAGCGCGGACTACCTGGCATGGGTGGCGCGCGAGGCCAGCGCGAAGCCCTAGAGGTCGTAGCGCGCGTGCTCCCGCGCCGCGCTCACGGGGCACAGGCAGTTGGCTTGCGCCTGGCGCTTGCTCACCTCGGCGTCGAGGTGGTACATCAGGTGGGTGAGCACGAGCGCGCGCGGTCCTGCCTTGGCCGCGATCTGGCCGGCTTGGTTGGCGGTCATGTGCGCCATCATCTGGCGTCGCACGAACTCCGCGTCGCCCACGCCCTCCTGCAGCGTGGCCTCGCACAGGAACAGCTGCGCGTCGCGCGCCAGCTCGACGAGCGCGTCGCAGGCGCGGGAGTCGCTGCTGTACGCGAGGCGGCGCCGGCCCGCGTCGATCGTGCAACCAAACGAGGGCACGTTGTGCTCCACCGCGCGGGGCTCCACGCGCAGGCCGCCGATCTTCAACACCTCCCCGGCCTCATACTCGACGAGGTCCAGCGCGCCGCGGTACACGTCGGGGTTGGAGCTGAGCAGCTTGAACCACGCGTCGAACTTCGCCTCGGCGCCGGGCGGCGCGTACACGCGCAGGCGCCCGAAGCGCGTGCGGTGGAGCAAGAGGGGGTAGAGGTCGCTGAAGTGGTCGGGGTGGAGGTGGCTGATGTACACCGCGTCGAGCCGCTGCAGCGGCAGGTAGCGCGCCGCCTGGCCGAGCACGCCGTTGCCGCAGTCCACCAGCAGGCTCGTGCCGCCATCTTGGACCAAGTAGCCGGAGCCCGCTCCCCCAGGGCTGGGCACGCCGCCCGCCGCGACCCCCAAGCAGGTCAGCAGCACGGGCTCGCCAGGGAGAGGGAGGGCTTCAGGATTGCGACGCGCCGACGCGCCAGCTCAGGCCTCGTACTGCGCGAGGACGCGCTGGTACTCGGGGCTGAGCCTGCCCAGGATGCCGGCCGGCAGCGTCGCCTTGACCTCGAGGTCCTGGCCGTCGCGCTGGACGCTGTAGCCCAGCACGGGGAGGTCGTACTTGTCGAGCGCGTAGCGGAACGCGGCGTGCAGGTCCTCGTCGCTCGGCGCCGGCGCGATGGACGCGCGCAGCAGCAACTGCGTGGTGAGGGGCAGCTCGTACAGGTCGCCGTCGGCGATGTGGAGGACGTAGTCCTCCCCCTCGGCCTGCACGGTGGTGGTCTTGTCGAAGACGAAGTGCCGGTGGCTCAGCGTGGCGCCGTCCTGAGCCAGCTGCGTGATGGCGCCCGGCGCCACCATGCTCGCCACGACGGGGCCTGCGATCACGCCAGTCGCCGCAAGGAGCACGAGGGTCCAGTTCATGGGTCCCGACCACGCGACCTCCTGAGGGCTCATGAAGTTTCCCGGTGAGCCATTGAAGCGACACACGGTTGTCACGCACGGGACAGCCGCGCGCCGGTGTCGCAGGGGTGACCGAGCCTCGTGCGCGGCCGCCCCTCCGGCTATATACCAGCGCGCCCCATCCAGCCCCCGTCTGGCAGGGTCGCCATGCCCACCGCCGTCGCCACCTCCCACGCCCCGACGATCGAATCCACGCCTGCGTTCGTGCAGGCGAGCTACGACCGCATGCGCCGCAACCTCGCCGAGGTGCGCGCGCGCTTGGCCAGGCCGCTGACGCTCACCGAGAAGATCCTGTACGGCCACCTCGCCGACACCGCCCAGGCCTTGGAGCGCGGCAAGAGCTACCTCGCGCTGCGCCCCGACCGCGTCGCCATGCAGGATGCCACCGCGCAGATGGCGCTGCTGCAGTTCATGAGCGCGGGCCTCGAACGCGTCCAGGTGCCGAGCACGGTGCACTGCGACCACCTCATCCTGGCCCTCGCCGGCGCGAAGCCCGACCTGCAGACCGCCCTCAACAGCAACAATGAGGTGTTCCGCTTCCTCGAGAGCGCCAGCGCGCGGTGCGGCATCGGCTTCTGGAAGCCCGGCGCGGGCATCATCCACCAGGTGGTGCTGGAGAACTACGCGTTCCCTGGCGGGCTGATGATCGGCACCGACAGCCACACGCCCAACGCCGGCGGCCTCGGCATGTTCGCCTCGGGCGTTGGTGGCGCCGACGCCGTGGACGTCATGGCGGGCTTCCCCTGGGAGGTGCTGCACCCGAAGGTCATCGGCGTCAAGCTCACCGGTCAGCTCAGCGGCTGGACATCGCCGAAGGACGTGATCCTGAAGCTGTGCGGCCTGCTCACGGTGAAGGGCGGCACCAACGCGGTCATCGAGTACTTCGGGCCCGGCGTGCGCAGCATCAGCGCCACGGGCAAGGGCACCATCACCAACATGGGGGCGGAGCTGGGCGCGACGACGAGCCTGTTCCCATGGGACGAGCGCATGGCGACCTACCTGCGCGCGACCGAGCGCGGCGCGCTGGCGGAGCTGGCCGCGCGCAACGCCGACCTGCTGACCGCGGACCCCGAGGTCGAGGCGCACCCGGAACGCGCGTACGACAAGGTCGTCGAGATCGACCTTTCAACCCTGGAACCGCACCTCGTGGGACCGCACACGCCCGACCTCGCGCGGCCCGTGAGCGCCTTGCCCCAGGCGGTGCGGCAGGAGAAGTACCCCGACCAAATCCGCGTGAGCCTCATCGGCTCCTGCACGAACAGCAGCTACGAGGACATGCAGCGCGCGGCGAGCATCGCGCGGCAGGCCAGGGAGCACGGCATGACCATGGCCACGCCGCTGCTCGTCACCCCAGGAAGCGAGCAGATCCGCGCCACCATCGAGCGCGACCAGCTCCTGCAGCTGTTCGAGAGCGTCGGCGGCACCGTGCTCGCCAACGCGTGCGGGCCGTGCATCGGCCAATGGAGCCGGCCGGAGCTGAAGAAGGACGAGGTCAACACGATCGTCACGAGCTACAACCGCAACTTCCCCGGCCGCAACGACGCGAACCCCAACACGCTCGCGTTCATGGGCAGCCCCGAGATCGTCATGGCCTACGCCCTCGCGGGCAAGCTCACGTTCAACCCGTTGCGCGACGAGCTCGTGGGATCGCGGGGCGAGAAGTTCAAGCTGCAGCCGCCTCCCCAAGCCCCGGAGGTGCCCGAGCGGGGCTTCGTGAAGCCCATGGAGGGCTACGTGCCGCCGCCCCACGATCCGGGGCAGACCCAGGTGGTCGTGAAGCCCGACAGCCAGCGGCTCCAACTCCTGGAGCCCTTCCCGGCGTGGGACGGCAGGGACTTCACAGACCTTCCCGTGCTGCTCAAGGCGCAGGGCAAGTGCACCACCGACCACATCTCGCCGGCTGGACCGTGGCTGAAGTACCGCGGCCACCTCGACAAGATCAGCGACAACTGCTTCCTCGGCGCGATCAACGCGTTCACCGGCAAGGCCGGCCTCGGGCTGAACCAAGCCACGGGTGCGGAGGACAAGCTGCCCGCCATCGCGCGCGCCTACCAGGCCGCGGGCCAGAAGTGGGTCGTGGTCGGCGACGAGAACTACGGCGAGGGCTCCAGCAGGGAGCACGCGGCGATGAGCCCGCGCTTCCTGGGGTGCGTCGCGGTGATCGCGCGGAGCTTCGCGCGCATCCACGAGACCAACCTGAAGAAGCAGGGCCTGCTGCCCCTCACCTTCGCGGACCCGCGCGACTACGACAAGGTGCGCGCCGACGACCGGGTCTCCGTGGTCGGCCTCGCAGGCCTCGCGCCAGGCAAGGACGTCGCCGCGCAGGTGAAGCACCGCGACGGCTCCACCGAGCGGGCCGCGCTGCGGCACACGCTCAACGCCGAGCAGATCAAGTGGTTCCAGGCCGGCTCGGCGCTGAACTTGCTGCGGCAGCACCGCTGAGGTGTGCGCCGGCGCAGCAAATCCTCATGAGCCCCGAGGCGCGTGGAAGCCCGGGAGGCAGGGGACGTGCTGAAGCTGGTCGCCGTCGTGGTGGGCGTGCTCTCGGGGCTTCCGGCGGTGGGCCCGTGGATGTCGGCCGGGCCCGCGGCGGACGTCGCTGACGAGGGCCGCTGGTTGGCGCCCTTCGACGGCGAGGTGCCCGCGGTCAACATGGTGCTGATGCACGACGGCTCGGTGCTCTACTGGAGCGGCGTGGACGACCACGACGGCGCCACCGTCCCCTTCTTCGTGGACAGCCCCCACCCGGCCCACGCGCGCGTCGTGGACTTCGCCGGCCCGGTCGCCGTGGTGCGCACGCCGACGCCCCACGACGGCGGCGCGGGCGACATGTTCTGCGCCGGCCAGACCGTGCTCGCCGACGGCAGCGTGCTCGTGGTCGGCGGCACCGAGTACGTGCCCCTCGTGCCCTTCACCGATGGCTGGCACGTGTACGGCCTCAACAGCGCCCGCCGGTTCGATCCCGCCACGGATGCCTTCGCCACGCAACAGCCCATGGTGGGGTGGCGCTGGTACCCGACGGCCCTCACGCTCCCGGATGGCAGCGCGCTGGTCGCCAGCGGCATCGCGGACTTGCCGTACCCGCAGACCCACGTGACGTTCCAAGAGCGCTTCGACCCCGCCACCCGCACATGGAGCGTGCTGCCGCCGGGAGCGGACAACCTCCTGCCGTTGTACCCGCGGCTCTTCGTGGTGCCGTCGGGGCCGCTGAAGGGCGACGTGTACTACGCGCCCGTCGGCTGCCTCTGGTGCCCCTTCGGCGCCCACCCGGCGGAGGCGCTGTGGAACCTCGACCAAAGCCTCGACCTGCAGGCCAACGCGTGGACCATCCATGGCCCGGCCCTCCTCGGCGCGCGGCAGCACGGCACCGCCGTGCCGCTGCTGCTGCAGCCGCCGGCCTACGACATGACGCTGCTCACCGCCGGGGGCACGCTGAACCGCATGGTGTTCGCGACGAACACGGCCGAGCTCGCGTCCCTCGCGGGCGCTACCCCAGTCCATGCGTTCGCGGCACCCATGACCCACGCCCGCTGGCACCACAACAGCGTCCTGCTTCCAACCGGTGAGGTGCTCGCGGTGGGCGGGGGCATGCTCGACAACGTCGTGGCCTACAGCGCGGAGAACCCGCCCGTCCTCGAGGCCGAGGTCTTCGACCCGGCGGGCACGGATCCCTTGACGGGCCTCCCGGGCCGCTGGACCGAGCTGGCGCCGATGCAGGTGCCGCGCATGTACCACAGCACCGCCCTCCTGCTGCCCGACGGCCGCGTCCTCGTGGGCGGCCATGTGCCGCTCCCCTTCATCCAAGCGCTGATCCCGCAGGTCACCGAGGAGCGCCTCGAGGTGTTCGAGCCGCCGTACCTGTTCCGCGGCCCGCGGCCCATCATCGCCGATGCGCCGGCGGACGTGGCGTACGGCGCGGCCTTCGCCGTCGGCACGCCCGATGCCGCGAGCATCGCCAGCGCCGTGCTGATGCGCCCCGGCGCGGTCACGCACGCCTACGACAACGAGCAGCGCGGCATCGTGCTGACCATGGAGGGCCGCTCCTCCGATGCGCTCAGCCTGCGCGCGCCGCCCGACGGGGACGTGGCGCCGCCTGGCTATTACATGCTCTTCCTGCTGCGCGAGACGCCCGAGGGCCCCGTGCCGAGCGAGGCGCGGTTCGTGCGGTTGGCGTGAGCCGGCATAGCAGGGCTCTTGAACGTTTCGCGTTGCATGGCTTGTCCATCCGGCAAGTTCCAAATAGACAGAGCCGGCTGCGCCGCTCCAGAGGTGTGCAAGATGGGACTGTTCGACAAGGTGCTCGGCGGCACCCCCACCAGCCTGACGCCCGCCGAAGGTTTCACCGGCATCGCCGTCGCGGCGGTCGCGGCCGACGGCGTCATCACGCAGGACGAGGTCGCGGGGCTGGCGGTCAGCCTCGCGCGGACGCGGCTGTTCAAGGAGTCCAACCCTCGCCAGATCAACGCGTCCTTCGAGAAGGTCGTGAAGATCGCGAAGGAGAAGGGCGTGGACGAGCTGCTGAAGCTCAGTTCCCAGGCGATCCCCGGGGAGCTGCGGCCGACGGCCTTCGCCATCGCCACCGACCTGGTGTTCGCCGACGGCGACGTGTCCGAGTCGGAGAAGAAGTACCTCGAGAAGATCCAGCACACGCTGGGCGTCGGCGACGCCGCGGCGCTGAAGATCGTCGAGGTCATGGCGATCAAGAACAAGGCCTGAGCTTCGCGACCGGCGCGCCGCGCGCGCCGTCGTGCCCTCTTTCTGTACGCCGACGCACGGTCCAGCGCGGCCACCGGCGCGCTCAAGTGCGGCCAGCGCATGCAGGGCCCGAGACCATGGCCAACAAGCGCCGCACCCCCACGCGCAAGACGTCCAGGAAGCCCGCGCGCACCACGCGTGCCACGACGCGCGCGACGACGCGCCGCCCGACCGCGCGGCGCACCGCCGTGACCGAGGAGATGCCGCGCTCGATCCCGGGCGCGATCCAGCACGTCGAGTTCTACTCCGAGGAGCCGGCCGCGACGAAGCGGTTCTACAGCGACGTGTTCGCGTGGACCTTCGAGACGGCGAGCTACGCGCCGGGCATGCAGTACACGGGCTTCAAGACGCCCGCGCGGCCCTTCGGGGGGCTGATGGACCGCGCCAACGTGCCGCGCGACTTCCCGTCGGTGCTCACGTACATCACGGTCAAGGACGTCGACGCGACGGCGCGCAAGATCGAGCGCGCCGGCGGCAAGGTGCTCATGCCCAAGTTCGAGGTTCCGAGCGTGGGCTGGTTCGCGGTGTTCATGGCCCCGGGCGGCGTGACCCAGGCGATCTGGCAGGAGAACCCGAACTTCCGCCCGCCGACGCAGTAGGGGACCAGGTCCTCGAGGCCCTGCAGCGGAAAGTCCTTCAGGCCGCGCGGCCCCTACGGCCGCGTG
>DASYRW010000184.1:0-9394 GCA_036003985.1 Thermoplasmatota archaeon
GAGCCGATGCTCGCGGCGTTCTTGTTCGCGCTGCTCCTGCTGCCGGTGCGCTTCCGCCACGCGGCTCCGGCGGACCGCCGCGGGCTGCTGGTGATGGCGGCCGCGCTGCTGCTCTATCCCGGGGCCCTCGCGGGCGACGAGCTCATGTCGGCGCCGCTGTGGTCGCGCGCGTTCGGCGCGGTGACGATCGGCATCTTGGCGCTCGTCGCGGTGCTGTGGCTGCGCAACGCGGCGCTGGCGGGGCGCGACGCGAGGCGCGTGGCCTGGCTGGGGCTCGCGGTGCCCCTAGCGGCCATGCTGCTCGTGCCGCTGCGGGCCTCGGGGCTGCCGCTCTCGGCCGTGGGCCTCGCGCGGACGGTCTCTGTCCTCGTGCTGGCGTACGGCATCCTGCGCACGCAGCTCTTCGGTCTCGACGTCAAGGTCAAGTGGACGATCTCGCGCGGCACGCTGGCGGCGATCTTCATCGGCGTGTTCTTCGTCGTGACGCAGGTCGCGCAGAACTACCTCCAGCAGTACGGTGTGCTCGCGGGCGGCGTCGCGGCTGGCCTGCTGCTGTTCGCGGTCACGCCCCTCCAGAGGGTCGCGGAGCGCGTCGCCAACGTCGCGATGCCGGGCACCAAGAGCGTGCCGGAGATGTCGCAGGGCGAGCGCGCCAGCGCGTACAAGCAAGCCGCGCTGGCGGCGTGGCGCGACGGCAGCGTGAGCCGCGACGAGCGGTTCATGCTCGACGAGATGCGCGCGGCGCTCGGGCTGCCGGACGACGTGGCGATGCGCCTCGAGGGCGAGGCGGCGCGGGCTCCTCAACGACCTTAGGGCTGCACGACGACGGCCCCCACCATGGTGGGGTGGAACGCGCAGCGGTAGGGGAACACGCCCGGCAGGTCGAAGGTGTACGCGAAGGTCTCGTCCTGCCACAGCTCGCCCGAGTCCCACACGCCGTCGAGCGTCGTGGTGTGCTCGAAGTCGTCGAGGTTGCGCCACAGCACCGCGTCGCCGGCGTGGATCTGCACGACGGAGGGGTCGAACGCGAAGTTGGCGATGTCGACCTCCACGATCTCGCCCGCGCCAGCCGCGCCGGGCAGGACCAAGGCGAGGGCGAAGGGGGCGACGAGCAGCAGCGGGCGCAGCATCGGTCCGGCGAGCCGGCTGGGAGGACATGAAGTTTGTCCGTAGGCCGTGGACAAGCGGAGGAAAGGAAGGACCTCCCGCCGGGGGCGGGAGGCGCTGCGACCCCTCAGGGAGCCACCAGGTGCTGCACGACCGCGGGGACCGCGGAGTCGTTGTTGATGTAGTTGCTCTCGACGAACAGGTGCTCGGCGTTGACCTCGGACTCGAGGATGTACACCCCATCGGGCACATCCGTGATGTCGAAGTACTGGCCGCTCAGGCCGGGGGAGTACTCGTCGGCCCAGCCCGCGGCGATGCCCTGGTTGTTGTTGCAGCTCTGGTAGACCGGCAGGGGGTTCAGCACCGGCGCGTAGGGGAAGATGTCGATGACGCAGAAGCCGCCCTTGTTGCTGGCGACCGGCGTGAGCTCGGGGTGCGCCGCGAGCAGGTCGCGCGAGAGGACGGTCGGGTTGGTGAGCTTCAGCACCTTCCACTGGGCGTACTGGGCCGGCTCCCACAGGCGGTAGTCGCTGTACTCGCGGAAGTGGTAGTGGCGGTGGCAGGGGGCGTAGTAGAACCATTCGGGGTGGTCCGCAGGCCGACCCACGATGAGGTCGCCGAGGCCGAGGTTGGGCGTGCTCTGGTAGAAGCGCAGCACGGTGCGCGTGCCGGCGACGGTGGAGCCCTCGACCACGTCGCAGTTGGTCGCGGAGTACGTGTTGGTCTCGGTGAGCTGCACGAGGAGCTTCACGGGATCCACGACCAGGTCGGGACACGCGGTCATGCCCGCGAAGGTGTCCTGGCACGGCACCTCGGCGGAGTGGCCCGCGGCGAACACGGTCAGGAGCAGCGCGAACAACGACATCGCAGCGACGGTGATGGAAAGGGCCTTGCCCATGGCGTGCAGCCTCGGGCGGGGACCCTTCCGCCCTTAAAAAAGGGTTGTCTGCAGAGGACCACCGGCACCGCGCGCGCTGCGAGGACCGGTCCGGACCCTGCGAAGGCCGGCGGCGCACGGGGCTCGGAGAATGCTTAAGGAGCCGCGGGGGGTGGGTTCTGCGGAGGCACCCGTGTCCGCAGCGCGCGCTTCGGCGGCCGTGCTCGCCCTGCTCGCCATCGCGGGCCCGGCGGCCGGGCTGCTGCTGCCCGTGAATGTCGCCGTGCCCTGTGGCGCCCTCGCCGGCGCGCCGGTCGCGGCGCAGCTCGTGTGCGGCCGATGGGACGCGCTGCCGCCCCTGCCGGCGCCGCGCGAGGGGCTCAGCGCCGCGTTTGCCCGCTCGGGCGGCCCCGTGCCGGGGCTCCTGTACGCGTTCGGCGGGCGCGGATCCGACGGGCAGGTTTCCGCCGACTTCTGGGTCACGCACTTGGGCCTCGATGGTTGGCTCGCCCGCGCGCCCGGGCCGCCCGCGCGAGCCGACGCGGCCTTCGTCGTGGACGACCGCACCCAAACCGCGTACCTCTTCGGCGGCCGCGATGCGCAGGGCGCGCGCAACGACCTCTGGGCCTACGACCTGCAGCACGACCTCTGGACCCAGATCGCGGCCGTCGGTGGCCCCACGCCCACGTACGGCATGGCGGCTGGATGGGATCCGGATGCGCACGTGCTCTGGGTGTTCGGCGGCTCGAACGGCGCGGCGTTCAACGGCGACCTCTGGGGCTGGGACGCCGACGACGCCACCTGGGTCCTCGGGCCCAACGCGCCCCAGGGGCGCCAATTCGCGTCGGGCGCCTGGGACGCGGCGCGGCACGGCCTCGTGATCGCGGGCGGCGCCGATGACGCGGGGGAGCTCCCCGACGTGTGGATCTACCAGCCCGCGACCGAGACGTGGAAGGTGCAGATCCCGTTGCCCGAGCCCCTCGCGCATGCCGCCGCGACGTGGTGGCCGCAGCGCACCAACCTGCTCGTCCTCGGCGGCGTGTCCCACCACGCGCTCACGGACCGCGCCATGGTCTTCGGCGCCGAGGCGGACTTCGGCCAGCCGATCAGCACGCCGCCCCTCGGCGTGTGGCTCGACCAGGCTCCTTTGCCGAGCGCGCGGGCGGATGCGGGCGCGGCGTGGGAGTTCGGCGTGGGGCTCGGCTTCCTCGTGGGCGGCCGGACCGCGTCGGGGCCGAGCGATGAGGCGTGGGTGTGGTTCCCGAGCGTCGAGGGGAACGCGCTGTGATCAGGAGCGCGCCTGCTCCTTCGCCTTGCGCATCTCGGTCCAGTCGAAGTACTTCCCGCAGGCCTTGCAGCGCCACTTGTTGGCGATGACGAACACGACCTTCTTCTCGCCGCAGTTGGCGCAGAGTTCCATGCGGGCCCGCTCAACCATGGGAGACGCGCTTATTTAAGCCGCGCGGAGAGGCCCTGCGTCCGGCTCGGCGCGCGTTGCGCGGCATGGGGAAGCGCCGCCCGTTCGACCGCCGCGCCTATAAAGGCGCGCCGCCATCGCGCTCCCATGGCGACGCTGGCCATGCTCGTCGGCGGCGGCCCCGCGCCCGGCTTGAACGGGGTCCTCCAGGCCGTGACCCAGGCTTCCTTGGCCCGCGGGTGGCGCGTGCTCGGCGTGCCCGAGGGCTTCAAGCCGCTGCTCGCCGGCGACCTCGGCAAGGTGCGCGAGCTGCACGCGCGCGACGTCGAGGGCATCGGCCGGCGCGGCGGGAGCGTGCTGTTCACGAGCCGCGCGAACCCAGCGAAGGAGCCCGACGGCGTCCGCAAGGTCGTGGCGGGCCTCGGCCAGCTCGGCGTGGATTCCCTCGTCACCATCGGCGGCGACGACACTGCCACGAGCGCGGCGAAGATCGCGGCGGCGTCCCAAGGGCTCAGGGTCGCGCACGTGCCCAAGACCATCGACAACGACCTGCCCTTGCCGGGAGGCGCGCCGACCTTCGGGTTCGAGACCGCGCGCGAGCTCGGCGCGCAGCTGATGGGCAACCTCGCGGAGGACGCGCGCACGACGAGGCGATTCTACCTCGTCACGATCATGGGCAGGAGCGCGGGGCACCTCGCGGCCGGCGTCGGCATGGCCGCGGGCGCGGACCTCACCCTCGTGCCGGAGGAGTTCGCGCTGCAGATCGGGCTGCGCGAGATCGTGGACCGCGTCGAGGTCGCGGTGGTGAAGCGGCTCCGCGAGGGCCAGCCCCACGGCGCCATCGCGCTCGCCGAAGGCCTGCTGCTGCGCGTGCGGCCCGGGGACTTGGCCGCGCTCCCGAGCCTCGAGAAGGACGAGCACGGCAACCCGCGCATCAGCGAGATCAGCCTCGGCGCGCTCGTCAAGGGCCAGCTCGGCCCCAGGCTGAAGCAGCGCGGCCTCAAGGTGGATTTCGTCGCGAAGGAGCTGGGCTACGAGCTCCGCTGCCAGGATCCCAACGCCTTCGACGCGGCGTACACGCGCGCGCTGGGGCTCGGCGCGGTGGAGTTCCTCGCGTCGGGCCAGGGCCATGCCATGATCGCGCTCCAGGAGGGACAGCTCAAGCCCTTGGCCCTCGACGCGCTGCAGGACGCGGCGACGGGCAAGGTGCGCGTGCGCGCCTTCGACCCCAAGGGCAGCGCGTGGCAGGCGCACCGCCGGCTCGAGGCGCGTCTCTGGCGCAGCGACCTCCAAGGCGAGCGGCTCGGCGCGCTGGCGAAGGCGGCCAAGCTCGACGAGAAGCAGTTCCTCGAGCGCTTCGGCGACCTCGCGGAGGCGTGACGGTGATCCGCTTCCCGCGCGCGATGGCGGAGCTGGGGCAGCTCACCCAGGGCGTCCTCGACGTGGAGGGCGGCCACGTCCGCGTGCGCCAGCCCGACGCGCTCCGAGGGCCGTTCACCGACCAACTCGTGCGCGCGGCGGTCTTCGCGCCGGACGAGGCCGTGCGCGAGCGCGCGCGGTGGCTCGTGCGCGCCGCCGCTTGGCAGGTGGGCGTGCGGACGAGCAGCATCCATCACCTCTACGTGGCGCGCGGCCAGGGCGACATCCCCGCGACGTTCACCGTCCCGGCCCTGAACCTGCGCGGCCCCGCGTACGATCAAGCGCGCGCGGCCTTCCGCGCCGCGAACCGCCTCCGCGTTGGGACGCTGATCTTCGAGCTGGCGCGCAGCGAGGTGGCCTACACGGGCCAGCGGCCGGGCGAGTACGCGGCCGCGATCACCGCGGGCGCGCTGCGGGAAGGCTTCCGGGGTCCGCTGTTCCTGCAAGGCGACCACTACCAGGTGAGCCCCAGCAAGTACCCGAAGGATCCGCAGGGCGAAGTCCAGAGCATCCAGGGGCTCATCGAGGAGTCGCTGGCCGCGGGCTACCGCAACATCGACATCGACGCGTCGACGCTCGTCACCCTCGAGCCGAAGGACCTGCGCGAGCAGCAGCGGCTCAACGGTTCCATCACGGCCCAGATGACCGACCACATCCGCGCGCGCGAGCCGGCGGGCGTGACGGTCAGCGTCGGTGGCGAGATCGGCGAGGTCGGCAAGCACAACAGCAAGCCCGAGGAGCTCGAGGCCTTCGTCGCCGAATACCGCGCCCACCACAAGCGCGCGCCGGGCCTGAGCAAGATCAGCGTCAACACCGGCAGCAGCCACGGCGGCGTCGTGCTGCCAGATGGGGCCATCGCGAAGGTCGCCATCGACTTCGAGGCCCTCAAGGCGCTCGGCGAGGTCGCGCGCCGTCACGGCGCCGGCGGCGTCGTGCAGCACGGCGCGAGCACGCTGCCGGAGGAGGCCTTCCACCACTTCCCCGAGGTCGGCACCCTCGAAGTCCACCTCGCGACCGGCTTCCAGAACCTGGTCTTCGACCACCCCGCCTTGCCTGGCGAGCTGCGCGCGCGCATGGTCGCGTGGACGAAGGAGCACTGCGCCGACGAGCGCAAGCCCACCGACACCGAGGAGCAGTTCCTGTACAAGAGCCGCAAGAAAGCCACCGGCCCCCACAAGGCCGAGCTATGGAGCCTGCCGGAGGACGCGCGGCAGCGCATCATCGCGGACTTGGAGGCGCGCTTCGCGTTGCTGTTCGAGAAGCTGCGCGTGACCAACACAGCCGACCTCGCGGCGAAGTGGGCGTTGCAGGAGCCCGCGCAGCCTTCCCCGACCTCCACGGCAGGGGTCCTCGACGAGGGCATGGCCGGGCACGAGGGCGAGTAGGGTCACGACTCGTCGTGCCCCACGCCACAAAAGCACAGTCCAGACTCTCCAGGCAAAGGTCTGGCTTCCCTGCGGGACTGGCCCGCCGAGGGGGATTCCCATGCGTGCCCTAGCGGTCCTTGTCGCGGCGGCCCTGGTCGGCCTCGGCGCCGGCCTCGTCGCGGCCCACAGCCCAAGCTCGAACGCGAGTTGCAACAGCGTCCACGAGGACAAGCTGCTCCGGCTGCCGATCCTCGGCGAGGCGGTCATCGTCGTGCCGGTGGACATCCACACCGGCCCCGTCGACATTGGCGACGGACTGGTCGTGGTGGGTCCGATCCACGTCGGGAGCACGTACTACATCAGCCCCGACTTCCGCATCTACCGCGAGAGCAACGCCTGGCCCGGCCTGCAGGACCACGCCCACACGTGCCGCCCCGACACGAGCCACCACGACTTCGACAAGGTCACCATCCCGGCGGACGAGCCGGCGCTGCTCCTGTCGGCGAGCATCGGCGGCGTCAGCGTCAGCCTGTGAGCCGCGGCCGCGCGGGGCCCTCGAAGCGCCGCAGCACGAGGGCCCAGAACAGCACCATCCACGCCAGGAAGAGGGCCCACCCAGCGTGCTGGTGGAACTGCTGCAGCGCGACGCCGCCCCAGGCTTCGCCCACCACCGCGAGCAGCACCAGCCGGGCGATGTTGGCCACGTGCAGGCCGACGAGGCCGAGGGTCAGGTACGCCGCGAGCCGCGGCGGCGGCGTGCGGGCTTGCCACGCGAAGAGCCCGAAGAGGCCGAGGAACAGCACGCTGGCGTAGAGACCCGCGCACACCGTGCCTACCGTGAGGAACAAGGGCCCGCGGGGCGTCGCGAGGCGCACGGTCGTGCCGAGGGCGGTCGCGTCCATGCCGCCGAGCTGCAGCAGCGCGCTCATCGGCGCGACGAGCAGGTCGCGCACGTACCACTGCATCGCTGGGGAATCGCCCCAGGTGGTGATGGCGGCGTTGACCGCGAAGAGTCCCAGCGGAGCGAGGGCGAGGGGGAAGCTGTACGCGACCAGCGTGCCCACCGGGACGCCCGCGACCTTGGCCTGCAGGCGGGTCGACGCGACGAGGAGCGCGAGGCCGTAGACCAGGATCGCGATCTCGGGCGCGGTGAAGGAGGACGACGCCGCGACGTTGTACGCGAGCACGCCGCCCGCCGCGGTGGCGCCGAGCGCCGCGACCGCGCCCGCGCGCAGGCGCGAGGGCCGCGCGGCGGGCTTGGCGTCCGGGTCGGGCGCGCCGCGCAGCGCCGGCCATGCGATCAGCACCGCGCCCGCGAGGAGCAGCAGGAGCGCGATCCACAGCGGTGCCTCATGGCCAAGAACGCCCGTCGCGACCAGCAGGCCCTGGCCCGTGAGGGCCAAGCCTGCGAAGAGTCGGAGGCGCGCCGCGAGGGGCGCGTCCAGCCACGGGCGAGCGCGGCCGGCCAGCTCGCCTCAGCTCCTGCGGCGCAGCACCGTGAAGGCCGCGAGGCCGCCGAGCGATGCGAGGCCGACGCTGAGGGCGTCCTCGAGGAACGGCACGGCCGTGGCCTGGAGGATCTCGCAGTCCTCGGTCTCGACGTCGTCCGCGAAGGCCAACACCTGGTAGTCGTAGGCGACGCCCACCGTCGTGTCGGAGTCGACGAAGGTGGTCTCGGTGGTGGTGCCGATCAGGTTGAAGTCGGTCTCACCGGCCTCGCGGCGGTACACGTTGTAGCCGTCCGCGCCAGCCAGCGTGTCCCAGCTCAGCGTGATGTCGCCGTTGTTCTCGGCGACGGCGCCGACGCCGGTCGGGCAGCCGGGGCCGCCGAGGGATCCGCCGCCCTCCTCCTCGCCGCACGCGTCGACCCAGAACACCTTCTGCTTGGCGAAGTGCTCCTCGTTGCCGGGGTGGCCCTGGTCGAGGAACGCGGTCACGCGGTAGTGGCCGAGGCCGGGGTCGTCGGTGAAGTTGAACGGTCCCGCGAGGAACGCGAAGCCGTCGCCATCGTCCTCGGCGGTGCCGGTCCAATCCACGGACGCGATCACGACGACCGGCGGGTTCGCCGTGGGCGGGATCTGCTCGAAGGTCAGGTGGCCTGTGCCGCCCGCCATGTTGAAGCCCTGGATCCAGAACTCGCACGCCACGTGCGGGTCGTTCAACTGGGGGGGGCTCACCTCGGCGTCGTCGTGCACCTTGATGGTGCCGTGGTTGTTGTTCTCGTGGGCGGACACCGGAACGAGGGCGGTGACGCCGACACCCAAGACGACAGCGAGCAGCAGAGAGGCGAAACGAACGGCCATCGGAAACACGACCTCGCAAGACGCTCACTGCCTCACCACTCATGCCTTGCATGGTGCAAAAATCGGCGGGCGAAGAGCGAGCGCCTAGGTGGAAGGTCGAGCGTCGCTCGGGGAGCCGCACATGTCCTAGGACTGCAGATCCTCGAACCAACCGAGGTGCTCCTCCGTCTCGGTCAGCTGCTCGCCCTCGCGGTCGAGGGCGGCGTAGGCCGACGCGAACTTGGCCTTGAAGGCATCGTAGGCCTCGCGGTGGTCCCAGAAGTCGATGGTGGTGTAGGCGCGGTCGTGCTCGTGGCTGCGCAGGAGCACGGTGCCGTGGTAGGCGTGCGACTCGTGGAACAGCGCGGCCCACAGCCCGCCGGGGGCGTACAGGTCCTCGAACTCGGGCTGCTTGCCCGCGCGGACGAGGAACCGCCACACCGACGCCTGCACCCTACCACCTCAGGCTGGCGAGCTGGCTGCCTGCTGGGCGCTCGCGCACCAGCTCCAGGTGAGGCAGGGCGCGCAGCGCGCCCTCGTGCGCGATGTGCACCTCGCCCGCGAACAGATGGCCGGCGCGCGCGACGTGGTCGGGCCCCGCGACGCTGACGTGCAGGTGCGTGAAGGGCTCGCCCTCCAGCGTGGCCAGGTTGCCCTGGGTGCTGACGAGCTCGAAGGCGCCGCGGAGCTGGGCCTTGTGGTAGCGCTCGCCGTCGAAGAACCCCAGCTCGGGATCCTTGACCATGCCGATGCCTGCGACGACGACGGCGCTGCGCACGCCGTGCTCGCGCGCGAAGCCGCGGTAGGCCTCGTGGAGTTGCACGCCCTCCTCGAAGTGGAGGAACCAGTCGCTCCCGCTACGCCTCGCGGGCATCCAGCCCCTCCAGCACCACGCCCTTCGCGAACACGCCCAGCTTCGCCGCGC
>DASYRW010000185.1:0-7736 GCA_036003985.1 Thermoplasmatota archaeon
TGCCTATTGGGCCAACGCGACGGAGCTTGTGCTCGTCGACGAGGAAGCCGAGTGGCAGGGCCCCCTGCTCGCCTCCGGGACGACGCAGACGTGCTACAACTGCCCCGCGGACTTCTTCGTTCCAGAGGGTCTGGTGCCGCCTGGGACCGCAACGGTCATCGTCAACGCGAGCGTCGACGACGCCGGCGCGGGCCGCCAGCCGGCGTTCCACATGGGCTACGCCACGGACGCGGACGGCGCGGAGGGCGACTTCGCGGCCGGCGAACCGTTCCGCATCACCGTCGCGCCGAACCAGACGGACGCGCCGTTGCAGCGCAAGTCGCAATGGTCGTTCTTCATCATCCTCATCGACAACGGCACGGCCATCGCGGCGACCTCACACGTCCACGTGCGCATCACCGCCGAGCGCGCCGCCACGCTCCCGACGTTCCCGGACCCGCCCGACCCGTGGCAGGGCCGCGATGCGGTCCCGCTCGTCGCTGCCGCGACGCGGAACGCCGCGGCGTGGTACGCCTCGCCCGCGACGGGCTACGGCTGCTACGCCTGCCAAGGGACGGCATGGGCCCCCGACGACGGCGCCCTCGTCCCGCCGACCGCGAAGAAGCTCCACGCGACGCTCGCGTGGGACTGGCCGACGCCCTCGAAACCGGCGCTCCGCGCGGGGCCGACGGACCAAGACCTCCTCGAGATGACGCTGGTCGAGGACGGCGCGACCCAACGCGTCTTCGAGATTGAGGTGACACCCGCGGTCGCGGACTCCGCCTACCAGACCCGGAGCATCTGGCTCTTCGCGGTGCACTTCCCCGCGGACGAGCAGCCGGCGACCGTCGCTTCGGGCACGTTCACGCTCGACGTCGACGCGGTGCGATAAGCCGCGCGCCGGGGCCAGCGCCCGAAACCCTCTTAGCCCGGCAGCCCTTCCCCTCGCCCGGGACCATGGACTTCAGGCCCACCGAGGAGCACGTGCAGGTGCGCAAGATGGTGCGCGAGTTCGCCGAGCGCATCCTCGCGCCGCAGGTGAAGGAGGTCAACGAGAAGGGCCTCTTCACCACCAATGTGATGAAGGAAGCCGCGAAGCTCGGCATCCTCGGCATGACGGTCCCCGCGGAGTACGACGGCGCGGGCGTCGACTTCGTTTCTTACTGTGTGGCCATCGAGGAGATCGCGCGCGTCGACGCTTCGACCGCGCTCAGCATCGCGGCGCACTGCGGCCTCGGCACCTCGCACATCTACGCGATGGGCACCGAGGAGCAGAAGCGCAAATGGATCCCCCCGCTGGCGCGCGGCGAGAAGATCGCGGTCTGGTGCCTCACCGAGCCCAGCAGCGGCAGCGACGCGGCCGGCATGACCACGCGCGCCACCCACAAAGGCAAGGAATGGGTGCTCAACGGCGAGAAGACCTTCGCCACGAACGGCCACTTCGCCGACACCTTCACCATCATGGCGAAGCACGATCCCACCAAGGGAGCGCGCGGCATCACGGCCTTCATCGTCGAGAAGGGCACGCCCGGGCTCAAGCTCGGCAAGCTGGAGGAGAAGCTCGGCATGCACGGCTCGCCCACCTCGCAGCTGTTCCTCGAGGACTGCCACGTCCCAGCAGAGAACGTCATCGGCGGCCCTCAAGCAGGCGTGGGCCAGGGCTTCATCGGTGCCCTCAAGACCTTGGACAGTGGCCGCATCGCCATCGGCGCGCTGAGCGTCGGCATCGCGCAGGGCTCGCTGGACGCGGCGGTCAAGTACGCGAAGGAGCGCCGCGCCTTCGGCAAGGCCATCGGCGGCTTCCAGGCCATCCAGTGGAAGATCGCCGACATGGCCGTGCAGCTCGAAGCGGCGCGCTTGCTGGTGTACCGCGCAGCTTGGAGGAAGCACCAGGGCCTCGAGTTCAAGACCGAGGCCTCCATGGCCAAGCTCTTCGCGAGCGAGATTGCGACCAAGGCCGCGGAGGAAGCGATCCAGATCCACGGGGGCAACGGCTACACGACCGACTACCCCGTCGAGCGCTACTGGCGCGACGCGAAGCTGTGCGAGATCGGCGAGGGCACCAGCGAGGTGCAGCGCATGATCATCGCGCGCCAGCTCGGCCTGCCCGAGGGCTGACCATGGTGCAAGCCGAGGAGCTCGAGGGCGTCTTCTGCGAGGCCTGCGGGCGCGACGCGAACGACGTCGTGGACGAGGACTTCTTCGTGCCCACCGACGCGGCGCAGGAGCAGGGCTACCTCAGTGGGCGATGCCAGCGCCACCCGCCGGAGGACCCGGAGCACTTCGAGCGCGTGCACGTCGGCGGCGAGGAAGGGCTGGGCGACGCGTAGCTTCAAGGCGCCGCGCGGCGCTCCGCGCAGGTGGAGCGCCCGGATCGCTGGACCCTGGCAGCCTTCGCCGGCGCCGTGCTCATCGGCGGCCTCAACGCGCTCGCGGTGCGCTTCCAGAACGTGGAGGTCCCGCCGCTCTGGGGCGCGGGCGCGCGGTTTGGCATCGCAGGGCTGCTGTTCGCGGTCGCGCTCGTCGCGCTGCGCCTTCCGCGGCCGCGCGGCGCCGCGCTCACGGGCGCGCTGGTGTTCGGCGTGCTGACCTTCGGGCTCGGCTACGCGCTGGTCTATTGGGCGCTCGTGCACGTCAAGGCCGGCATGACGATGGTGATCCTCTCGATCGTGCCGCTGGTCACGCTGTTGCTGGCGCTGGCGCACGGCGTGGAGAAGTTCCGCTGGCGCGCGATGGCGGGGGCCGTGCTCGCGGCCGGGGGCATCGCGGTGGTGTTCCGCGAGCAGCTCGGCTCCGCGGTGCCGCCCCTCGCCCTGGCGGCGCTCCTCGGCACGGCCTTCTGCTGGTCGGAGGCGTCGGTGCTGCTCAAGCGCTTCCCGGGCGCGCACCCGGTCGCGGTCAACACCCTGGGCATGATCGTGGGCGCGGCGATGCTGCTCGTCTTCTCCGCGCTGAGGGGCGAGCTGCGCGTCATTCCGCAGCTGCGCGCGACGTGGCTCGCGTTCGCGTACCTGGTGGTCGTGGGCTCCCTTGTGTTGTTCGTGCTCTACCTCGTCGTGCTGCAGCGCTGGACCGCGTCGGGGGCGTCGTACCAGTTCCTGCTCCTGCCCCTCGTGAGCCTCACGGCCTCGGCGTGGGTCGACGCGGAGCCGCTCACGCCCAGCCTCGCGGTCGGGGGCGCGCTGGTGCTCGCTGGCGTGTACGTGGGCGCCTTCGCGCGCGCGAGGCCTGCCGCGGCGGCGGCGCCGGAGCCAACCGCCACGGAGCCCGCGCCCTGATCAGCCCCACAGCTTGCCGCGGCCCCAGAACTCGTCCGGGGTGTGCGCGATCTCGTAGCTGATGGGCGTGATGGGGATCTTCTCCTTCTGGGCGAAGCTCAGCAGCTCCGGCCCGCCGGCGTTGATCTTGTCGCTCGCGTGGTGCACGATGTACAGCAGCGACGAGGTCTGCGGGAGGAACGGCCCGTCGACTTGCCCGCCGTTGCGCTTGGCGATCTCACGGAACTTCGTGTCGAAGCGTTCGAGCTGCTTGCTGTTGCCTTCGAAGTCGGCGCGCCAGATCGTGATCATGGCAGGTTCACCACGCCTGCCAGGGTGGGGGACCCCATCAAGGCTGGGTGGGTGCGGGTTTGCCCTGAGCGGACGCGCCCACGCGCATCGCCATAGCAGCGGCCAGCGCGACGCCCAGCAGCCAGAGCGCGATCGTGACGGCCACCAGCAACCCCAGGTCCGCGCAGGGCACGGTGATGGGCTTCGTGCCGGTGCAGCCGCCGAAGCGCACCGGGGCGAGGCCATAATCCATGGCGATGTCGAGGGCGAACCAGCCCGCCGCGGCGCCGCTCCACCATCCCAGCCGGAGGGAGCGCGCCAGCACCAGCGCCTGCAGGGCCATGGCGAGGTGCAGCCAGAAGAGCCAGAAGTTGAGGTTGCCCAGCGGCGCGACGAAGATGTGGAACGCGGCGTCGTAGTGCAGCAGCACGAAGCCGGTCCACAGGCCCACCTTCACGTTCGCGATGACCGCGAGCCAGTCCACGAGCGGGCTCGGCCGACGCAGCTGGTGCAGCGCGAGCGCGAGCGCGAAGAAGCCCACGCTCAGCGGGCTGTCGGGCACCCACGGCCACAGCCACGGCGGCGTGACCTCGAACTGCAGCCCGTAGTAGGCGAAGCCGTACGCGACCCCGCCGAGGTTCACCGCGATGAGCAGCGCGGCGAGGCTGCGGCGCGCGCGGAACTGGTCGAGCCAATCCCACAGCCCCGCGAGCACAGCCTGGCAAGGCTTGCTCGGCCTGTGAGGGTTGCGCTGCGCGCCGGTCCGCCGGCCCGGCAAAGCTTATGGCCAGGGCCCCTCCATGCCGTGCCGTGGACGACGTCGTCCTCCTCGGCGCCTGCCGCACGCCATTGGGCAAGTACCTCGGCAGCCTGCGCGGCGTCACCGCCGTCGAGCTCGGCACGATCGCGGCGCGCGAGGCCATCGCGCGGGCTGGTCTCCAAGCCGCGGACGTGGACGAGATCGTCATGGGCCACGTGCTCCAAGCGGGCACGGGCCAGAACCCGGCGCGCCAGGTCGCGCTGCGGGCCGGCTGCCCCCCGACGGTCGCAGCGACGACGGTGAACAAGGTCTGCGGCTCCAGCCTCGAGGCCATCATCCAAGCGGCGCGCGCCATCCGCGTGGGCGACGCGCGCGTCGTCGTCGCCGGCGGCATGGAGAGCATGAGCAACGCGCCCCACCTCGCACCGCGCTTGCGGCAAGGGCTGCGCATCGGCGACGGCGCGCTCCTCGACCACATGCTCCTCGACGGCCTCGTCGACGCGTCGACGAAGCTGCACATGGGCAACACGGGCGAGATCGTGGCCGAGCGCCACCACGTCACGCGCGACGACGCCGACCGCTTCGCGCTGCGCTCCCACCAGCGCGCCCAGCAGGCTTCGGAGCAAGGATGGTTCAAGGACGAGATCGTGCCCGTCGAGGTCGACCTGCCGAGCGGTGAGCGCGCGATGCTCAGCCGGGACGAGGGCGTCCGCCTCGACACGAGCCTGGAGAAGCTCGCGCGCCTGCGGCCCGTGTTCCAGGAGGGCGGCGTCGTCACCGCCGGCAACGCGTCGCAGCTCAGCGATGGCGGGGCCGCGATGGTGGTCATGGCTGCCGGCGAGGCGAAGCGGCGCGGGCTCAAGCCGCTGGGCGTGCTGCGCGCGACGAGCACCGCCGGCGTGAAGCCCGAGTGGGTCATGGAGGCCCCGATCCCGGGCGTGCGCGGCGTGCTCGAGAGGGCCCAGCTGCGCATCGAGGACATCGGCCTGGTGGAGCACAACGAGGCCTACGCAACCGCGAGCGTCGCGGTGCAGCGCGCGCTCGGCGTGCCCGACGAGCGGTTCAACGTGCACGGCGGCGCGGTCGCGCTCGGCCATCCCTTGGGCGCGAGCGGCGCGCGCGTGCTCACCACGCTGCTCTACGCGATGCAGCGCCTGCGGAAGGACCGCGGCGTCGCGACCCTCTGCTTGGGCGGGGGCAACGCCGTGCAAGCGGTCGTGGAGCGGGCGTAGTCCCACTCCGTTGTTCCTCCTCGGCGTGTTCAGCCGGACCCTCGGCGCGGAATCCGCGGCCGCGCTCGCCGTGCTCCTTGCGGTCCTGATCTTGGTGGGGACGTGGGGCGTCCGTCGGAATCGCAAGGATTTCGAAGACGACATGCTGCGGTTGTCACGGAACATCGAAAAACTCGAAGGAGGCAGACTTGGGCCCCGCCATGGATTGGGTCGAGGAGTTCTTCGAGCACTTGGCGTGGAGGAACTACCGCGACGCCTTCCCCCGGGAGCGTTGGCTCATCAACCGCGACCGGCGCCGCGCGGGCAAGGCGCCCCTCGACCCTCGGGTCGGGCCCAGGCGCACCTTTTAGTACGGGTCCCCCATCCCCGGCCGATGCCCGGCGCCTCCCGCATCGCGCTGCTGCCCGGCGACGGCACCGGCCCTGAGGTCCTCGCGCAGGGCGAGCGCGTGCTGGCCGCCGCGGCGGAGCGCTTTGGATTGGCGATCGAGACGCAGCGCTACCTGTGCGGCGCGCAGTACTACGCCAAGACCGGCAGGGAGTGGGAGGAGGGCGCGCTCGCGGCCTGCAAGGCCAGCGACGCGATCCTGCTCGGCGCCGTGGGCTGGCCCGGGGTGAGCCTGCCCGACGGCAACATCGCCGGGGCCGGCGTCGTGTTCGGGCTGCGCTTCGGGCTGGACCTGTACGCGAACGTGCGGCCGTGCAAGCTCTACCCCGGCGTGCGGCACAACATCAGCGGCACCCTCGCGCAGGTCTGGAAACCCGAGAACGTCGACTGCGTCATCGTGCGCGAGAACACCGAGGGGCTCTACACCCCGGCCCGCGGCTGGCTCGAGCGCGGCGGCCAGGTCGAGGTGGCCGTGGACAACAACGTCATCACGCGCAAGGGCAGCCAGCGCGTCATCGAGTTCGCGTTCCAGCTCAGCGAGCGCCGCGCCGGCGCGCCCAAGGATCACAAGAAGCGCGTCACGTGCATCGACAAGAGCAACGTGCTCAGGGGCTCGCAACTCTTCCGGCTCGTGTACGACGAGGTCGCCGCGCGGCACCCGGGCATCGAGAAGGACTACGCGTACGTCGATGCGTTCTGCCAGTGGATGCTGCGGCAGCCCGAGTCCTACGACGTCGCCGTCGCGACGAACATGATGGGTGACATCGTGACCGACTTGGCGGCGGTGCTCCAAGGAGGCATGGGCATGGCCGCGGGCGGCAACATCGGCGACAAGCACGCCATGTTCGAGCCCATCCACGGCTCCAGCCCGAAGCACGCCGGCAAGGACGCCGTGAACCCCATGGCCACGGTCGCGGCGGTGCAGATGATGCTCGAGTGGCTGGGCCACCGGCGCGGCGATGGCAAGTTCTTGGACGCGGCGCGCGCCATCGACGCGGCGGTCGAGGCGGTGTGCCGCGATGGCAAGACGCTCACCTACGACCTCGGCGGCACGGCGAAGTGCAGCGAGGTCGGCGCGGCCATCGCGGAGCGCGTGCGGCAGGCCACGTCCTACGGGCAATAGGACTGCGCGTAGGCTGCCGAGTCAATGCTCACCGTGGTATCGGGTGTCTGAAATGGGCCTCCAAGCCATTCATACGCTTCCCGAACACCTTCCAGGTTCAAGGTGGAGAAGCATCGGCG
The DNA here is from genome assembly GCA_036003985.1 of Thermoplasmatota archaeon. Classification (GTDB taxonomy): domain Archaea; phylum Thermoplasmatota; class SW-10-69-26; order JACQPN01; family JAIVGT01; genus JAIVGT01. Next base: position 7,149 of record DASYRW010000185.1, read on the forward strand.
GGTTGGTTGTCCCACTACCACGTAAGAGACATACATCACATCGCCTTGCAAATTGGCATTTACTTCAACATGGCCCACGCCAAACGCGTGTCCGAATTCGTGAATTCCAACGTTGTAACGGTCAATATTGCTGCCTGTGGTCGCCGCGATGACTAGGACCGGGCCTTGGATTTCGCCGTTGTCCAACTCCAAGCCCAGAGTCCGGAACGTCCATAGCGTCCCGTCTCCACTTGGAGTCGTCCCACGGGCTACATGAGCCACGCCGGTCTGTTGACTCGGATCGGCAATGAGGACGTCTGGAATTGTTCCGATCCGGTAGGGCGGGATGAGGCAGACATCGCCAATTGTTGGAATTGCAATGAGTTGCAACTGCTGGCCGGATGGGGAGGCAACGCATTCGCCCTCGATGTTGGGTTCCGATACAAGAAACCGCAGATCTCGAAGATTCGAGTATTGCAGGTGGGAATCGGCAAAGGCGTTGATTGCGTTCTTCCAGTTTGTGATGCCGTTCTTGACTTCCGTCCTTGTGCTCAGGTCCTGAATTTGTACTGAAACGGTAATGCTCGCATGCCCCCAGGCTCCGAGGAC
>DASYRW010000186.1:0-2401 GCA_036003985.1 Thermoplasmatota archaeon
GTGGGCCGCGACCGAGCCCACCACGACGGCGCCCATCGGGTCGGCGTCGAAGAACAGGTGGAACGCGAAGGCACCGATGCCCGCGACGAAGGCCCTGGGCGTGTGCCGCAGCTCGGGCGAGGCGCGCTCGCGGCCCGCCCACGCCACCAGGCTGGGCCAGTTGTACGCGCACGCCCACGCGAGCAGGCCGAAGGCCGCGGCCGCCGCGGCGCCGAGGCGGCCGGCGCCCGACACGACGACGAACGTCGCGCCGCCCAGCATGATCGGCAGCCACGGCGGGAGGGCCTCGGCGCGTGGCGGTGGAGCCGGAGGCGGCCCGGCCCCGGGCGCGCGCCGCGCGTCGAGCTTGCGCGCGCCGTACCGCGCGGCCGCGCGCGCGCCGCGGAAGAGCGCGTACAGGATCGCCAGCACCACCACGCCCCCCACCACGATGGCCACGAGCGCGAGGTTGGCGAGATCGTCCACGATGGCGCCCACGCCGGAGGTGCAGGAGCCCGCCGGGGAGGTGTGGGTGTGGAACTCGGGCTCGTTGCAAGGCCCGCAGGTGAGGCCGTTGCATTCATGCCCCGCCGCGGGCAGCGCCAGGGCGAGCGCTGCGGTCAGGAGCAGCCCCGCCGCGAGGAGCGCGCGCGCCATGCAGCCTCAGCGCTTCGCCTTGGCCTTCCGCGCCCCCGGCTTCGCCTTGGCCTTCGGCGCGGGCTTGGGCAGCGGCACCTCGACCAGCTCGCGGCGCGCCGTGGTGAGCAGCTCGCAGCCCTTGCGGGTCACGAGCACGTCGTCCTCGATGCGCACGCCGCCCCAGCCGGGCACATAGATCCCGGGCTCGACGGTGAACACCATGCCCTCCTCGAGCACCTGGTCGCTCTGCGCCGCGATGCGGCCGCCGTCGTGCACCGCGAGCCCCAGGCTGTGCCCCGTGGAGTGGATGAACCGGCCCTTGTACTTCGTCTGGTCGATGACCGCCGCGACCGCGTTGTGCACGTCCCTGCACGCCGCGCCCGGCTTGACCAGATCGAAGCCCACCTGCTGGGCCTCGCGCACGATGCCGTAGACCCGGCGCTGCTCCTTGCTGGCCTTGCCGAAGACGTACGTGCGCGTGATGTCGCTCGCGTAGAGGTCGTGCAGCGCGCCGAAATCGCAGAGCACGTAGTCGTTCGCGCGAAGCTTGACCGCGGACGAGGGCGCGTAGTGCGGCTCCGCGGCGTTGGCGCCGAAGGCCACGATGGTCGCGAAGCTGGGGCCGCTCGCGCCGTGCTTCTGCATCCGCGCGTTCATCTCCGCGCTCAGGGCCATCTCGGTCATGCCCTCACGGAGCATGGTCGGGATCTCCTCGGCGACCTTGGAGCCGATGCGCGCGGCCTTGCGGATGCGCGCGACCTCGGTGCCGTCCTTGACCATGCGCGCCTGCAGCACGGCGGGGCCGATGTCCACCCACGCTGTCTGCGGCAGCGCCTCGCGCAGCGCCATGACGTTGGCGTAGGTCGTCTCGCGCGCGTTGAAGCCGACCTTGCCCGCGCCGCCCACGGCCTTGCCCAGCAGGGTGGTGCGCTCGTCGCGGTTGTGGAAGACGAGCACTTCCGCGTCCTTGGCCTTGCGCGCGCTCTGCTCCTCCAGCTCGCTGGTGAGGATGGTGCAGGAGCCATCGGGCCGCAGGATCGCCATGCCGCCTTCGAAGAGCCCGCCCTCGACCAGGTCGGTGGCGTAGAAGAACGTGAGGTCGAGGTGGGGGTTCTCGCTGTTGAACAGCACGGCCGCTTCGAGGCCCTCGGGAGCCGCGCGGAAGATGCGCTTGATGCGGGACTTGACCATGCGCTCGCCGCGGTCGGAAGCTCGCCGGGGAGATTAAGGATTGGCGCGGCGGCCGGGCGCGACAGCCCGGCGACGCTGCCCGGGAGCCATGGCCCGCAGCGCCTCGGGACCATGCCAATCCTTATATGGGACCCGCGCCTTCGCCGCGCCTGCGCCCCGTGGAGGTAGGCCGATGTCCAAGCGCACGAAGAAGGTGAGCATGACGGGCCGGTTCGGGCCGCGCTACGGCGTCAGCATCCGCCGCCGCGTCCTCGAGGTCGAGACCCGCCAGCGCGGCCGGCACACGTGCCCCAAGTGCGCGGCCAAGGCGCTCAGCCGCGCTTCGACAGGGATCTGGGCGTGCCGCAAGTGCGGGCACAAGTATGCTGGGGGTGCCTACTTCCCCGAGACCGCGGTGCACAAGACGGTGGACCGCGCCATCCGCGACGCCATCGAGGGCAAGACGCGCCGCGAAGAGGAGGAGAAGGCCGCCCAGGCCCGCGAGACCGCGCGCAAGGCCCGCGCGCCCCGCAAGGAGGCGTAGCGTGTACCGCTGCGGCAAGTGCAAGCGCACCGTCGAGTTCGACGCCAACAACATCGGCATGCGCTGCCC
>DASYRW010000187.1:0-11926 GCA_036003985.1 Thermoplasmatota archaeon
CCGGCTGATGAGCCTGGGCCAGGACGCGCGCTGGCGGGCGCGGCTCGTCGCGGCGCTGCAGGTCGCGCCGGGCGCCCGCGTCCTCGATGTGGGCTGCGGCACGGGCGATGTCACGCTCGCCCTCGCTGCTGCCGGCGCGCACCCGGTGGGCCTCGATCCGAGCCGCGAGATGCTGCGCCGCGCGCGCGCCAAATCTCCAAGCTTGGCGTGGGTGCAGGGCGACGCGCTGCGCTTGCCCTTCAAGGACCGCAGCTTCGCCGCCGCAAGCAGCTCCTTCGTGCTGCGCAACCTGCCCGACCGGGCCGGGGGCTTCGCCGAGCAGGCGCGGGTGCTCGCGCCGGGCGCGCGCGCGGCCCACCTGGAGCTCGTGCGGCCCCCTGCGGGCTGGCGGCGCGCGCTCCACACCGGCTACATCAAGGTGGTGATCCCGGCGATGGGCTGGCTGAGCAGCGACCGGCGCGCGTACCGCTACCTCGCGGGCACCATCCTCGCGGTCCCGCAGCCCGAGGTCTTCGCCGAGGAGCTGGCCAAGGCCGGCCTCGACGATCCGCGCGTGGAGCGGATGGCCGGCGGCGGCGTCGCGCTCGTGATGGCGACGAAGCCGCGCTAGCGGCCGGCGTCGAGGAATGCGCGTGCGTGCGCCGTGGCCGGCGCCTCGAAGAACTGCTTGGCCGGCGCGGCCTCGACGAGGCGGCCGTCGAGCACCAGCGCGACGTGGTCGGCGATGCGCCGCGCCTGGGGCAGGTCGTGGCTCGCCGCGACGACCGCCGTGCCTTCGTCGGCGAGGCGCCGCACCTCGCGCTCGAGGAGCCGCACGTTGGCGGGGTCGAGGTTGGCCGTGAACTCGTCGAGCAGCAGCAGCTCCGGCAGCAGCACCATGGCGCGCGCGAAGGCGACGCGCTGCTGCTCCCCGCCGCTGAGCGCCCGGGCAGGCTGGGAGCGCAGCGCCCAGAGCCCCATGCGCTCCATGGCCGCGCGCACCCGGCCGTCGACGCGCGCCTCGCTGGTCTCGGCCGCGCGCAGCCCGAGGGCGACGTTGTCCCAGGCGCTCTGGCGGAACACGGCCGGCTTCTGGCCGACCCACGCGATGCGCTTGCGCGCCTCCGCGTCGCGAACCCCGACGGGCCGGCCGTTGAGGCGGACCTCGCCAGCATCCGGGCTCAGGAGCAGCGCGAGGATGCGGAGGAGCGTGCTCTTGCCGGCGCCGCTGGGGCCCACGACGACGACCACCTCGCCCTTGCCAGCCTGGAGGTCCACGCCGCGCAGCGCGGCGCGCTCGCCGAAGGCCTTGCGCAGGCCGCGCGCCTCAAGCCGCAACGGCGCCACGCTCCTCGAGGCGGCCGATGGCCAGGGTCGTGGCCAGCGCCACCACCATCAAGACCGCGCCCAGCGCGAGGGCGAACTGGAAGTTGCCCACCTCGGTCTCCTCCACGATGGCCGTGGTGAGCACGCGCGTGTGGTGCAGGATGTTGCCGCCGACGATGAGCACGGCGCCGACCTCGCTCACCGCCCTGCCGAAGCCCACGAGCACCGCGCTCAGCCAACCCTCGCGCGCTTCGCGCAGGAAGGTGCGCACGAGCAGGCGACCGTGCACGCCCAAGGAGCGCGCGGTCTCGCGGAGCGAGGGGTCCACCGCTTCGACGGCGCTCATCGTGAGGCCGAGCATCAGGGGAAAGACCAGCAGCGCCTGCGCGACCACCATCGCCTCGGCCGTGAACAGGAGCCCCGCGTCGCCGAGGGGTCCGGCGCGGCTGAGCAGGATGAACACCACCAGCCCCACGACCACGGGCGGCATGCCGTACAGGGTGCGCGTGAACACGCGCAGCAGCCGCGCGCCCCGCGTGGGATGGAGCGCGAGCCAGGCGCCCAGGGGCACGGCGGGCAGCGCGGCCAGGAGCGTCGCGACGCCACAGACCGCGATGGTGAGCACCACCACCTGCCCGAGCTCGCCGCCGAGGTCGCCGCCGAGGTGGGTCGCGAGCACCACGGTCGCGCAACGACGCGGCGCGGGATAAAGGCCGCGCCGTCACGCGCGCTCGACGATGCCGGCGTTGGGCGTGAACAGCTGGTGGCCGCGGACCTCGAAGGCCGCGATGCGCGCCTGGGTCGCGCCGCTCACCATCCAGTCGCCGAAGGCCAGCGCGAGGCTCGCGTTCGTGTGGGGGTTGCGCGTCGTGTTCACCAACAGCACGCTGTACTGGTTGCGCAGCGGGGGCTCGTTCTCGCGGATGATCGCCAAGCCTTCCGGCGCGGCGGCGTAGAACGTGCCGTCGTCGCTGAGGCAGTACGCCTGCAGTTGGTCGGCGATGCGCAGCGTGGCCTCCATGCCCTGGCCCACGCTCCTGTACCACGTGCTGTTGGCCGGCAGCACCTGCGCGCTGTAGTTGATCCCGGCTGCCGCCCAAAGCTCGCGCTCCTTGATGTGGGTGCCGCTGTTGTCGCCGCGGCTCACGAAGGGCGCGCGCTGCTGCTGGATCGCCGCGAAGGCGGCCGTGACGTCGGTCGCGTTGCGCAGCCCCGCGGGGTCGCCGGGCGGGCCGACGAGGAGGAACTGGTTGAACATCACCTCGCGCCGCTCCACGAAGCTCCCATTGGCCAGGTAGCCGCGCTCCGTCGCGGGCGCGTGGGCGAGCACGGCGTCGGCGTCGCCCGTGCGGCCCAGCTCGAGGGCGCGGCCCGTGCCGACGGCCACGACCTTGACGACCGCGTGGTGCGCGGCCTCGAACTCGGGCAGCAGGTAGGCCAGCAAGCCCGTGTTCTCGGTGCTCGTGGTGGTGGCGAGCACGAGCGTCGCAGGCGCGCCGGCGAGCGGCGCGGCGCAGCCTGCCACGATGGGGGCCAGCAGCAGCAGCAGCGCGACGAGGGGCCCGCGCACACGCGCCGCAGCGCGCGGCGCGGCCTCAACGTTTCGCCCGAGCGGTGGGGGCGTGGGCCCCGCGATGCCCCGAGCCCTCCGCTGCCTACGGGCCCGCCCTTGCGGGTGGCGTGCCCGGGATCGGCCGAGGCGCCCAGCCCCGGGACGCGAGCCGGACCCGTCCGGGGAAAGGGGCCTTGGGCCTTCGCGCCCATCGGCCCTCCGGGCAAGGGTCGTTCACGAACGCGTAATAGGCGCCGGTCCCCCACTCCCATCCGGGCGTGGGACGCTGAACTGGCAAGAGTTCCTGAACGAGGAGTGCGGCCGGTTGCGCCGCGAGTCCTGGGACAGCGACCGCAGCCAGCTCCGCGCACGACTCCTGGAGCAGTTCCGCACCAGCTACCGCTTTCCCCTCCGCGCGACGTTCAAGGGCTACGTCGTGCGCGAGCGCGTGCTGAAGATCCCGCGCCTTGCCGCTCACGTCGCCGGCCAACGGACCGAGGGCGAATCGCAGTTCCTCGAGCTGGCGCCGGCCAAGTACCGCCAGGAAGCGTACAGCCTCGTGGGCGGCGTCCTCGTGCCGCACGACCGCCGGCTGCAGCCCGGCTCGGTGCTGGAGGTGACCGTGGACATCCTCGACCCCACGGGCTACCGCCTCTACCCCCCAGGGCTCCTGAGCGAGCTGGTCTCCTGCAACGTCGTCGTGGGCGTCGAAGCCTGACGGCGGTTTTCGCGGAACGCGCGGGCCCCGCGCCGGCCAGCCCGGCTGGGAGCATGGGCAAACCCTTTTGGCCACCCCGAACATTTGACGGCCCGTGCGCACGTTCGTGGTCATCGGCCACCGCGCGGTGACAGCCCCCAATTTCTCCCTCGACGACGTTCCAGGCACGTCGGGGCGCCTCGACGTCCTCCTGCGCAGCGTGGCGTCGGCCTTCGTGGTCAGCCACGGCATCCGGCGCGACACCGAAGCTTACATGCTGCTGCTGGGCCCGCCCGACCCGCCGCGCGCCGTGTGGATCCAAGGCGAGCGCTTGCGGCACCTCAATCCCGACGAGCGCACCACCGCGGCGCTGTTCAAGAAGGCGCTCGCGCTGCAGCCGAGCGGCGCGACGTGGCTGCAGAGCACGCCGGGCATCGCCGTGAGCAAGATGAAGCTCGAGGGGATCCTGGAGAAGTGCAAGGGCCGCGAGCTGGTGCTGCTCGAAGAAGCGGGCCAGGACCTGCACGCGTGGAAGCCCGGGCCCAATCCTGTCTTTGTCCTGGGCGACGACAAGGGCTTCACCGACGCGGAGATCGCGCAGGTGCGCAAGGGGGGCGCGACGCAGCTGAGCCTGGGCCCCATCGCGGTGCACGCGGACCAAGCCATCACCATCGCGCACAACTACCTCGACCGCACCGGCGGGCCGAGCCCGCACACGATGAGCCCCTAGATCTGCGGGCGCTCCTCGCGGCGCAGCCAAGCCTTCGCGGCCTGGACCGACTTGAAGATCTCGACCCGGGAGGGCGCCGCGCCGCGCACCTCGAAGGCGACCTTGATGGCCTCGGGTTCCGACGTGACCATCGCCACGCGCAGGCCCGGATGCGCCCGCAGGAACGCGCGGTACGCGTCGATGGCAGCTGGGGAGGGCGCGCCGGGGTAGCGCCGGTTGTCGATGAGCACCTGGCGCGCGCCGTGCTCGCGGATGAGCTGCTGCATCGCCGCGACGCGCGCCGCGGCGCTGATGGCGTGCTGCGGGCGCGTCATGCGCGACCAGAGCACGCCGTCCTCGTCCAGCCAGACTTCCCAGTCCTCGCCCTCGGCGCGCGGACCCTTCGGCACGCGCACCCCAACGGACAGCGATTCTTCAAGGTTCTGCGAACGTTCTTCGCAACCTGAACGGGTTTGGAGAGCGGATGCAGAGAAGCTTCATCGCAAGCTCCGGCCTGGACCGTCCCAGGACGGCTTCCGAATGCTCCGAACCGCCGCCGCGCTCGCAGCTTGCCTGGTGCTGCTGCTCCCCGGTGCCTCCGCGTTGATCACCTTCGGCAGCGCGCCCTGCCCGGCGCCGGACTTCATCGCCGGCACGCAGCTCGTCGCGGCGCCCGGGGGCCAGTACGCGAAGGTCACGTTCCAGGTCGCCGCGCCGCTCACCGACACGTTCTGGGCCGAGACGGGCCTGCGCGTGAGCTCCCTGAATGGGCTCACGAACGGCGCCTACGGCTACTTCGCCGAGCGCGCCCTCACCGTGGCGTTCTTCGAGGACCTCGCCGGCAACGCCATCGCGCCGCCCTCGGGGGTGCTCATGTATCCGTACGGCATCCAGCTCGACAGCGACGTGCTCAGCTTCCGCGTGGCCGAGGGGGATGCGGGCTGCGGCGGCGCGGCCGCTGGGATGCCGCTGACGTTGGCGCCCGGGACGTACGTGGGCATCGCGCTCGGCGCCAGCGAGACCAACAGCGAGGTCGCGCTGGTGCTTCCCGCGAGCGTCGAAGTGCTCGGCATCCAGTACGGCGCGACGCAGCGCGCGAGCGAGGCTGAGTTCGACTGCCAGGCGCGCGTGCGCGGCGAGGCCGCGGGCTTCAGCAGCGAAGCGCTCGTCGGCTGCGCGACGACGTTCACCGCGGCGAGCAAGGCCTACCGGGCCATGAGCGTCGGCCACTTCCCCGACGCCGCGCACACCGTGACGTGGACCGAGCCCGACGGATTCACCACCAAGCCGCTGGTGTTCTTCGACCTCGGCACCGGCGCGGCCGGCGACTGGCGGCTGAACATCCCGCGCTACGCGACGCCCCTCGGGCAGCCGTTCTTCGTGCCCATCCCCGGGCCCCAGGTCCTCGGCGCGGACAGCGGCGTGTTCGGCGTGTTCGCGGACATACCGTAGCTTCGGAGGCCGAAGGCTTTTCGGGTCCGCAACGCGTGCCAGGCTTCCATGAAGCACGCAGGGCCGCGGCCCTTCCTGGCTTGCCTCGCCGTCGCGCTGCTCCTGGCCGCGCTGTGGGGATGGGGCGCTTTCTTGTCTTGGTTCGTCGCGGCGTTGGGCCTCGTCGGGTTGCTTGCAGCGCCCGCGACGCGCCGCGCGGGTTCCATCGGCCTCGCCGTGCTCTTCGCGCTCGTCGTCCTGGCGCTGGCCGCGTCGGCCGACGACACGCTCAACTTCGCCCTCGGCGCGTGGGCCGCGGTGTTCGCGACCGCCGCGGTTCTCTTGCTCGGGCCGTTCGATGCGAGCCGGCGCTGGGCGCGCCTCGGCGTAGGGCTCGTCGTGGTCGGCGTGGCGATCGCCGCGGCGGCCTGGGCGTGGCAGGGCGCGAACCCTGGCGCGGCGCCCGTCCTGGGGTGGCAAGGCACGTCGGCGATCCTCATGGCGCTCACCTATGGTGGCCTTGCGGTGTTGCTGGTCGCGCTTGCGAAGGAAGTCCGGCGCCCGTCCACCAGCGCGCCCTCACGGATCGCCGGCTGAGTCACGCCTCGCGCAGGAACTTCGTGCCCGGGAAGTGCTTCCGCAGCTCCTGCACCCTGTCGAGCTTCTCCCACGTGAGCTGCAGGTCGGTGCGGCCGAAGTGGCCGTACGACGCGACTTGCTGGTACACGGGCTTGCGGAGGTCGAGGGCCTTGATGATGCCCGCGGGGCTGAAGTCGAACAGCTGCGCGACGCGCTGCTCCAGGTCCGCGTCCGGCACGACGCCCGTGCCGAACGTGTCGACGTACACGTTCATCGGCTTCGCGTGGCCGATGACGTACGCGAGCTGGATCTGGCACTTGCGGGCCAACCCAGCAGCAACCACATTCTTGGCCGCCCACCGCGCCGCGTAGCAGGCGGAGCGGTCCACCTTCGTGGGGTCCTTGCCGCTGAACGCGCCGCCGCCGTGGGGCGCGCTGCCGCCGTAGGTGTCCACGATGATCTTGCGCCCGGTGAGGCCCGTGTCCGCGTACGGCCCGCCGCGCACGAACCGGCCTGTCTGGTTGATGTAGTACTTCGTGTTGGCATCGAGGAAGCTCGGCGGCACGACCCGGCCGATGACCTCGCGCCGGATGTCCTCGCGCAGCTGCTCGATCTTCACGTCCTCATCGTGCTGCGCCGCGATGACGATGCCATCGGCGCGCGCAGGCTTGCCGTCGCGGTACTCGAGGGTGACCTGGCTCTTGCCGTCGGGTCGGAGGTAGCTCAGCTGGCCCTTGTGCCGCGCCTCCGCGAGGCGGCGCGCGAGGTTGTGCGCCAGCAAGATGGGGAGGGGCATGAACGCGCCCTTCGTCTGCTCGAAGCCCTCGCTCTCGTCGGTGGCGAAGCCGAACATCAGGCCCTGGTCGCCTGCGCCCAATTGCTCGGTGGTGCCGACGCCTTGCGCGATGTCGGGGCTCTGCTCGGTGATGGAGGTGAGCACGCCGCACGTGTCGCTGTCCAAGCCGTAGGCCGCGCGCGTGTACCCGATCTTGCGCATCGTCGCGCGCGCGACCCCTGCGTAGTCGATGCGCGCGCTCGTGGTGATCTCGCCCGCGATGAGGCACAAGCCCGTCGTGAGCGTCGTCTCGCACGCGACGCGCGCGCGCGGGTCCTCGCGCAGGATGGCGTCGAGCACGCCGTCGCTGATCTGGTCGGCGAGCTTGTCCGGGTGGCCCTCGGTCACACTTTCGCTCGTGAAGAGGTAGTTCCGGGACACCATCCCCCGCACCTTCGGGCTGCAACCGGGCAGCGCCTATGAAAAGCTGTCGCCGGCGGGATGCGCCCCGCGCATGGCCCGGTCAGCGCCGGAGCCGCGGTCCCGGCCGCGGGCGAGGTCGGCCCTGCGCGGGCTCGGCCGGCGGCAGCGCGCCCGGCCCCGGCCGCAGTCCGAGCATCGGCCAGCGCAATTGCGCCGCGTTGACCACGAGGCCGCACGCGCCGCAACTCACGAACGCGTCGGGCTTGAGGCCAGGCAGCGGGAACTGCGTGACCTCGCCGCAATCCCGGCAGACCATGCTGACGTGATCGCGGGCGCCCATGGCAATCTCGGCCCCATGCACGGAGCCGGGCTTATAGGTTTCCGCGATGGACCCTGGACGTCCGACGAAGTGCGGAGATATGTCAATGCGCCAAGGCTTTCCCGCGGGCCGCCCTCGGGCCGCGCATGGACGCGCTGCGCCGGCGCTACGTTGCGCTCGGCACCGAGGGCCCCGCGCCGAGCGCGGTCCAGTTCGACGAGGCGGTCCTCGGGGCGCTCCGCGCCATCGCGGCCCCGCCAGGCATGGCCGTGGCGGCGAAGGTGTACCACCTGCGCCCGGGCGCGGCGATCGTGCGCGTCGATCACCGCGTGCAACAGGAGGCGCGCGGACGGCTCGACGGCCTGCGCGTGGCGGGCGCGACGGTGCGCACCGTGACGGCGAGCGGCACGCTGCGGCAGGCGAAGCTCGCGCTCGGCGTGCGGAGCAGCGCGCGCCGCCGGCGCGGGCGCGGCCGCGGGCGCGCCCCGAAGGGGTCCGCCGGCGTGGCGGAGCGCCGATCCGGGCAGCCGGGAACGCTTAAATAGCCGGGCACCGTTTCGCCCGCGACCAGCGAGCGATCTCGGAAACGAACGTTCGTTTTCCGTGGACTTCGACCGCGGCCGAAGGCCGAGGTCTGCATGCCCAGGCATGTGCGCCTGCCCCGCCGAGGGGCCCAGGAGGATCCGACCCCATATGCAGCCAGCCCAGATGTATGACCGGGCGATCACCGTCTTCAGCCCCGACGGCCGCCTGTTCCAAGTCGAGTATGCTCGCGAGGCCGTGAAGCGCGGCACGACCACGGTCGGGCTGAAGTTCCGCGACGGCGTGGTGCTCATCGTCGACAAGCGCATCACCAGTCATCTGATCGAGCCGCAGAGCATCGAGAAGATCTTCAAGCTCGACGACCACATCGGGTGCGCGACCTCGGGCTTGGTGGCCGACGCCCGCGTCCTCGTGGACCGCGCGCGCGTCGATGCCCAGATGAACCGCATCAGCTACGACGAGCCCATCGAGGTCGAGTCGCTGGTGAAGAAGGTCTGCGACTTCAAGCAGACCTACACGCAGTACGGCGGCGTGCGGCCCTTTGGGACAGCCCTCCTGATCGCGGGCATGGACCCCCACGGCACGCACCTCTTCGAGACCGACCCGAGCGGCGCGCTCATGGCCTACAAGGCCAGCTCGATCGGGGCAGGGCGCAACGCGGTCATGGAGGTCTTCGAGGAGGAGTTCCGCGAGGGCCTCGAGAAGGACGCGGCCATCGCCCTGGGGCTCAAGGCCCTGCTCAAGGCCACGGAGGGCAAGCTCAACGCCGCCGCGCTGGAGATCGGCATCGTGACGGGCGGGGAAGCCTTCCGCAAGCTCGTCGCCGACGAGGTCAAGGGCTACGTGGACCGCGCGATGCGCGCCCAGGGCGGCTGAGGTGGGAACATGGTGTCGCTGGACAAGGCCATCGTGGCGCGGCTGAGCCTCGACGGGCACCACTTCGAGATCCTCGTGGATCCCGACGCGGCGCTCCGCTTCAAGGAAGCGGGAGGCAAGGGCGAGATCGACCCCGCGAAGGACCTGGCCATCGACACCATCTTCAAGGACGCCAAGAAGGGCGACCACATCGGCGAGCACACGCTGGAGAAGGTCTTCGGCACCACCAACATCGCCGAGATCGCCAAGCGCATCCTGCAGAAGGGCGAGTTCCACCTCACCACCGAGCAGCGCCGAACGCTGCAGGAGAAGAAGCGCAAGCAGATCGTGCAGCTCATCGCGCGCAACGCCATGAATCCCCAGACCAACGCGCCCCACCCACCGGAGCGGATCGAGCGCGCCATGGAGGAGGCCAAGGTCCACGTGGACCCCTTCAAGCCGGCGGAGGAGCAGATCACCGACGTGCTCACCGCGTTGCGGCCGCTGCTGCCGATCAAGATCCAGAACGTGACCATCCAGGTCCACCTGCCGAGCACCGAGGTGGGCAAGGCCTATGGCACCTGCAAGAACTTCGGCGTGCTCCGCAGCGAGGAGTGGCAAAAGGATGGAAGCTGGGTGGGGGTCATCGAGATGCCGGCCGGGATGCAGTCGGAGTTCTACGACGAGCTGAACCGCCGCACCCACGGGAACGTGGACACGAAGCTCCTCAAGAGTTGATCCCTCATGGCGCCACAGCAGCAGGAGGAACCCGACCGCGAGATCGTGGTGCCGGGCGACCTCCTCGACGACTCCGGCCGGCTGAAGGCCGGGTTCAACACGTACAAGGAAGGCCCCCACATCTACGCGCTCCGCCTCGGCATGAAGCAGGTGCGGGGCGACATGATCTCGGTCATCGCGCTCTCAGGCAGGTACGATCCCCAGCGCAACGACCTCATCATCGCCACCGTGCTGGAGACGGGCCCCAGCATCTGGCTGATGGACATCAACGCCGCGTCGCCGGTCACGATGCACGTCAACGACGTTCCGTGGAAGGTGGACTTCGGCGAGACCTCGAAGTTCATGGCCTCGGGCGACACCGTCCTGCTCAAGGTCGCGTTCGTGGACGAGATCAAGAAGATCCAGCTGACCATGAAGGACCGGGCTTGCAGGAAGCTCGCGGGCGGGCTCGTGTTCGAGGTCGCGCCCTCCAAGGTGCCGCGGATCATCGGCCGCGGCGGGAGCATGACCAACCTCATCAAGGACGCCACGAACACGCGCATGTTCGTGGGCCAGAACGGGGTGATCTGGATCGACGGCGAGCCCGGCGATGTCGCGCTCGCGATGGCCGCGATCCGGAAGGTCGAGGAGGAGGCCCACCTCTCTGGGCTGACGGACAAGATCAAGGCCTTCCTGGAGCAGCACCGCCGGCAAGGCATGCACGAGTGGAAGCGCGCAACACTCGAGAAGGAGCGTGGACCGCGATGGGCATGAAGCCGCCGCCGGGCATGAAGCTGATCGACGAGAAGGGCCGCCGCCTCGATGGTCGCGCGCCGAACGAGCTGCGGCCCATCCGCATCCAAGCTGGGGTGCTGAAGCGCGCCGATGGCTCCTGCTACCTGGAGTGGGGCGGCAACAAGGTCATCGCCGGCGTGCATGGTCCCAGGGAAGTGCACCCGCGCCACGACCAGGACGCGACGCGCGCCATCGTGCGCTGCCGCTACTCCATGGCCCCCTTCTCGGTGGACGACCGCAAGCGCCCCGGCCCCGACCGCCGCAGCCAGGAGATCAGCAAGATCATGAGCGAGGCGCTGACCCCCACGATCCTCACCTCGATGTTCCCCCGCACGGCCATCGACGTGTTCTGCGAGGTTCTCGAAGCCGAGGCAGGGACGCGCTGCGCTGCCTTGACGGCCGCGAGCGTGGCGCTGGCCGACGCGGGCATTCCCATGAAGGGCCTCGTGGCAAGCTGCGCTGCGGGGAAAGTGGACAACACCGTCGTCCTCGACCTCCGCCGCGAGGAGGACAACTACGGCGACACCGACCTGCCGGTGGCCATCGTGCCCAAGACGGGGGAGGTCGTGCTGCTGCAGATGGACGGCCACATGACCGACGACGAGTTCGACCTGGCCCTGAACTACGCCATCGAGGCCTGCAAGCAGATCCACGAGATGCAGAAGCAGGCCCTCCTGGACCAGTACCGCGAGGCTGCCGAGGAGAAGGGCAAGTCAGAGCAGGCCATGAGCGTCGAGGAGGCCTTCTGATGTCCGACGACATCGTGAGCGACATCAAGCGCGACTATGTCTATCAATTGGCCCGCAACGGCCAGCGCTACGACGGGCGCGCCTTCGACGAGTACCGGCCCATCACCATCCAGCCCGGCATCATCGGCCGCGCCGAGGGCTCCGCGCGCGTTCGGATCGGCGACACCGAGGTGATCGCGGGCGTCAAGATCGCGCCAGGAGAGCCCTACGCCGACACGCCCAACAGCGGCGTCATGACGACCGGCGCGGAGCTCGGGCCCATCGCCTCGCCCGACTTCGAGACCGGCCCGCCGCGCGCCGAGGCCATCGAGCTCGCGCGGGTCGTGGACCGCGGCATCCGCGAGACCGACACCATCGACCTTGAGGCGCTGTGCGTCACGCCGGGCGAGAAGATCTGGATGTGCTTCATCGACCTGCACATCATCGACTACGACGGCAACCTCATGGACACCGCCTCCTTGGCGGCGATGACCGCGC
>DASYRW010000188.1:0-5033 GCA_036003985.1 Thermoplasmatota archaeon
AGGAGCCGCTGCTTCAGCAGGTTGAGCAGCGTCTCGTTCTCGCCCACGACCTCGACCTCGATGCTCTTGTCCGCCCGGCTCACGACGCGCACGTCCACGCTCACACCTTGCCTGTCCCGTAGAGATCGCTGATCTTGCCCATGTCCTTCCACTCGCAGGCGGGGCACACGAGCGTGTTGTCCTTCGCCCTCATGTCCGTCGCGCAGCGCGGGCACCGGCTCTTCACGATGCCGAGGTGGGGCTCCTTCGTGGTGATCTGCAAGCTTGGATCGGTGCTGACCACCTTCGCGCGCACGAGGTCGCCGCGCTTGAAGGCGTCGTCCATGCTGCTCACGTAATCGTCGCTGACCTTGCTGATGTGCAGCGTGCCGTTGGTGTCGCCCGCGATCTCGCGGTAGGGCGCGTCGACGCGCGCCTCGACGCGCACGATGGCCATGCTGCTGCGCGTGTCCTCGATGCGGCCCACGACCTCGTCGCCCTCGTGGAGGGTCACGGGCGTGCGCGTGAGGGGCGCGACCGTCGCGGTGAAGTCGGCCGGGTCGAGCTTCGGGATGCCCACCCACGCCGCGTACACCTTGCCGCCCTCCTCATAGGTGCCGGGCCCTGGGGCGAACTCCTCCGCGACGGCGAGCTCGTCGCCGGGGAAGACCAACTTCACCTCGGCCTGGGGGGGCATGGCGGGCTGGGAAGCTTGCCGCGGTTAAAAGGCTTTGGGGTCGCGGCGGCGCCGCGCGGCGAACAAGGAGCCGGACGATCTGATCGTCTACGCCGCGGGGCACGTCAGCCCCTCGCCCTGCTCGATGTTGAACTGCTCGTCGAGGGCATGGCCATGGGGCGCGTCGGGCACGATCTCGCCGTGGCCGCCCCAGGTGGTGACGGTGAGCGTGAACTCGGTGTTCATGGCGCCGTCGCTGTGCGTCATGATCTGCCACTTGCCCGTGCTCAGCTCCTCGGGCCCCACCATCAGGCAGAGCGGCTTGTCCGCGCTCATGTCGGTGATGTACTCGCGGTAGCCGTCCTTGCCGTGCGGGGCGTGCAGCATGATCATCAGCTGCGCGCTGCCGCTCCAGTCGAGGTCCACGCGCAGCAGCTGCGGCACCTCGGTGATGTCGAAGAGGAAGCCCTCCTTGTAGAGCGGCGCGACGAGGGGCTCGAAGGTCGAGCCGTGCGCGAGCATCTCGCCCTCGCTCGTCACGATGTGGCCCTTCCAATCCACGGTCTGCGGCGCGGGCATCGCCGCAGGCGCGGTCGCGGCCGCGAGGTCGGCGTCGGGCGTCGCTTGGTTGACGCAGCCGGCGAACGCCACGGCCGCGATCACGAGGGCGAGGAGCGTGCGCATGTCCGAGCCTCGCGCCGCGACCTGCTCGGCTGGCCTTAAGGCTTCGCGTGGCGCGCTTGCCGCCGCGCGGGAACGGTCCGGTGTGCCTTGCGGCGCCAAACGCTTTTACGTCCCCAGCGGCATCGCCGCGCGGTGCCCATGGACATCGTCGTGTGCGTCAAGCGCGTGCCCGAGACGGAAGCGGGCATCCGCCTCAAGCCCGACGGCAGCGACATCGAGCGCTCCGGCTTGGCCTACGACCTCAACGACTTCGACAACTACGCCCTCGAGGAGGCGCTGCGCATCAAGGAGAAGAAGATCGGCACCGTCACGGTCGTCACCGTCGGCGGCCCCGAGTGCGACGAGACGCTGCGCCAATGCTTGGCCAAGGGCGCCGACGCGGCGGTGCGCGCGTGGAGCGACGACATGCGGGGCAGCGACGAGGTCGCCGTTGCGCGGATCCTCGGCGCCGCGATCAAGGGCCTGAAGCACGACCTCGTGCTGTGCGGCGTGCAGAGCGAGGACGAGGACGCGAGCGTCGTGCCGCCCGCGCTGGCCGAGTTCCTCAACTTGCCCTCCCTGACGGTCGTGACGAAGACCGACGTCGGCGACGGCGCGATCAAGGTGCACCGCGAATTGGAAGGCGGCCTGCTCGCCGTGGTCGAGGCGCCCCTCCCAGCCCTGCTCAGCATCCAGACCGGGCTCAACGAGCCGCGCCTCGCCGCGCTGCGCGGCATCCTCGCGGCCAAGAGCAAGCCCATCACGGTCAAGACGAGCGCGGACCTCGGCCTCGCCGGCCAGGTTGGCAGCGCGTCGGCGAAGACGAAGCTCGTGAAGCTCGTGCCGCCGCCGGCAGGGCAGGGCGCGCGCATGCTGCAGGGCAACGACGAAGCGCAAGCCAAGGAGCTGGCGATGCTCCTGCGCGAGAAGGGCTACGGCAGGAGGCACTGACATGACCATCCTGCTCGTGGCGGAGCACCGCAACAACAAGCTGCTCGACCCCACCCTCGAGCAGGTCACGCTCGCGCGGCGCCTCAGCGAGAAGGGCGCCGGCGCCATCCACGCAGCCCTGATGGGCAGCGGCGTCGAGCCCCTCGCGCAGCAGCTGGCGGGCTATGGCGTCACGGTGCATTACGTGGACAGCCCCGCGCTCGCGCACGAGGTGCCCGGCGCGTACGCGAAGGCCCTCGAGGGCATCATCGCCAAGGTCAGCCCGAGCCTCGTGCTCTTCGGGCACACCAGCGTGGGCTACGACGTCGCGCCGCGCCTCGCCGCGCGCAAGGGCTGGCCCATCGCGACCAACGTCGCGCGCGCGGAATGGGAGGGCGGGCTCAAGGCGTGGCGCGCGCTGTACGGCGGCCGCGCGCACGCCGAGGTGCAACTCCAAGGCACGCCGGCGCTGCTCACCTTGCAGACCGGCGCATTCCCCGCCGCGAAGGAGCAGAAGCCCGGCGGCAGCGTGCAGAAGGGCGAGGTCACCGTCGCGGCTGAGGACACGCGCCAGAAGGTCACGGGCTTCGTGCAGCCCGAGGTCACGGGCGTGGACATCAGCGCCGCGGACGTCATCGTCGCCGTGGGCCGCGGGCTCAAGGACAAGGAGAACGTCAAACTCGCCGAGGAGCTCGCCAAGGCGCTGG
Source organism: Thermoplasmatota archaeon (assembly GCA_036003985.1). Lineage (GTDB taxonomy): Archaea > Thermoplasmatota > SW-10-69-26 > JACQPN01 > JAIVGT01 > JAIVGT01. Next base: position 2,956 of record DASYRW010000188.1, read on the forward strand.
GCGGCGTCGTCGCGGGCTCGCGGCCCATCGTCGATGCGGGCTGGCTGCCGCGGGACCGGCAAGTGGGTGTGAGCGGCAAGACCGTGAAGGCCAAGCTCTACATCGCGCTGGGCATCAGCGGCCAAGTGCAGCACCTCAGCGGCATGAAGGGCTGCGAGACCATCGTCGCGGTCAACAAGGACCCCAACGCGCCGATCTTCAAGGTAGCGCACATCGGCGTGACGGGCGACGTGTTCAAGGTGATCCCGGCGCTGATGAAGGAGCTGGCCGCGTAGCTCAGCGCAGCCGGTGGCTACGCGCCCAGCGGCGCGCCCGCGCCTTCTGGGCCGCGTCGAAAGGAGGCCACCACCTCTTCCAGCAGCCTGCTCTGCTTCTCCGCGTGCTCCAGCAGCTTGCGCTGGATGGCGAGGCTCTCCTCCTGCATGGCCAGCATCTTCTGCTGCATGGCGAGCATGCGATCCTGGTTCGCCAGCATGCGCTCCTGCATGGCCAGCATGCGATCCTGCTTGGCGAGCATGCCGCTGGCCTGTCTGCGCGAGGCGCTCGCCGCGGCGAGGACGGGGGCCATCGCGAGCCCCACGGCAGCGACCACGTCGCCCGGGCCCTGCCACCAGTGGAACACCCACTCGCCGAGCGCGGCGACGATGCCCACCGTCCCATAGACGATGGCGAGGATGTCCCAGATGTTCAGGTCCTTCAGGCGCACGGGGTTCCCATCCGCGTCGCGGCGCATATACCTGCGTGGCCGGGCATCACGATTCGCTTTGTGCCAAGCGAGGCGGACGGCCCAGCGCCGCGCGCGCCGCGAAAAGGTCCTGGGCTGCGATGCCCACGCTCTTGAACACCCAGGTCTCGCCGCTCCTGCGGCCGGGCCGCGTCCCGGCGATGATCTCCCCGAGTTCCGCATGCTGGACATTGGGAGGCAGCGCGCCCGCGCGCTCCGCCTGCAGGAGGTCGCCGGCCTCGCGCCGCGCCGCTTCGCGCTGGTCCACGCAGATGCGCGCCTTCGCCAGGGCTGCGGGCGGAACCTCGGCCATGGCAGGGGTGAAGGAGCCCATGGCGCACACGAGCGCTCCCTCCGCGAGGTCGCGCGCGTCGAACAGCGGCCCCTTCGCCGGTGTTGCCGTCACGACGATGTCGGCGCCGCGCATCGCCTCGCCCGCGCTGGCGCACGCGCGCGCGCCCAGCTCGCGGGCCAGCGCCTGCGCGCGCTCGGGGGTGCGCGACCACACGCGCGCCTCGCGCAGGTTGCGCACGAGCGCGATGGCGCGCGCGCACGACCCGGCTTGGGTGCCCGCGCCCAGCACCGCCAGCACGCCCGCGTCCGCGCGTGCGAGGTGGCGCGCTGCCACGCCCGCAGCTGCGCCGGTGCGCAGCGCGGTCAAGGCTGCGCCGTCGAGGGCGGCGAGCGGCGCGCCGGTGGCCTCGTCAAGCACCAGCACCATGCCTTGGTGCGTGGGTAGCCCGCGCGCCTCATTGCCTGGCCGCACCGACACGACCTTGCACACGGCCAGGCCCGCCCCGCGCGCTGGCATGACGAGCGTCGGCCCGTCGGGGCCATCGAGCACGGTGCGGGGAGGCATCTGCACCTCGCCGCGCGACGATGCGACGAAGGCTGCCTCGACCGCGTCCAACGCGCGCGCCATCGGCAGCGCAGCCCGCACGTCGGCGGCCCCGAGCACCTTCACGCGCGCACCGCCCGCAGCGCTGCGACCTCGATGTGGGCCCGCGGCTTCTCGTGCCACACGTACTGCGCGGGCAGCGCGAAGTCGTACATCCAGCTCGCCGTGATCCTGGCGCCCGCGCCGACGTAGAAGCGCTCGACCCAATCCTTGCTCTCGGCGTTCACCAGCGTGTACACGACCGGCGCGCACGCCAGGGCGGTGACGTGGAACGGCCGGTCCGCGTGCCTGCGCTGCGCCCCAAAAGGAGGGTTCATCAGCACGGTGTCGGCCGCCTCGCGCATCTCCTCCACCTTGCCGACGCGCCATCCGAGGATTTCCTTGGGAATGCCAAGCGCGCGCGCCGCCTCTTCCCCGGCCTGCAGCGCGGCCACGTCCAGGTCGAGGGCGCTCACC
>DASYRW010000189.1:0-6522 GCA_036003985.1 Thermoplasmatota archaeon
CGGGAGCTGGGGGTCGTCATGGTGCAGGGCCCGAAGGCGCACGACGCGGTCCGCGCAGCCCTCGCTTGCGAGCCTCCGAAGCCCGGCCGCGTGCTGCTCACGCCAGCGGGCAACGTGCTCGCGCACGACGCGCTCGCCTCCGCGCCTGCCTACGTGGTGCGGGTGCGGCAGGAGCAAGCGCCCGAGGCGTGGGAGCGGCTCGTCGCAGCGGCCAAGGCGCAGGGCGGCGGCGCGGTCGGTTGGCACGCCGTCGAGGACGCGCGCGTGCGCGCGGGCGTGCCGCGCTTCGGCGCCGAAGCCACGGCGGAGAGCCTGCCGGGCGAGGCGGGCATGGACGGCGCCATCGTGTACACGAAGGGCTGTTTCGTGGGCCAGGAGGTGGTCGCGCGCATCAAGAACCTGGGCCACGTGAACCGCGTCGCGGTCCGGCTGCGGCCCGACGCGCCGTGCGACGTCGGCGAGCCCGTCGCCCACGACGGCAAGGACATCGGGAAGGTCACGAGCGTCGCGCGCGGGCCCGGCGAGCTCGCGGCCCTCGCCGTGGTGCGGCGCGAGGCCGCGGAGACCGGGACGGCCCTCACGCTCCCGCGCGGCCCCGCGCGCGTCGTCGGGCTGGCTCAGCTGGTCTGAGCCACCAGCGGCGCGCCGCAGGCCTTGCAGGCTTCCTTGCCCCGGAAGGTGAATTCGCCGCACCGCGCGCACTTGGCCACGACGGGACACGCGCCGCCGCGGCTCGCGAAGGCTTCCGCGCCATAGATCCTGTACAGCGCCGGCGCGAGCAGCGGAGCGATGGCCATCACAGGCCCGAGCACGAGCAGCAGCGCGCCCGCCGCGAAGCTCGGTGCAGCCGCCGCGGGGTCGCCGCCCGCGCTCGCGGCCGCCCAGCCATCGGCCAGGAACCACAGCCCCAGGCCAGTGCAAGCCAGGCCGAGCAGGAGGGGCATCCACGGGACGCGCATCGCGGGGGCAGCGGGCTCAGGCCATTCAAGGTTTCCGCCCGAAGGTTCAGGCCTTGGCTCCCGTGAACTCCTTGATGATCTTGTTCTCCGCGGCCTTCAGGCGCTTGTGGGCTGCGGCCTTGGACACGCCGAAAGCCTCCGCGAGGTCCTCGATGGTGCAGCCGCGCGGCGTGTCGTAGTAGCCCAGCGCGACCGCCATCTTCAGCACCTCGTTCTGGCCGGGGGTGAGGCCTTCGCGCGCTTGGGCCAAGGCTGGAGCCATGTACGGCCCGACGTGCACGAGCTTGAAGTCGTCGGGGCTCACGTGCTCGCGCATGCGCTTCGTGTAGGCCATGAAGCGGTCCCTGCCCTGCACGCTGGGGCTCACGACGCTGATGTGCAGGTACCCATCCTTGACGAGCAGCGGGTGGAACCACGCGTCCGGGCCGAGCACCTCGAGGGCCGCGACGATGGGGTTGTGGCCCCGCGCGTAGTCGAGCTTGAGGGGCGCCTTGACGGTCACGTAATCGTCGTGCTCCTGCACGGGCTCGAAGTGGCCGTACTCGCGCGGGAAGTGCTTGAGCAGGCCCTGCCACAGCGCGCGCGGCGCGAGGATGGTGTAGAGGGCTTCCCTGAAGGAGGGCCCTGCGTCGCTGCGCAGCAGGTTGATCATCACCTGCGCGTCGCGGTGGTCGCGGGTGAACTCGCACAGCAGGCTCTTCTCGCTGCGGACCTTGAACACGAACTCTGTCAGGGGCAAGCTGCCGGCCATGACGCTGCGCCCTCAAGAACCCGCGCTACGCGCGGCGCCGCTGCACCCATCCGACGGCGAGGATGCCGAGCGGGAGGTACATGGCCGTCAGGGACGTCGCCACCGCGCCGAGGGCGATGCGCGGGAAGCCTCCACGGAAGCCCTGCCCATAGGCGATGTCGAAGAGCTGCGTCGCCTTCACGACCTGCCATCCCACGGGTTCGAGGGCTTCCTGGAGCACGATGGCGCCGCTCGTGTCGAGGTGGCGCTCCCAGTCCTCGGTGTGGTGGCGCTGCCGCGCCTCGAGCTTGACCAGCACCGGCCCTGCCGCGTCGCGGTCGAGGAAGATCCAGAACTTGAACTGGCGGAACGAGAACCGCGCGTCGTCGAGGGTCAGGCGGATCGGGATGTGCGTGTCCGTGACCAGCTTCACCGGCCCCTCGGCGCGGACGCGGAGCGCCAAGCCATGCTCGGTCTCGACGAGGCCGAACTGCGGCTGGCCCTCCACGACGCGCAGGCCGAAGCCGGGCGCGGGCTGGCCGTCCTCGCTGGCTGGCACGGGGAGGTAGACCTCGTACGCTCCGGGCGCGCTGGGTGCGATGTCGATCTTGAACTCGCGGTCCTCGTCCGCCTCGCTCGCATCGTGGTGGAGGACCCAGTAGCCAGCCGCCGCGCCGACGGCGCCGAGGGCGATGGCGCCGGCGACGAGCCCGGCGACGAGGAGCCGCAGGCGTGGCAGGGGGTGGCCTCCGCGGCCCGGTTGGCCAGGCCTGCCTTAAGACTTGCCGCCGCAGTCTGGTCCAGGCTCCTGGCGAAGCCGGCCGCGGCGCGTCGCGCTCCTTAAGCCGGCTGGGACGCTTCGCGGCCCGTGTTCGACCCGCGGGCCCTCGCGGCCCTGCGCGCCATGCTCGCGCGGTGGGAGCAAGCCTTCGACGCGGGCGCCGGCGACACCGCGCGGCCGGGGCCCTTCGTCACGCAGAGCAGCGCGCCGGTCTCGGCCGTGTACACGCCCCTCGACCTCGCCGACCACGATCCCTTGCAGCGCGAGGGCTTCCCGGGCCAGCCGCCGTGGACGCGCGGGCTCCACCCCACGGGGCATCGGGGCAAGCTGTGGACGATGCGGCAATATGCAGGCTACGCGAGCGCGGAGGAGAGCAACGCGCGCTACCGCTACCTCCTTGCCCAAGGCCAGACGGGGCTCAGCGTCGCCTTCGACCTCCCCACGCAGATCGGCATGGACCCGGACGACCCGCGCGCGCTCGGCGAGGTCGGCAGGACGGGCGTGAGCATCGCGCACGTCGAGGACATGGCGCGGCTCTTCGAGGGCATCCCGCTCGGCCGGGTCTCGACGTCGATGACCATCAATGCGCCCGCGAGCGTGCTGCTCGCATATTACGTGGCGGTGGGCGAGCGCCAGGGCGTCCCTGCACAGCAGCTTGAGGGCACGGTGCAGAACGACATCCTGAAGGAGTACATGGCCCGCGGCACGTACATCTTCCCCCCCGGGCCGAGCCTGCGGCTGACCGTGGACCTGATCCAATGGTGCAGCCACCGCGTGCCCAAGTGGAACACGATCTCCATCTCCGGCTATCATATCCGCGAGGCCGGCTGCACCGCGGCCCAAGAGTTGGCCTTCACGCTCGCGGACGGCATCGCGTACATCCAGGCCTGCGTGGACCGCGGCATGGCCGTGGACAGCTTCGCGCCGCGCTTGTCGTTCTTCTTCAACGCGCACAACGACCTCTTCGAGGAGCTGGCGAAGTTCCGCGCCGCGCGCCGCATGTGGGCGGCGATCGTGCGCGACCGCTTCGCGGCGCGCGACCCAAGGTCGCAGCTGCTGCGGTTCCACGTGCAGACGGCCGGCTCGTCGCTGACGGCCCAGGAGCCCGAGAACAACGTCGTGCGCGTCACCATCCAAGCCCTCGCAGCCGTGCTGGGAGGAGCGCAGAGCCTGCACACCAACGCCATGGACGAGGCCCTCGCGCTGCCCACCGAGAAGGCGGCGCGCATCGCCCTGCGCACCCAGCAGCTCCTCGCGCACGAGAGCGGCGCGGCGAACGTGGTGGATCCCGCGGGCGGCAGCTACCTGCTCGAGGCCCTGACCGACCAGCTCGAGGAAGAGGCGTGGAAGCTCCTCGAGCGGATCGACGCGCTCGGCGGCATGCAGCGCGCCATCGAGCAGGGCTGGCCGCAGCGCGCCATCCAGGAGAGTGCGTACCGCTGGCAGCGCGAGGTGGAGGAGCGGAAGCGCATCGTGGTGGGGGTCAACGCCTTCCGCGCCGAGGAGCCCCACGCGGCCGAGATCCTGCGCGTCGATCCCGGCATCGAAGCGCGCCTCGTGGCGCAGGTCCGGCGCCACCGCGCCGGGCGCGACGCGGCGGCCGCGGCCCGAGCCTTGGAGCAGCTGCGCCGCGCGGCCGAGGGCGACGCCAACCTCATGGACCCCATCCTCGCGAGCGCGAAGGCTCGCTGCACCACCGGCGAGATCTGCGGCGCGATGCGCGAGGTCTTCGGCGCGTACCGGCCTCCCAGCGAGGTCTAATTATCAGGCGTCGTTCAACCACTTCCTCCCTCTTCCCCAACGGCCCCGGCATCTGCCACAAGTTCACCAACCCGGCCGCCAACACCGCCTAGGACGGCACCAAGGTCGAGTGGCCGACATGGAGCGCATGTGGAACACGCGCAGGTGCCGTCTGCTACGACCGGGACAATGACAGGGGCGACAATAGCAATGCGACGCTCACCTACGTGCGCGACCACGTCAACAAGAGCGGCAAGGCCCGTGCACGTTCTCGAGTCGCTGATTCCCAACAGCGACGCCGAGTGGCTCGAGGACAACGCAGACCGAATTTGCACTGGCCGCGGCGACACGTGGACCATCTTCTGCTCATTGACAAACTGGAGCCCAACAACGTATCGGAAGCGAAGTTCCGGGCCTGGGAACACAACGCCGGCACCTGAACGCGCAAGCCCCCCGGGCGACATGCTGGAGACGGTGCTGGTACCGCCCTGACGGTGACGGCCAAGATAGACGGACGAGAACGACGCGAAGATCCTCGTGGACCGCGGGGTCCCCTCGAGTTCATCGAAACACCGGCGACGGAGGCGGAGCGGCGGCGGTGTTGGGCCCGGCTAATCCACCGGAGTCCCCCCGACAATGTGCTGAATCCCCATGAATTCCGCCGCAGCAAGCGCTCCCGCGCAATGGTAATCATAGTCGGTTGCGTGCAAGTCCATGGGGAGAGTCCACGGATGGGCCCAGAATTCCGGGACGTCCTCGGGCAAGCGCTGAAGCCAGTACGCGATCGTCGTGAATGGCCCGAACGACGCCGTCCATTGGAAGAAATCCATGGTCGCGGTGCCATTATGACCATAGGTGCTCTCGAACCAACCCTCTTGCCAATGCGCGCTCTCCTCGAGATAGAGCAGCGGAGGGACCGATACGGAGAAGATCGGCCCCACGTTCGGACCGCTCGCCGCGCACAGCAGCGTCCCCTCCTCGGTGGACCAGCGGACCTCCTTGTCATAGAAGTACCCTGGTGGCCCAAAGTTCACACTCTGGAACACCGCACTCGCTCCGCTGCCCTTGAACGGAGCCGTGCTGCTCCACCGCGCCAGCCCCACGCCTTCGACATTCGACGGCGCCCACGTTGGCGTCATCTCACCCATCCACGACGCAATTGGGGTCGGCAGCGCGTGCGTTGCGCTACCGGTTTCATTCTTGAAATGCATCACGAGCGTCATGGGCCGGGGAGGGGTCGAGGCGAGGTATAGGAAGTACGTGCCGGGCGGCAGTGATTGTTCGCCGGGTGGCCAGTCGGCCTCCGGATTCCTGATCCAGATGGGCCCGCCGTGCGGCCCCGCGAGCCGCACGATCGCGTAGCTGGCTTCTGTCGTCAGATCTTCCTCGTGCAGCTCGACCACCATCTCGTGGTCCACGACGAAACTGCCCGCGCTTGATCCGTCCGACGTCACGATGGTTGTTCCCGCCGGACGAAAGGGCGCCTCACCCACCGTCGGGGCGCCGAGAGTCAGGGTGGCCACCAGAAGCGCGGCGAAGATGCACGACTGACGTCGCGCCCCAGTGTGTCGCCTCAATGATTCACCCTCAGAGACAGTGCCTAGGTTCCTCAACGGTGCGCGTGTCCGTCCAGCCATCGCTGGTTGTGATTCGGACGATGGAAGTGAAGGAGTTCCCCGGGCACGTCACAAGCCAGTCCGCAGGCGTCGGAACGTTCGTTGGAATCCTGAACTTGACATCGCCAGCGGATTGCAGAGACAACCACCCGCTGTTCCAGGTCACTTTGTTGTTTACGGGCGTGACGCCCGTCTCGTTGACCCACCAGTCGAACTTCACCTGCGTGTTGCCCGCGTACAACTCGCCGTACGCCGGGAGGTAGCGTGCCGTGTAACCCGTCCAGCCCGGTGCCTCGACGATCGGCCTGGAGGACAAGAAAGGATAGTTCACGAACTCGCGCGCCGCTGCCGCGCCGCAGTGGAGCTGGCCGACTGTGACGCCCGGGGGCGTTTGGCTGATGTCGACCAATTGCCCGTTGCAATCGGCGGGCACCTGAACATTGATGTACGACAGAGGCGGCGTGGGAAGCAACCGCATCGTCCGCGTTGCCGGGTTCTCGTAGCGCGCGTTGTCGGGGTCCCACGTCAGCGGGGCGGAGGCCCACGATTCTTGGTCGGTCACGACCCGGATGACCGCGCCTTCGATGGGCGCCGCAAGAACGACGCGCGCTGTCGCGCCCGCCATGACCACGGCTACGAGCACGAGCATCGGCTTGGAAGGGGGCAGACGGAGCAAGGAGCACAGCCTCCTGGCGC